>CAYRIA010000072.1:4346-10053 GCA_964424175.1 uncultured Oscillospiraceae bacterium | reverse complement strand
CGATGATTTTAACTCCGCAAATCAATAATAAGGTTAGTATTTGAGGAAGGCTATTAAGAAGTTCTGTCATTGGTCAAAGGTCTCCTTAAGACTTTAATTGTATTGAATACAGCGAAAATAACTCGGCGCAACCCTGCGCTTTTTCCATGAACTCCGGCAGCGAATACACAGGCGCGTCTGTTATAGCTATTCTATTAAGCGTTCTCCCTGCTGTCAACAAAATTCAACGCTGTTCCAACTTGGACAAGCTTGCAGATTTCTCATAATCTGTCAGCTTTGCAAGATAAGCCCGAAGCTTGGCAACCGAGACGGCCTTTAGCGGTGCCGCATAGGGTGTATCTCCAATGAGACTTTTTAAAAAATCCCAAAAAGCAGCAGTCAAATTTCCCTCGCTTATGGCCAGAACAACCGGCGGCTGAGAAGTGTTCGCCACTATGACGCCCAGCTCCTCCCGCGCATAGACCGAGTAACGTTCCTCGATCGGCCTATCAAAAAGATGAACGTTGTAATTCTCGCAGGATTCAAGCAGTGCAAGAATCTGCTGCAGATGGTCGACGAACTCTCCCGGTTGGTAAAAAAGATCCCCGCTGTCCAACAGATCCGACATGGATAGTTTAACCCCACCACTCAAAATAAGCGCTAAAGGCGGAAGCGATATAATTTCAGTGAAACGGTTTGACCGAAGGTTTTTCAGGAAGATTTCGCGTCGGCGCTCATGGATGGCGGCCGTGCCGGCCAAATCCAGCCCCGCGCGTCTGAGAATTTGTGCGAACAGCGTTTTTGGCATGGTTAACAGAGAGAGAGACTCGGTCTTTACTAGCGTATCCGCCTGTCCCCGCTCAAAATCATCCAAAATGGTATAATAGCGCTCCTGCTCGCGTAGGGTGAAAACACGCATCAGTGGGCGGCACAGGCGAAGGTATTGCTGAAATTCCTCGGCGAAGGAGGTCACGGCGTCTCGATCACGATATAGGATATTTGCAGCAGAACAAACGTGATCGACTACAGAATTTGAGATGACTGCCGCAGTTTCCGGCGCAACAAAAAGTGTCCGCTTGAAGATTCCGTCACGTTTCTTAGGATAAAAATACGGCTCAATGGCGCCGCTCATGTAAAGAGGCATCCACTGGTTGATTGCACTGAGCATCTCATCCAAATCCCTGCTGATGGTATGGATGATCTTAATCCGATTGCCGCGCGCGAGAACGCGACGCATAAGCTCCGCCCACCGACGCATAAACGCCGGATCCTCTGTCATCCATGAGGTAGCCTCGTCGCTGAACAGAAGCAGGGCTTGCGGGATTTCCCGTGCGGCCACCTCGCAGAGGAAAGTTTCAGCTGCCTGGCGCTTTCCCTCAACCCCGAAATAGATGGAGACGGCTTCGTTCGAAAACGATGGTCGGCAGTTTTCCGGCGGAAGCGTTGCAGCATGTGGAACGGATGTGCCGGAGAGAACACTTAGAAACCGGCTAACCTGCTGCACGCTGTCCGGGGTGTCGTTTAGCAGCCAGGCGGTAAGTTCATCGGCAAGCTGGCCAATTTCTTCCGGAAAGCGCGCCAGCTTAAGGGCGTCGGAGAGCGCCTTTTTCTGATAGTCTTCTGTGACTCGACGCACAAGGCAGGCAGACAGGCCTTGAATGATGCTCTTATTTCTGGGCTTCAGGCGCTTCCCGCTGCGCAGCCTGCTGATGTAGGAGGCGTCCAGTGACACGCTTCGCGCCAACACGCCATTTGCTGTTTTTGTAATACTCATGAGAAAATCGAGCTTTTCGGCAAAGGTCATGATAATCCCCCCTAGAGTCAGAATAGCAGAAGAATCTTACGACCGCAAGAAAAAGTGGCATAATACGTGCCACTTTTTGTCATTGACAGATTGTGCTGCTCTATTGTTCAAATGGCCGCCGTTCTCTATACTGATAATGGGAATATATATGGTTAGTGCAACTTGGATCAAAAACGTGTTGAAATACTAGCGCAAGGCCTTCTGAGGATTAAGGAAGGCAAAGACCGAAATGGTCCTGTTGTTATTAAGGGGAGGGCGATTATGTTCTGTACACACTGCGGCTTCAAGGTGGAAGCTCAAAGTCAGTTCTGCGCCAAATGTGGAAGCCTGGTAGCTTCGGATTCCGAGCCAAAAGCCGCGAAAGCTGCGCCGGAAACTCCGTTTGGCAGAGCAGACACGACCGAAGAGATTGCATGGGTGCTTATCACACAACGCAAACTCTCTCTGATAAAAAGAGTGGCATGCAATTTGGTTTTTATGAAAGATAAGGTGATTGTAGCACACCTTTCTCCGGAACTTCAAAAGGCGGAAAGCGCGAAGATTTCGCAGGAGATAAAGGCGAGCGGGACCGGATTCTTTAAGGGCAGCGCAAAAATGATGCAATATTGGGCGAACTATTACAAGAAATACTATTCCATGAACACCAGCCAAATCCTGGCCGAAGATCCCGCAAACTTTGTGCTTCCCTATCAAAGCGTCAAAGCAGTCATGTTCCAATGTGAATCACAAAGCATGGACGAGGATGGCAGATCCTACGGCTCTCAGGGCAAGCTGAACATTACTATGGCCGACGGCAAGACCTTCAAATTCTCTCACAGCCGCGCCCATGACAGGACGGTGAAAGAGACACTGACTCGCCTTCTGAACGGGAAGCTAAAATACAAGAGATAGAGGTGGCAATGACTCATTTGTACCGCGTTAGGGCGGCAAGAATCTGAAGACTTTTGGTAGGTGAAAGGATATGGAGCGTTCAAAAGGAAAGAGCACGCTTATCGTTATTCTAATCATATTAGCGGTTGTTGTATGGGGCTTGGCCGCCGCCGGGTGGATAGAAAACTCGTTTAAGGGCTTTGAGTTGCCCAAATTACATAGTGAAGCCCCTCCACAGGAACAAAGCCTAGGTGCTGAACCGGTGCCAACCGAAGCTTTCCAGCCAAACGACACAGCTGCGCCGACAAATCAGCAGCAGGCCATCGATGCCAGCGGAACCTGGGATATGCACTTCCGACGCGATTATTTTATCGCATATGAGGGGACGTGGGAGAACTTCGGGATGGAAGAGGTCTTCCTGCAGATGGAAATTTATCCGGGAACGCAGTTTGAATGTGATATTATGCCCCTTGAGGCGTATATCAACGGTGAACAATATTTTGAGTCCCTTGCCATGGAGCCTCAGCTCTATACAGGGGAGCTTGTCGGCAATACACTGAGGCTTTATCTGGATCTTGACAACTTCTATTTGGATTACAGCGCCGAAGTGACAGACACCATTCAACCGGACTACATTGAAATCCCGCTCACAGAGCAGGGCGGCAGTCTTTCCGGCAGCTATGCGTATACATGGGTCGTAAATATTGAGGGAGACGATCTGCAAAGTCAGGTGAGCCTTGAAATCGCCAAAAGACCGCAATAAAGTCGACTGAGGAGGAAAACGATGTTTTGCAAATACTGTGGTTCGGAACTGTCGGACAGCGCGAATTTTTGTCGAAATTGCGGTGCAAATCTTGAAAGCAAGAATCCGGTGGCCCCGCAAAGCGGGCCAATACAGAATAGCGGCTTCTACAATCAACCCCCTCCGCCCATGCCGCCCCCCGTGCATGGGAAACCGGCGAAAAACCCCGGCGGCTCAACGATTCTGATCATTCTTCTGACCGTCCTCCTTGTGGCAGGAATCGGCGTCAACGTTCTCCAGTTTTTGAATGGTACGCATGTTTTTGCGGGGCAGACTGCGCAGCGCTACACTTATAAAGACCCCGACGCATCAGATATCATCCAAACTGAGGAGTGGGGAACTGCGCCAGCGAACCAACTGCTCCTTGTTTTTGAGGACGAAGTGGGCAAGGCGGAGGCAAAATCTGCAATTACCCAGTTGGGCGGCGTGGTTGTCGGCGAGCTTGATACGATTAATCTCTATCAGATTGAAGTCCAGAGCCGGTCAGAGGCCGAACTTTCGGCGTTAATTGATACGGCTCTTTCTTTGACTGGTGTGGAATCGGCCTTTCCAAATGTGGAGCTGTATGGAAAAGGATTGGAGGGCACTCCCTGCTCCCCGCTTGCAGACCCTGTTTTTTCTGATCCGAACAATGCGTCACACTATAAGGCGATTGGCATGGAGGACGCATGGCGCATCATAAAAAGCAGCGGTATTTCCCTGAACAAGGTGAAGGCCGGCGTACTTGACTCCGCGATCTATGTGGGTTCCGGCGAGTTTAACGGAAAGGTGAAGCTGGATGGAGACCAGACCTCCGAACCTGAGAAAAACGACAATAACGCGGTTATCGACGGAGGGCTGAACCACGGGACAATGGTTACCAACGTGATTGGCGCAGACCATAACAACGGCGGAATGGTCGGGATTGCCGCGATTCTGGAGGATAAGCTGTCTATCAAGGTAAAAAACCTTTACGACGGCAAAAAAACCGTCCCTGTCGCTTATGATGAAAACGACATTACTCAGGCGACTTTGCATAAAAACGGCATGGACTATACCTACACGATGAAGGCACTGGTCTATCTCAAGGAGCAGGTCGATAGCGGCGCTACCGTGATTAACTGTTCTTATGGACCGGCGTTGCCGAGAGAAGGAAACAAATGGATAAGCGAGGCCTATAAAAAGTTTTTTCAAGAGATTTACCGAACACGCCCTGACGTGGTGTTTGTTGCCGCCGCCGGCAATGAGGGTCGGGATCCGGTGACGAATGGCGCTTTAAGCGGAAGCAACTATTTTCCCGCGGGAATGAAACTGCCTAATTTGGTGACAGTTGGCGCGCTGAATAATGATGGTTCGCGCGCCGAGTTTTCAAATTACGCTGGGTCTGACGCGGCAGAGGTGACCCTTTCTGCCCCCGGTGTCGACATGGTGCTTGGCACAGACGCACAGGGGCACCCGATTAAAGCAAGCGGAACCAGCTTTGCCGCCCCACAGGTCACTGCGGCAATTGCGCTGATTCAGTCGATCAATCCGGGACTGGACGCAGTGCAGATTAAAGAGCTTCTCATCGAGACGGCTTCCCCCGCCGTTACAAACGAAGACGGCACCAATCCCATCCCCCCAGGTATGGGCAGTGGTATTCTTCGCGTCGATGAGGCTGTTCTCCGCGCCATCAACGACCAGCGGTACAAAGAGGGTAAAAGCCCCTTTACGCTGCGGGAGCTTTTGGATATGAGTACCGTTCAACTCGCGGCGGAGGCCGGCTTCAGGGAGTACACCGTAACAGCGAGTGTCCCAGACGCCCAAAAGGACAGTGTCAGCCTCAAAATTGAGATCACGGGTGACTGCAGCCTGGACGGAGAGCCTGTGCAGACGGTTTCGATTGGTGAGGAGGCCCGCTGGGATCTGACGCTTGAGGAGGATTCTGCCTTTATTCGGGTGATCCGAACGGACAACGGGACCTGCGCCTACATGACACTAAAAATCTACGAATCTGTGGCGGGGGTCTATGAGGTGTCGGGTTCCTGGGAGGGCAGCGTGCTGGACGGCCGCGAGGCGTTGACCGATTGGCGGGTTCGTGTGGACCAGTCCGGCTCGGATATGACGGTTACCTTCCTTAATAACTCCGGAACGACCCTGACCGGCAGTTACGACGAAAGCAGCGGCGTTTTTAGGGGGATTGATCAAAGCGTCCCGGAAGATGTGTTTGCAACAACCTGGTGGACCCAGGATTATACCACGATTACCTTTGATTTTGACAGCAATCCCATGCG
>CAYRIA010000072.1:0-4246 GCA_964424175.1 uncultured Oscillospiraceae bacterium | reverse complement strand
CTGTCTGCGGCTGTGATTATCGGTTTTTTGATCTACGGCGAGACCGGAGGCGAAATGGAGACATCTCAGGCGCTGAGGATTGCATTCGTTATCAGCGGGATGTTTTTTGCCATTGCTCTTCTGCAGCTGCTCTCCAGAAAACGCCAGCGGACTTGGGATGGGGTTGTCGTAGACAAAACTGTCCAGAAAAAAAGCCGCAGAGTGAGTAATGGCCAGGATAAGAGTGATTATTACATTCGGCTTTATACGGAATACTGTGTTACAATACGCGACGACAAAGGGAAAGAGCATGTCCTGTCTGCAGAGGACGACGACACGGTTTATCACTACTATAAAATCGGCGACCGTGTTCGCCATCACGCCGGACTGAATTCTTTTGAAAAGTATGATAAATCAAGGGACAGCATCGTGTTTTGCAATGCTTGTGCCACCTTATGCAGCATTGAGGATGAGCAGTGTTTCCGCTGCGGCTGCCCTTTGCTGAAATGACTGAGAGAGGGGAGCTGCTTAATGGATAGGATTGAATGGCATGTCAGTGTACCCATTTTTCGCAACACATTAATTTTACAGCAGCTCGGATTTGCGATCGGTATTCCCTTCGGGCTTGTTGCGATTGTGGTTGTATTAGTATCCGGGCAGAGCGTTTATGCGCTTTACGGTCTTTTCCTTATTGTATTGCTTCTGTTTCTGTCCTGGCTTTTCGTAATGCTCGTGTACCGCGGGCGCTATGACGTGGAGTATGTGTTAGACAGAGCCGGAGTCCGTTGCCGAACGCAGATGCGGCAGGCAAAAACAAATCGTCTTGTCAATAGACTGACCGTAGTTCTTGGGCTTTTTTCCGGGAACCCATCAATAGCGGGTGCGGGCCTACTCGCACAGTCGCGTCAGGATGTGCATTTAAGATGGTCACAAATTATTAGGGCGAAATGCCGGCCAAAGCGGTCTTATATTCTTCTCCGCGGCGGGTTTGCGGAAACAATGGCACTTTTTTGCACGGCGGAAAACTATGAACAAGTGGCGCAGCTTGTGGTGGAAAACGTATCCGTTAAATGTAAATAACACTTGGATACACAAGCAGAACGCACAAAAGATCCGGCCTTGGCTACTGCCAAGGCCGGATCTTTTGTGGTAGTAAACATTTCCGACTAAACATCAAAGCGGGAATATGCGGGATAGCAATCCAAACAAAGCGTTTTGCCGTTCTGGAGCCTGACCCAATCCGCCCCGGCCGTCTCCCCGCAGCTGTCGCACACATAAGAATCAAAGATGCGCGCCGGCTCCGGGAGCCGAATGTTGGCTTCCTTAATGTTGAACATATCCTTTGGCGCACAGGCCTGATAATACGCAAAGGATGCCTCTCGGGTTAATCCCTCCGGTTTTTTCTTCAGCACCAGGCGAAGGGACTGGCCCGTAGTTCTGTTATAGAAGGAGAAAGCCTGTTTGCCCCGCAGATGAAACAGCAGGTTCCCCTTACCGACGCTGCAGCCGAGGATGACCTGAATGGCATCGACGCCGCAGGCGTCGTTCTCAACAATGCAGACAAGCTTCTCGTCGTCTGAAATGCAGCTTTCATAGTTGTTGTCACCCGGCGCAAGGCCCAGCAGTTCAATGGCATACAGAGCGGCCTTGTAGCCGATGGTCAGCCCGCCGCATTCGTGCCCGTGAAAGGCCACGCATTTTTCCCAAATGGTTTTTTCCATGATGAAGGCTCCTCGTCATTCAAATCTGCCAGAACAGCGTTACAACCGTCGTTACGCTGACTTCGGTGACCCTGCCGTTTTCAGAGATACTATGCAGATAGGCTCGGACAGCCCGTTCTTTTTCCGGGGATAGCTCCTTTTCCGGTTTCGCGCGATTGATATGCCAATCGCGCGAAAACCAAATCAAACTGCCCTAATAACCCCAGCGAATCAAGCTCCGCCGTCGCCCAATCCAAGGCTTGATGCATCTCCGTAACGGTAGACCTGTCCGTCAGTCAGTGAAAACGACAACAGGAATGCCGGCCTTTTGCTGCAGGGTTTCGGCACCGAAGTCTGGTCGCCTGAGGCTTCGGGTGTTGGTAGAGGCAAATGTGTCGGTGGAACGGCTCACATGGCCTCGATTTCTTTAATGCTCAGCTCATTGCCTTTGACAAGATAGGTCTTTTCACTTTGGCAATAGGGACAGATTTTTTTGTGCTCGATAGTGGAATAGGTCTTTTCGCAGCTCTCGCAGTAGGTGACAGCGGGCAGGGTCTCGAATTTCAGCACGGAGCCTTTTAGCAAGGGAGATTTCTCCACGGACCATTTCCAACAGTCCGTTAAGAATTCAGGGACGATTCCGGAAACCTCGCCGAGCTCCAGCGTGACAGACGACACTTGTGTAAGATTGTTTTCTGCCCCCAGCGCCTCAACACTCTCTATGATTTTGATGACAATCCCTAATTCATGCATAGGTCTCACCGCTCTTTCTTATTCAAAAGGATCTTAACCTCGCGCTTGAGCAAATAGGGCAGTAGCGCCTTAACCTTCTTTTCGGCCTTGATCATCGTGCTGCACTCGGGAAGCTCTCGGTAGAGATGGATGGCGTCAAACTCGCACTTTGTGGTGCAGACGCCACAGCCAATGCATTTGTTTGTATCGACAATAGAGGCGCCACAGCCCAGGCAGCGTGACGTTTCCACCTTGATCTGCTCCTCGGTGAGGGGCTTGCGCGTGTCGCGGAAAGACTTGTTCGTATCAAGCGTGCCCGGGACCTGCCGAGAGGCGTTGTCGAAGTTCTCAATAAGAGCGTTTTGCGTATCAAGCTCAATGAACTGGCGGCGGTTACGGCCGATAGTGAGGCTGCTTTTGGGCTGAACAAAGCGGTGGATGGAAATAGCGCCTTCCTTACCGGCGGCAATCGCGTCAATGGCGAACTTAGGCCCGGTATAGACATCGCCGCCGACAAAAATGTCAGGCTCAGCGGTCTGGTAAGTCAGTTCGTCAGCCAAGGCAGCGTTTCCGCGGCCCCGTTCAACCTTGGAGCCGGAGAGCAAATCACCCCAAAGGATGCTCTGCCCGACGGAGAGCAGAATGTTCTCACAGTCCACGGTGCTCAGGTCGTTTTCATCGTACACGGGATTAAAGCGGTTTTCCTCGTCAAATACGCGTACGCAGCGCTTAAAGACGATGCCCTTAACCTTGCCGTCCTCGGTGATGATTTCCTTGGGTCCCCAGCCGCAGCTGACCACAACGCCTTCTTCCTCGGCTTCATGAAGTTCCTGCCGGTCGGCGGGCATTTCGCTGTGTGATTCCAGACAGAACATGCTCACGCTCTCGGCACCGCAGCGATCTGCCGC
This sequence comes from uncultured Oscillospiraceae bacterium, assembly GCA_964424175.1. Taxonomy (GTDB): domain Bacteria; phylum Bacillota; class Clostridia; order Oscillospirales; family Oscillospiraceae; genus UBA2658. Next base: position 927 of record CAYRIA010000072.1, on the reverse strand, counting down.
CCTGGCGACGTCAACTGCCACGTTTCCGCCGCCGATGACGACCGATTTGCCTTGGAGCTTGGTTCCGGCCTCATCAAGATTGACGCTGCGGAGGAAATCGACGCCGGAGAGTACACCCTGGGCATCTTCGCCCGGAACACCGAGCTTGCGGCCGCCCTGGCAGCCGATGGCAATATAAAATGCCTTGTAGCCTTCCTTGCGGAGCTGATCAATCGTAAGATCCTTGCCAATCTCAACACCGCACTTGATTTCGACGCCCATAGCTCTGAGCACTTCGATTTCGGCATCAACAACGTCCTTTTCCAGACGGAAGGAAGGAATGCCGTTCATCAGCATACCGCCGGGGCGCCTTTCCTTTTCAAAGACGGTGGGTTTATAGCCCTTTTCGGCAAGGTAGAAGGCGCAGCTCAGGCCGGCGGGGCCGCCGCCGATAATTGCAATCTTTTCCGTGTAGGGGCCGCGGAGCGAGGGCTGGACCACGGGCGGTATGTAGCGGTTCTCGGACTTGAGCTCCAACTGCGCGATGAACTTCTTGACCTCATCCACGGCCACGGCTTCATCGATCGTGCCGCGGGTACAGGCGTCTTCGCAGCGGCGGTTGCAGATTGCGCCGCAAACCGCAGGGAAGGGGTTCTCTTTTTTGATCAAAGCAAGAGCCTCGGTATATCTGCCCTGGGCGGCCATTTTCAGATAGCCCTGAACTGCGATATGCGCCGGACAGGCCGTTTTACAGGGGGCTGTTCCGGTTTCATAGCAGTTGATGCGATTCTTATCACGGTAATCCGGAGACCACTTTTCCGGACCCCACTTGACCTTGTCGGGAAGCTGCTGCATGGGATAAGTGATTTTTTTGCCGTCCTTGGTGCAGAGCTTTTGCCCGAGCTTCACCGCGCCGGCTGGGCAGTATTCTACACAGCGGCCGCAGGC
>CAYRIA010000071.1:8177-10074 GCA_964424175.1 uncultured Oscillospiraceae bacterium | reverse complement strand
AGCGATCTTGCCGAGTGTGAAGCCCTTAGCCATCTTCATCATGGGGTTCTTGGTGGTGCCGGGGATGATTTCGTCCATGACTGCGCATGCTTCGGGGTTGTTGAGGATGTCGCCTACGACTGTATCCATGCTGTATGCCATAATAATGACCTCCATATTAATTAAAAAATAAGTAAGTCGCTCCACTGCTTTCGACGCTACAAAAAGATGCCGTCAGGATCACCCCGAAATGCAGCCAAAACAGCTTTGCAGACCGCCGGACAAATTTTGTGCCAGCTTGGGCCGGAAGCTCTCCGACCTAAAAAGAGGTTATCACGGCAGGCATAATGTGTCAATTGTGTAAAAGCACAAAATAAATCCAGATTCAGGGTAAACTTGCACAATCTTGATTTTTTGGTTCAATTTTGAAACATATTGGGACAAGCATTTTAGTGTCCACCGGCAATAATGACACGATATTGGGACATTTTTCTTACGCAGACATTTTAGGGATTTACTGTAATAAACCGCTAGCTTGTCCCGTCAACCGAACAACATTCCGCTCTTATTTGTAATAGTCCAGCGCGGCGAGGTCTGTGATGATTGCAGCGCAAGAGCCTTCCCGCAGCGCTTTGAAGCAGGCATTTGTACCGCCGGGCACCTTCACAATATACCCCGGCTTTATTTTCAGCGCCTTATTGGCCTCGAGTACGGCGTTAAAGTCGGCGTTTTCGCTGAGAGTCAGCGTTTTGCGGGAAAGCCCACCCACGCTCCGCACATCCGAGCCGGAAAGGGCGGCCAGAACGATCGTATTCGCGATATATACAGGTGAGAGCAGGATCGCATCGTTATCCTTATCGTAGGCATAGCCACCCCACACGCAGTCGACGTTTCCAGAGCCAAGCTCAACCTCCGCCTGCGAAACATCAATGGGCAAAAACTTCGCCCTCCACCCCAGGGTCTGGCAAACCAGACGCGCAAGCTCCACATCGAAGCCGACGGGCATTCCCGCAGCATTGTCGCCGGAAAACGGAAGCCTGCTCGCGTCATAGCCGATGATAAAGGTGCGCTTTTCAAGCTCCGGCACTACAGCGTCGAGGGCGCTTTCGTCTTCCTCAAGCAGCGAACGATCCTCTCCGAACCATTTGATCGAAAGCTCCGTAACCTTACCTGAGGCCTGTAGCGTTCCGAGGGCAGCGATTACTGCCTCTCCCGCCTTATCCCCCTGACGGAAGCCAACACAGAACTCCTGTTCGGCCAAGGTTTCCACGACGCGGTATATTTCATTGCCTCCGCGGCCGCAGCCTGAGAGCACCGACGCAAACAAACAGAACAAAAGCGCAAGCGCGCTCATTTTTTTCTTCATAAACACCACCGGTTGACTCCGAATAAATTTCGGGCAATACCGCCAGAGCGGGCAGAACAGGCAACCCACCTCGACGACCGGCTCCTATCTTATTATAGCGCTTGGAACAATTCAAGTGTAATTTGTAAACTCAAACCACAAAAAACAGGAGAAAGGCACCGCTTCCTCCTGTTATATACAAATAAGGCTATATCCAAGGACCGTCCGGAAGCCCGTTATCGCTCCTCCGAATACCGGGTTAGGAACTGCTTTGTGCGCTCCTCCCGTGGGTTAACCAGCACCTCGTCCGGTGCGCCTTGCTCGACGATGACGCCGCCGTCCATGAAGATGACCCTGTCGGCCACCGCCCGTGCAAAGGCCATTTCATGGGTAACAATAATCATGGTCGTGCGCTTTTCGGCAAGCTCGCGGATCACGCGCAGCACTTCGCCCGTCAGTTCGGGGTCGAGGGCACTGGTCGGCTCATCGAAGCAGAGGATGTCCGGCCGCAACGCAAGCGCCCGCGCAATGGCGACGCGCTGCTGCTGACCGCCGGAGAGCTGGTGGGGGTAG
>CAYRIA010000071.1:0-8167 GCA_964424175.1 uncultured Oscillospiraceae bacterium | reverse complement strand
CTTATCGGCCAGTCCCATGCCCTCAAGGTTTTTCCGCGCGTCAATTTCGATCTCAGCGAGGATTTCTCGCTTCCTGCGTCTATAATCGCTCCGCTCGCGAGCAAGCAGCTCGGATGCCAGCTTGACATTCTGGAGCACCGTATACTGAGGAAAGAGGTTGAAACTTTGGAAAACCAGGCCAAAATGCAGGCGCTTTTTTCGGATCTCACTCTCCCGCTGTGTTCTGGAGTCTTTCGCATCGAAAATAACATCGCCGTTAACGAGGATACTGCCGCCGTCCGGCTTCTCCAGAAAGTTGAGGCAGCGCAGCAATGTCGTCTTTCCGCTGCCCGAGGAACCAATCACGGCAATGGCCTCGCCCTTTTCAAGCGAAAAGTCTATAGATTTGAGCACCTGCAGTGTATCAAAGCTCTTTTGCAGGCATTTTACTTCTAAAACAGACATTCGCACACCCCTCACTTGAAATAGGAAAGCTTTTTCTCGATTCGTCCGAGCAACAAAGTCAAAAGCCCGCAGGCAATGAGGAAGAACACCAGCGTATAGAACAGCGGCCAGATCAGCCCCTTGGCTGTGTATTCCTTAGCCATCATAATGATCTCTTTGTTTGCGATGATATTGGCCAGCGACGTGTCCTTGACCAGGGTCATCAGCTCGTTGCCGATTGGCGGCATAATCCTTTTCACCACCTGCAGGAGCGTAACCTTGAAGAAAATCTGACTGCGCGTCATGCCCAGAACCTGTCCGGCCTCCTGCTGTCCAAACGGGATGCCCTCGATGCCGCCGCGGAAGATCTCCGAAAAATAGCAGGCATAGTTTATGACAAAGGCCACGATGGCCGCCCCCATGCGACCAAGGTTCTCTCCGCCCCAAATCAGGCTGGGACCGTAAAAGACGATGATGACCTGCAGCATCAGCGGCGAGCCGCGCACAATCCAGACAAAGGTCTTTGTCAGCCAGGAGAGCGGCTTAAAGCTGCTCATCACGCCGAAGGAGATTAGCAGGCCCAGCGGAAGGCCGAGTGCAAGCGTGATGATAAAAATCTCGCCGTTGAGCAGAAAGCCCTGAAGCAAGCGCGAGGTAACGACCGGAAGCGCCTCAAGGACAGGCGCAAACTTGTCCAGCAGGCTCTCAAACAGATATGGGGTGGCGGCTGAAAGGCTCATAACTCAAATACTCCCGGGCAATCCGCGCAAGGGCTTATATCCCCGTCCCGAGGGAAGCCAACGTGTGCCGGACGCCAATTCATTCATTACGCACGGCAAGGGGCAGGATATCCCTGTCCCTTGCCGCAGTATTGTGCTTTGTAAGCTATTATATTACTTCTCGATGGCCGGCGCAAGGCTCAGTCCATACTTTTCGGCCAGCGCGGGCAATGTTCCGTCTGCAACCAGCTCCGCAATAATGGCATTGACCCGCTCGGTCACATTGCTGTCCTTACGGAAGGCAATGCCGTATTCCTCAGGAGCAAGCTCAAGGCCGTCGACCATAATCAGGTCCGCATAGTCCGTGCCCTCACCGACCATAGTCTTGGCCAGCGTCCAATCCAACACCGCGGCGGCCGCCGTGCCAGCCTTGACTTCCAGGAGACAGTCGGTCTGCTTGCTCATGCCAACATAAGTGGCCTGCGCAAGGTTTTCCTCGGGCTCGGAATCCTCACTACCAGTAATCTGCATCTCGCCGGCCGAACCGACCTCAGCAACCACCGTCTTGCCGACGAGGTCGGCGGTGGATGTTATGCCACTGTCTGCTTTGACCACAACGACCTGCGCATTTTTGACATAGGGCAGGGAAATACTCATCTCAGCCGATCGGGAGGGCGTGATGGTCATGCCGTTCCAGATGCAGTCAATGCTCTTTGCAGCCAACTCGATCTCCTTGGTGTCCCAGTTGATCTCTACGAACTCCGGCGTTACCCCAAGCTTTTCGCAGACCGCTTTGGCAAACTCGGTATCGAAACCGGTGAACTCGCCCGTTTCGTCGGTGTAGTTCATTGGCTCATAAACCGTGTAGCCGATGACCATTTTGCCGTTGGATTCTATGTAAGCCATATCATCCCCGGCAGGAGTCTCGCTCTCCGGCGCATTGCTGGGCGTTCCGCTGGGTGCTTCACTTTGTTCCACAGGCTTTGCCCCACAGCCGACAAAAGTGCCAAGGCACAGCGTCAGCGCTAAAAGGAGCACAAAAGCAGTTTTGAATTTGTTCATGTCGTTTCCTCCATAATTAAGCTTTTCCATTGTCGCACCGTCATTGTACCACATTAGCGAAATAAAGCAAGCGCAAAATGCAGTGCCTTTTGTGCATTTTCTGCACAGATAGTCCTTGGCCTTCAGAACAAAAGCGCAGTACGCCGCTTTTTTACAGTTTGTTAACCCATTTTCGCACGTCTATGGTAAAATATTAAAAATAGTAGTATATTGTGTATGGGACGGGGGCGTTGCTGCGCGGCTTTCCGTCCGTACCCTTTCGGAAGGACGTATCGACATGCCTAAAATAGCCCTGATCATTGAAGACGATGTAAATATTGCGGAGCTTCTGCGATTGTACCTCGAAAAAGATGGCTTTGACGTCATCAAGGCGGGGGACGGTGGAACGGGCGTCCGCATGGCTCTGAGTGACGCTCCGGACGTAATCATACTGGACATTATGCTGCCCGTGCTGGACGGCTGGCAGGTTTGCCGCAAGGTGCGGGAGTCCTCACGTGTGCCGATCATCATGCTCACAGCCAAGGGTGAGACCTTTGACAAGGTCAATGGCCTGGAAATGGGCGCAGACGACTATATTGTCAAGCCTTTTGAGGTCAAGGAGCTGCTCGCGCGCATCCACGCAGTCATGCGCCGCACGGAGCCGGAAGATCGAAGCGCCGAGAAGAAGCTGAGCTTCGATAAACTGACGATCAATCTTGATTCCTATGAGCTCATCGTCGACGGAAAGCGTGTCGAAACCCCGCCAAAAGAGATGGAGCTTTTATTCCACCTCGCCGCCACGCCCAACAGGGTCTATACCCGTAACCAACTCCTGGACGAGGTCTGGGGCTTTGACTACTTCGGCGATTCCCGCACGGTGGATGTGCACATCAAGCGCCTACGTGAAAAGCTTGAGGGTGTTTCCGACCAGTGGACACTTAAAACGGTCTGGGGCGTCGGCTATAAATTTGAGCTGAATGAACGGATCTAATCGGGCCTACACCGAGGAGACCCCCTCTCCCTTGTTGGGGCGAAAGGAACGGTCTGACAGTTGAAAAGTATCTATTTCAAGAACTTTGTGATGACGGCTATGCTTGTCGTCGTCAGCTTTTTTGTGTTGGGCGCCTCCATCGTCATTATCGGGCGATCATTTGCGCTGAACCAGAAGCGCGAGGAGATTGCCCTTGGCGCAACGGAGGTCTCGAAGGCGGCCTCCGCCTTTCTCGAGGAAAACAATGACCTGAACGCCTGGTATTTACGCCTGATCATCAGCTCTCTGGCCAAAAGCACGGGCAATCACATTTTCATCACTGACATTCACGGTTCCATTATGAGCAGCTCTGATATGGATGTCGTTTCGCCCTATATTGGCAAACAGATCAGCCCCTTGGTCATGGAGGAGCTTTACAGAACCGGTCGTTTCCAGCGGCTCACGACGCTTGACGCGGTTTACAACGACCGCCCCTATTACATCGTAGCCCTGCCCGTCTCCTCCCTCTCTGACAACGGACCTGTCGGCTATGTGTTCGTCGGCTCTGACTGCACAGAGATTATCCGAGCCTGGGGCACCACCTCAAACGTGTTCCTTTTGACCGCAATGATCGTGATGATTGTTGCTCTGATCCTCTCCTATTACACCTCGCTACGACAGTCCGAGCCTTTACTCGAAATTGCGGCGGCTGCAAGGCGCTTCGCTCACGGTGACTTTTCCGCCCGCGTCGCGGACGACGGGCGAGAAGACGAGATCGGAGAACTGACGGAGTCGTTCAACACGATGGCAGAATCCATGGAAAAATCCGAGCAGCTTCGCAGCGAATTTATCGCGAACCTCTCCCATGAGCTGAAAACCCCGATGACCACCATTGCCGGCTTTGCCGACGGGATTCTCGACGGTACGATTCCCAAGGAGGAGCAAGACAAATATCTAGCAACGATCTCCAGCGAAACCAAACGGCTTTCCCGTCTCGTCCGGCAAATGCTGCAGATGAGCCGCATCCAGTCTGTCGATACCCCCGCCCTCCTGAGCCGCAGCTTCAACCTTTCTGAGGTCATCATGCGAACGTTGCTGGCTTTTGAGGGCAGGATTACTCAGCAGGGGCTGGATGTCGACGCTCAGCTCCCCGAGGAGAGCTTCACCGTGCGCGGCGACGAGGATTCGATCACACAGGTCGTCTACAATCTGCTTGACAACGCCATCAAATTTTCGGAAAAGGGCGCAACCATCGGCGTATCTCTTTGGAAACAGGGCAGCCGTGCCTTCGTTTCAATCAAAAACCACGGCGAGACGATCTCTCCCCAGGAACTGCCCTTCATCTTTGACCGTTTCCACAAAACCGACAAATCCCGCGGGCTTGACCGCGACGGCGTTGGCTTGGGCCTGTCCATCGTCAAAACCATCCTAAACAACCACAATGAAGACATCTGTGTCACAAGCCGAGACGGGGTCACGGAATTTGTCTTTACTGTCCGCCTTAAGGGAAGCTGAAAAACTGTAGCGTTCACAAACTTTTCACAATATATTCATAACGCGGACAAAAGTATATTCTATGATAGTTACAAGCTGAAGACGCAAGCACTTGTGAGTGCCAGCACATTGCTTGCAAATAAGGTTTATTTTCTCCCCTCTATAATATAATCCTCTCTCAAACAGCGAAGCTTCGGGTAAAACCGGAGCTTTCTGTTTTGTTCTGTAGCGGGGTCTGAGGCCTCCTTGCCCCGGAAAAACCGCGCCCCCGACCTTTCTCTTTTTCTGGTCGGGGGCTTATGACGAAGGAGACAGACGCGCGTTTATCTTCCTCTGCCGAGGAAGCTACCGGTAAGCTTTCCAAAGCCGGACAGGAAGCTTTTGCCGAAGTCTACAGCAGTTTGAACATAGCCAGAGGGGTCGGGGTTGGCGGGGTAGCTCTCCGTCAACTTCTCATAGTCACCACCGGTGTTCTCGACGAGGGCTTCGATGTCGTCAGCATAGGTCTCCGCCGAAGCCTCATAGCTGTAGCTATTGTCCGCAAAGGCCGCCATTGGCGCGGCCGTGCAGGCGGATACGATTGTGAGTGCGAGCATGAATACGACAGCAAACTTCTTGATTTTCATTTTGACTCTCCTTATTGTTTTGTTCGGTGAAAAACACCCGACATTACATTAACGCCCGCATAGAGCGTTTTATTGCGTAGGAAAGCCTATTAATTACAAAAAATCAATTATTTGTTAGCGTCGGCAGACCGGGAAATGCACCGACGCTTTTACGTAAATCGTAAGGCGTTCATGAAACGCGGTTTACCAACCACCCAATTAGGCCAGACAGGCCTTCGACGAGCTGATCGGCCGTCGCCTCAGGCGACTTCTGCGGAGACCCGGAAGGCACAGGCATCTGAGGGAAGTCGCCATCAGCCGCCGAAAGGAGGCCGCTGTCCTCAAGCCCCTCGGATAAGCCCTCAGAAAAGGCGTCGGCAGCGTCTGTCACAAGCCTCGCGCCCGTGCCCAATCCAAGCTCGCCGACAATTATCAGGCCGTCCTTGATCTCCAGCCGCATAGAGGCCAGCAGACCAAGCTCGCCGATGCTCAGCTTTGCCAGAGCCTCCGGCTCAAGGCCGGGGTCAGCCTCAACAATTTTTCCAATCAATGCGGCTTTGCCTGTGGAAATATCAAGCTGCTCGGCCAGGTCTGAGAAGTCATTAAGATCTACAGCGTCTTGCCCCAGTATCGCACCGTCCACGCCCTTTTCCTTGAGTGCTGCCCCGATCTCAGCGGTCAGCCGCTCCCGCAGTTCGGCACCGGTTTCGGTATTCTCGTTCTCAACGCTCACCAAAACGGCGGCATCTGCTCCTTTCAGGTAACCCTCGTCCGCCATAGTCCGCACGAGCGCGGCGGCCGCAGCGGCAAGCGCTATGCCCTCGAGTTGTTCGCCATCCTCTTTCATGGATGCCAAAAGCGCCTTACCGTCCGAATTTAGCCCTTCGGCGGCAAGAAGCTTTTCCTCCTTGTTCGCCTTCAATTTGATGCTCGGGTTAACGTCGAGCGTCACAACCGAGGTGACGGCATAGGCCGTCTGGTAAAGTTCTGCGCCAAAAAACAGCCCCACAAGCAGTAGAAGCATCGCCGCCGCGTAGAGTGGCCTGAGCACAGGAGCCCTCAGGCTTTTCTGCTGCGGAATGGACGCCGCCTCTCCGCGCGGCCGCGCGTCACACGCGGCCAAAATGGAATCTCGTATATCAGGCGTTTCGTTCTCGACCGCCCGCAGGAGGCATTTTTCGATGTTCTTGTTTTTCAAATCAGCTCGCCTCCTTAAGCGCGCTCTGGAGCTTTTTCCGTGCGCGGCTGTATTTTGACAGGACAGTCGGCAACGGCAGGCTCAGCAGCCGCGCAATTTCAATGTGCTTTAGGCCCGCGACGGCATGCAGCATGACAATCTCTCGTTCCGATTGTGAGAGTAGGCACATCGCCGCATTGAGCACAAGCTTATCCTCCGCGGCATTCGGGCGGCTATCCGCCTCAAGCGTGAGCCAGCCCTCCTCCGACAACTCTGTGGTACGGCTGCGCTCTCGCAGAGTGCTCAATGCCAGATTCCGTGCGATGGTAAGAACCCAGGCCATTGGCTTTCCCGAGGGACTGTAGCGCTCCGCTGCCTGCCAGATTTTGACATAGGTCCCCTGCATCACGTCCTCTGCGTCGCTCGGATTTTTCAGAATTGAGAGGGCAAAGCCGTAAACGGCGGACTTCGTTTGCTCGTAGAGGGCGCCAACGGCAGCTTTATCGCCCCCTGCAATGCCTGCTATCAAGGCTTCAAGCGGCTCCTTTTGTGGGGCGGCGGTGTCTTCTTTGATAAGGCTTAACAAGGGTGGCTTCCCTCCTTTATCTGTTAAACGCGGCAGCAGAGCATTTTATTGCACACCAATAAAAAACTTTTCAAAAATAGTGGTGTGCCCCGGTTTTTCCGGGGCACGCCGCATTTTATTGCTCCAGCCTTACGCCGAGCGGCCGCGGCGCCATCGAGATTCCGTGCGCCTCAAGCGTCTTTCTGACGCGCTCGTTTGCCGAAAAGTAAAACCCCCAGTAGTCCTCGTTCTTCGTCCAAACCCGAAGCGTATATTCGACCGTTCCGTCCCTGTAGGCCAACAGGCCCGCAAAGGGCTCAGGCTCGCGCAGTACGCGTTCGTCGCCCTCGATGGCCTCCATAAGCGCCTCTTTGACCGCCTCTGCAGACAACTCATAGGGGACGCTGAAGGTCATATCCACACGTCGATTTTTTTCCCGTGTATAGTTTATAATCTTCGCCCCTGCAGCCTGACTGTTCGGCACATAGATTAGCCGGTTGTCTGGGGTGGTCATCGCCGTATAGAACAGGCCAAGCTCCGTTACGGAGCCAGAAGCGCCGTCAAGTTCTATGAAATCCCCGGCTGTGAAGGGTCTGGTTGTCAGGAGCGTCAGGCCGCTGAACAGGTTTGACAATACACCCTGTATCGAAAGCGAAAGGGCAAGGCCGACCACACCGATGAGCGTGACCAGGGAGGTAGTCTTAATCCCCAGCTTATCTGCGACGAGGATGAGCGCGAAGATCCACAGCCCGACCTTGATGGCGCTGCGAATAAATCCGCTCACGGCCTTGTCCAGCCGGCTGTTTTTCTGGATGCGGTCGACAATCCGCAGGATCACAGTAATGACCAACAAGCAGATAAGAAAGACCAGCGCTGCCGTAAGGAGCGACAGCAGCGTAAGTCCCCCGAAGGAGACTTCCGAAAGTGCACTGATTTTATCCAAAAACTCCATCTTTTCACCTCTAAAAATACGTTCACGCAGTAGTATAACAAAAAAACTGCCAAAGTCAACGGCCCGGCAGAGCCGAAATCCTTTACGTACGCACAGGAAATGGAAAACGGCTCTTGACAAGTGCCGGTTTTTTGGTATAATCAACTTTGCATTCACAAACAAGGTCTGCGGGCATAGCTCATTTGGCAGAGCGCCACCTTGCCAAGGTGGAGGTAGCGAGT
>CAYRIA010000070.1:0-10129 GCA_964424175.1 uncultured Oscillospiraceae bacterium | reverse complement strand
GGGAAAAAGCGCTCCGCTTTGTTCCCACAACTGCTCAAGAAGACCGTGCAGCTTTGTGCCGGCTATGCTATGATAGAAGAAAACCGCTTGAAGGAGCCAAAGCCATGGAAAGCCTCTTTGTTGTTTTGCTCAAGTTCCTGCCCATCCTGCTGCTGCTTCTGCTGGGCGCGCTGATCCGCAAAATCCGCCTGCTGTCGGCGGAGACGGTGCAGGGGCTGAAAACCCTCATCGTCAACCTTTCCCTGCCGTCCATGCTGCTGCTGACCTTTGCGCGAACGGACTTTTCCCTGCGTTATCTTGCGATCTTCGCGGCGGTGTTTCTCGTTTGCCTCGTCCTGCTGCCTGTGGGAAGGCTTTTTTCCAAGCGGCTCTGCCCCGGCAACCGCTATTACCCGGCGGTGTTCACGGGCTTTGAAAGCGGCATGCTCGGCTATGCGCTGTTCTCGGCCTTTTTCGGCGCGGAAAACACGTATCGCTTTGCCATTTTCGACCTTGCGCAGGTGAGCTTCGTGTTCATCGTTCTTGTGAGCTTCCTGCGCCGGCAAAACGGCGCGGGCGCAAGCTCCAAAGAGCTCTTGCTCGGCCTTGTCAAATCGCCGGTCATCCTTGCCATCTCCGCGGGCATTGCCCTGAGCACAACGGGACTGACAGGCGTTTTGCAGCCGTTCAGGCCGGCCTCCGCCTTCGTTTCGGCGCTGGAGACGCTGAGCGGTCTGACTGTGCCGCTGATTTGCATCACGCTCGGCTATGAGCTGCGCATCCGGCCGGGAAAGCTGCTGCGGCCGCTTCTGACCGTCCTTGTTCGCATGGTGCTGATGCTGGGCTTTGCCTTTCTCATCAACGAAACGCTGGTCGTGCGGGCGCTTGGGCTGGAAAAGGGCTTTTCACTGGCGCTTTTCACGATGTTTCTGCTGCCTCCGCCCTTTGTGATCCCGATATTCATTGACCCAAGTGCGGAAGAGGAGAAGGATGCAATTTTGAACGTGCTCTCGGTGCACATCGTGCTGTCGCTGGCGGCATTTCTCGTGCTTGTGTCCGTAATGCTTTGACCCCCATGGGGCGTCGCAAACGTTAACATTCTGTAACGCCTGCGGCGCCGGACTTGCGAAATGCGACCAAAATGGCTATAATAAACATATACCATCCGTTTTGGACGCGCGGGGCGAAGCCCGCACAAAGGAGAAAAAAGCCCTTGCTTCAAATCAAAAACATCTGCAAAACCTATGTTACCGGCAGCCTGACGCAGCAGGCGCTGAACGATGTCAGCTTTAACCTCCGGGACAGTGAATTTGTCGCCGTGCTGGGGCAGAGCGGTTCCGGCAAGACGACCCTGCTGAACATCATCGGCGGCTTCGACCGCTACGACAGCGGCGATATTATCATCAACAACATCTCCACAAAAAAATACAGTGACCGCGACTGGGACTCCTATCGCAACCACACCATCGGCTTCGTGTTCCAGAGCTACAACCTGATTCCCCACCAGTCGATTCTGGCCAATGTTGAGCTGGCGCTGACCATCTCGGGCGTGTCCAAGACCGAGCGCCGCCGCAGGGCGGCGGAGGCACTTGAAAAAATGGGTCTGGGCGACCAACTCCACAAGCACCCCAACCAGATGTCCGGCGGGCAGATGCAGCGCGTGGCGATTGCCCGCGCGTTGGTTAACGACCCGGATATTCTGCTGGCGGACGAGCCGACCGGCGCACTCGACTCCGAGACGAGCCTGCAGGTGATGGAGCTGCTCCGCGAGGTTGCAAAGGACAGGCTTGTGGTGATGGTCACGCACAACCCCGAGCTTGCCGACCGCTACGCCAACCGCATTATCCGGCTGCATGACGGCAAAATCGTCAGCGACTCGAACCCCTTCCAACCCGAAGAGGCGGCCCTTGCACCCGCGGAACACAGAAATCTGGGCAAGGCGTCCATGTCGCTTGCGACCGCGCTCTCGCTGAGCTTTAATAACCTCCTCACAAAAAAGGCGCGCACGCTTCTGACCGCCTTCGCAGGCTCAATCGGCATTATCGGCATCGCGCTGATTTTGTCCCTGTCGACCGGTGTTAATGACTACATCGACTCGATCCAGAAGGACACGATGACCTCCTATCCCATCTCCATCGACGCGCAGTCGTTTGACCTGAGCAGTATGCTTGAGGCGGGACAGCAGGCGCGCGCGAAAAGCGAGGTCGGCCATGCGCTCGATGCGGTGTATTCCAACAATGCAGACCTGGCGTTCGCGAGCAGCGCCACGGCCAGCATCAAGGAGAATAACCTCACCGCTTTCAAAAAGTATCTGGACGATCCGAACAGCGAAATCCACCAGTATGTCGGCACAAACGGCATTGTTTACAGTTACGATGTGAAGTTCGACGTTTACGCCCGTGACCCCGCGGGGGAGCTGATTAACACCGACGGCAGCGGCTTTTCCGCCGACGGCCAGAATTCCATGATGAACAACATGATGCTGGACAATATGCCGACCAGCAGCGCAAGAATGCTCGACAATTTTCAGGCCCTCCTCCCCGGCACGGACGGCGCGTTGGTGAGCGCCGCGGTTACGGACAGCTATGATATCCTCTACGGCGCCTGGCCGCAGAACCACGACGAGGTCGTGCTGATGCTCGACCAGAACAACGAGATCGCCTCCTCCCTGCTGTATGAGCTGGGGCTTCTGCCCGCCGAGGAATACCGCTCGCTGCTCAAGCAGCTGGAAAACGGCGAAACGCTTGCCCTTGCGGAGCACAGCTGGGATTATGCGGAAATCTGCAAGCAGCGCTTTTATGTCGTAACGGCAGGAGAGTATTATCAAAAAACCGCAAACGGCCTGTTTGAAAGCCTCGCAGGGGACGCTGCCGCAGTTGAGAAGCTTGCAGAAAACGGCCTCCCGCTGAAAATTGTCGGCGTCGCCCGCCCCGCCGAGGGGGCATCCTATATCCCGGCCATCGGCTGCATCGGCTACACGCAGGCGCTGAGCGATTTGCTGATTGAGCGCAGCAATGCCAGCGCAGTCATCACGGCGCAGGAGGCCTCGCCGGAGCTGAATGTCCTGAGCGGCCTATCGTTTAAGCCCAAGGATGACGCGGAGAAGACCGCAGAAACGATTGAATACCTCTCGAACCTGAACCTCTCGGAAAAGGCAAAGCTTGCCTCCAATCTGCTTATGCTGTCCGCCAACGGCGCGGCGGGCGCCCAGCCCTCGGATATGGGGCAAATCGGCTCAGCCTATGGCATGGGCGACCTGAGCCAAATGGGCGCGACAGCCCAGCCCAGCGAGGCAGAGCTTGCCGCAATGCTGGACGCCTGGCTCCTAAACCCCGACGAAGAGGCGCTTTTGGCAATCTATGACCGCTCCGTCTCTCCCGGCAGCTATGACGAGAACATGAGCGCCTTTGGCCTTGTCAGCATGGATGCGCCGGCCTCCATCAGCATTTATGCCGACAGCTTTGAGGGCAAGGAGGGCATCTCTGCCGCCATCGCGTCCTACAACGAGACCGCAAGCAGCGAAAACCAGATCAGCTACACCGACTTCGTCGGCCTGCTCATGAGCTCGGTTACCACCATTGTCAACGTCATTTCCTATGTGCTGATTGCTTTCGTCGCGGTTTCCTTGGTCGTGTCGTCCATCATGATTGGCATCATCACCTTCATTTCGGTGCTTGAGCGCACCAAGGAGATTGGCATCCTGCGCGCCATCGGCGCCTCCAAGCGCAACATCTCCCAGGTGTTTAATGCGGAAACCTTCATTGTCGGCGCGATTTCCGGCCTGCTGGGCGTGGGCATCAGCTATCTGCTGCTCCTGCCGATTAACGCGATTATCCACGCGCTGACCGATAACAGCGCCATTAGCGCGGTGCTACCGATGTTCAGCGCCGCAGTTCTCGTCCTGCTGAGCATGGGGCTGACCCTGATTGCGGGCATCATCCCCGCGAAGAAGGCAGCGAAAAAAGATCCTGTTATCGCATTGCGTACCGAATAAGCGCCAAAACGAACGGCCACGGGAAATTCCCGTGGCCTGTTTTATCCGCAAAAAGTGCGCTATTTTCTGGAAAAACTCAAGTTTTTACTTTATGAAATATGCTGCTTATTCAATAAGCCTGAGCAGGCATTTTCACATTTGTGACAAAATTATCAATTGGGTATTTTATACGAGACTGTGCCTTTGACAGCGGAACAATTTTGTAGTAAAATACCGTCGTACATTGATAAATTCCTGTCAATCCCGCGTCTCCAGCGCCCGTCGCAGGCTCTCAAAATCCGGCCCGTCCAGCGTGAGGTAGCGCTCCCGCTCCGCAATGAGTCCAAGACTGTGCGCGTCCGACGAGGTGACGACGACATAGTCCTCCTGCAAGCGCCGGTTTTCGGCGTTTGAAAAGAACTGCACGGGATTATGCACCTCCACCGCGCCGAAGCGCGGCTGAATCGGCAGGCAGCCGAAAATTGCAAGAATGCTGTTGGCCGACCGGTCGATATGCGCAGGATAGCAGAAGCCGCCAAAGCTGCGCACAAGCGCTGGCAGCGCATCGATGGAAAGGTTTAACGCGTTTGACAGCAGATAAGGAAAGCGCTCTGTAACCTGCTCGTTTTCGTCCATAACAAGCTGCTCGCCGAAGTATTCCGCCTTATTCTTCACCGGCGGCAGCAGCGCTTCAAAGAACGCCCCCGCCTGCTCGGCGCGCTCTGCGTCAGGAAACAGGCAAACGACATGAATTTCTTCCGCCGTTGTGACCTCGATTCCGGGGATGACCGTTAGCGGCAGCCCTTCCGCCGCGCGCATGACCGCGCGGACATTGCGGGCGCTGTTGTGGTCGGTGACGGCAATCAGCTCCAAGCCCTTGATATAGGCCATGTTCGCAATGTTTGGCGGGGTCATCGCCTCATCGCCGCAGGGCGAAAGGCAGCTATGGATGTGCAGATCATAAGCAAACTGCGGCATCGTCCTCACATCCTCCATTCGTCGTTGGCTTTTTGGGGTTCCTAAACAAGCCCCAGCGCTTTCGCCGCGGCCAGCGCCGCCGCAAAAACGGGCTGACTTGCCCGCAGGACAGTGACGTCCCCCTTCTCCGCTCCGGCAAGCGCCTCCGCATCCAGCGGCATCCCCTCGGCGATAACGACGCAGGCGGTGTCCGCAAGGGATGCGACCGCCATGGCGTTGACGTTGCCCATCACGGTGATCCAAAGACTGCTCTCCGGCGCGCGGCCCATCACCAGCGAAAGCAGGTCGCAGCAGTAGACGCCGCCCGTGACCTCGCGCTCACCGCTGCCCGACGCAAGCTCCCAGCCGAGGGCCTTTGCCAAATCCAAAACCTTCATTTTGCATCCCTTCTCTCGCCGTCCGCGCCCTTGTCTCGGCTTTCCAGCCGCAGAAGCAAGAGGCTTGACCGGACGGCGTCGACCTTGTCCTTAAGCAGATAAATGCAGGCATCCTCTGTCGAATAGCCGAGCACAATATCCTCCGCAAGCGCGCGGCAGGAGGGTGCGCCGCAGGAGCCGCAGTCCAGCCCGTATAGCCGGGACTCGATCTCCTCGATCTCACACATCATCTTCAGGCTTTGCCCCGGATCGGGGTCAAGGCGCAGCGCGGCAACCGGCTCAACCTTCGTGTCCCAGAGGAGATCCCCGGAAATCGTCCCCCCTGCGATCGTGTTGCAGGCGACGGGGCGGTAATTGCGCAGTTGCTTCATCCTTGTGGCTGCCACGTAGGGGTTTTCGATGTTCAGCACACCGCCCACGCAGCCGGAGGGACAGGCGCTCAGCTCCACAAAATCCTGATCGGAGAGGCGGTCACCCTCGATTTCCTCCAGAACATTGATGACATTTTCGATCCCGTCCGCCGCAAGATAGCGGAGGGTGAAGGTGGCCGCGGCCTCGCCGCCGCTGTTACCCCAGCTCAGGCCTGTGCGCCCGGATTGAGCCGCTCCCGGCTCGAAGCCCTCCTCGGCGCATTTGTTCATCGCCGCAAGCAGGGCGGGGTAAATTTCGCTGACGGAGATGGCAAGGTCAATTGCGCTTTTTTCCGTGCCCATCGGGTTTTTGATCGCTGTGACCTTCGCAGGGCAGGGCGTGATGAACGCAACGCCAATGTCCTCGGAGGGCAGCCCCGTCTCCCGCATGGCCTGCTCCCGTGCAAGCCTTGCCGCCAGCTCCATCGGCGCCGAAAGCGGCAGCACGTTCTCCAGCAGGTTCGGAAAGCGGATGCGGATCAGCCGCAGCACCGCCGGACACGCGGAGGAAATGACGGGTTTTTTCAGCCCGCCCTTGTCCAGCAAGCGGCGCGTTGCGTCCGAAACCAGCTCAGCCGCCGCGGCGACTTCGTATACCGCGTCGAAGCCCAGCGCGCGCAGCGCGGCGCGAATCAGCTCCAAATCCTCCTGCCGCCGATACTGCCCAAACAGGGACGGAGGTGGGAGCACCACCTTGTATTTGTAATTTTCAATCGCACTCAGCGGGTCTGTGACTGCGTGTTTGGCATGATGGGGGCAGACGCGAATACACTCTCCGCAGTCAATGCAGCGCTCCCCGATAATTTGTGCCTTTCCGTCCCGCACGCGGATTGCTTCCGTGGGACAGCGCTTGACGCAGGTGATACAGCCGCGGCAAGCATCCTTGTCCAGCGTCACAGAATGAAAATATTTTGCCATTTTCAGCCTCCAACGGGTTTTTTCGCGGCCGCCCCTCGGCCACGGGAACAGGTTCGGGCGCCACGATTGCGCCCGCAGTATCGCTCAGTCCTTCGGGATGTTAACCGTTACGGTTACCGTTGTGCCTGCGCCGACCTCGGTGTCAATTTTCAGCGCATCGGAGTATTTCTTCATGTTGGGCAGCCCCATGCCGGCTCCAAAGCCCAAACCACGCACCTGCTCGGAGGCCGTCGACCAGCCCTCCTGCATGGCAAGCGCCACGTCCGGGATGCCCGGCCCCTTGTCGATCAGAACAGCGACAATCTCCGCGTCGTCGATATAGACGTCGATCTCGCCGCCGCCGGCGTGGATGACCATATTGATCTCCCCCTCATAGAGCGAGATCGAGAGCTTCCGAACCGTCTCGGGGTCGACTCCAAGCTGCTTGAGGATTTTTTTCACTGCGTTTGAGGCGACACCCGCCCTGGTAAAATCGTCCCCGGGTACGAGATAGTGGTAATGCAGGCTATCCGCACTCATTTTATCGTACACCCTCCGTCCAGCCCCGCCTGAAACAGCAGTCCGCAGGCGGTGAACATCCGGTGTGCGGTCGTCAAAACGGCAATGCCGTTTTCCCGCGCGGCCTCAAGGATGGCTTCGTCCGGCACTTTTCCGCGGACGAAAACGACACAGACCATGTCCATCATCGCTGCGGTGCGGATGGCCTGCTGATTGAGCAGCCCTGTGATCAGCACCGCCTGGTCCTTGACGAAGGCCAGAACATCACTCATCATATCGCTGCCGCAGGCCGTGTGTACGGCCGTGTCCAAAAGCTCCTCCCCGGAGAGAAGCTGCGCATCCAGCAGGTGTTGGATCTCTCTTATAAGCATAGTCGTCCTCCAATAGCAGTCTGGTTCAATGCGCCGAGCCGCAAAAAGCGGATTGCGCAAAACGCCCTTTTCCGCGCGGGTTCGCGTTCCGCGCGGCATTGGCACCTAAAGTATAGCACAAGGACGGGCGCAAAACAATGTGGCATAAGCAAAGAAAAATCCCGGCATTTAATGTAGAAATCTCTGCTGCTTTATGTTATCATTGAAAAGTTGGCAACATTCCTATTTATATAAAAAACCGTAATAGAAAAATATTTACAAAAACTGGAGGAAATCGCAAATGTCAAGCAAAACCTGTTCAGCAGCTTTTGTCGGAACCCCGGAGCAGGATAAACGGCTGCGTGAAAGTATTGCGTCTCTGCAGGGCGAGCACGCGCTCGTTCAGGTTCTGCAGGCGGCGCAGGAGATTTATGGCTACCTGCCCGAGCAGGCAGTGGACGTCATCGCTTCGGAGCTGAACATCTCGACGGAGAGTGTCTACAGCGTTGCCACCTTCTATTCCCAGTTCACCTTCAGCCCAAAGGGCAAATATGCCATCTCCGTTTGCTTGGGTACCGCCTGCTACGTCAAGGGCGCGGGCGAGCTATACGAAAAGCTCAAGGAAAAGCTCGGCGTGGAAGACGGCGGCTGCACACCGGACGGCAAGTTCTCGCTTGACGCCTGCCGCTGTATGGGCGCTTGCGGCCTGGCACCGGTGCTCAGCGTCAACGATGACGTATACGGCAAGGTCTTGCCCGACCAGCTCGACGGCATCCTGAAAACCTGCGAATAGGGTTTTGCGGCGCCGGGCGTTTCAGGGCAAGGATGGAGGCGTCTATATGATGCAGGAGCTTTCCATGAACATACTGGACGTGGCGGAAAACTCCGTTCGCGCGGGCGCTTGCCTCGTCGGAATTATCGTCGATGAAAAACCCGATGCAGACCGGCTTACGGTTACGATCACGGACGACGGCTGCGGCATGACGCCGGAGCAGCTCCAAAACGCCACCGACCCCTTTTACACCACACGCACCACGCGCAGGGTCGGGCTGGGTATCCCGTTTTTCAAGCAGGCCGCTGAACTTACCGGTGGGCGCTTTGAACTAACGAGTACCGTCGGCAAGGGCACCACGGTTCGGGCGGATTTTGTCCGCTCAAGTGTTGACCGTATGCCGCTTGGCGAGATCAACGAAACGATTGCGGCGCTGATCCACGCAAACCCGGGCATCGATTTTCTTTATATCCGCCGTCTCGGACAAAACGAGATGGCGCTGGATACGCGCGAATTCCGCCGCATATTGGACGGGATCGCACTCACCGACCCACAGGTTTCCAGATTTATCCGCGCATTCCTTGCGGAGAATACTGAGGCGCTGCTGGCGGGGCAGAGTAACTGATTATTACATGCTAGGAGGAACAGGATATATGAAAAGCATTGCAGAACTTGAGGCATTGAGGGATGAGATGAAGGGAAAGATCGGAGTTCGTAAGGACGGGGAAACCCGCGTCCGCGTGGTGGTCGGCATGGCAACCTGCGGAATTGCGGCTGGCGCCCGCCCGGTGCTCTCGGCCTTCGTCAAGGAAATTGAAACCCGGAAACTGGCGGACGTTGCTGTCACGCAGACCGGCTGCATTGGCATCTGCCAGTTCGAGCCGGTGGTCGAAATCTACGACGAGAGCGGCAGCAAGACCACTTACGTCCACGTCACACCGGAGAAGGTGCAGAAAATCGTCGCGCAACACATCGTTAACGGTAGCCCCGTGGCGGAATACGCCATTGGCGCGAGCGCGCAATAAGGAGGTAACAGATTTATGGTTCGCTCACATATTCTCGTCTGCGGCGGCACGGGCTGTCATTCTTCGGGCAGCGAAAAGCTGTACGAGCTTTTTGAATCGGAGTTGGCCGCTGCCGGGCTCGCAGAGGAAGTGAAGGTCATCAAAACCGGCTGCTTCGGCCTGTGCGCTTTGGGCCCGGTGGTCGTCGTTTATCCCGAGGGCGCGTTCTATTCACAGGTCAAAGCTGAGGACGTTGCGGAGATCGTCTCCGAGCACCTCGTCAAGGGCCGCCTTGTTAAGCGCCTGCTCTATGTCGAAACCGTGGCGGAGGACACGATCCTTAGCCTGGACAGCACGGACTTCTACCGCAAGCAAAAGCGCGTGGCGCTGCGCAACTGCGGCGTGATCGATCCGGAAAATATCAACGAATACATCGCTTACGACGGCTACATGGCGCTGGCCAAGGTTCTGAGCAAGATGCAGCCCCAGGACGTTGTGAAGGAAATCCTCGCCTCCGGTCTGCGTGGCCGTGGCGGCGGCGGCTTCCCGACGGGAAAGAAGTGGGAGTTTGCGGCCAACCAACCGGCCGGGCAGAAATATGTCGTCTGCAATGCGGACGAGGGCGACCCCGGCGCGTTCATGGACCGCAGCGTGCTTGAGGGCGACCCACACTGCATCCTTGAGGCTATGGCCATCGCCGGCTATGCCATCGGCGCCTCCTTCGGCTATGTCTATGTCCGCGCAGAGTACCCGATTGCGGTCAAGCGCCTAAAAATTGCCATCAACCAGGCCAGAGAGGCGGGGCTTTTGGGGGATAATATCCTTGGCACAGGCTTTAGCTTCGATGTGGATATCCGTCTCGGCGCGGGC
>CAYRIA010000069.1:0-10162 GCA_964424175.1 uncultured Oscillospiraceae bacterium | reverse complement strand
CCTTCTCAATTGTGTTCTTAATCTTCAAACACGGTGGTGAAAATCTCCCCGTCAGCGCAGTCAAACTGTACGGGGTCGGAATAGGCATAGTTGCCCATTGCGTCCCATAGCTCAAACACCATGCGGTAGCTACCGTCGAACAGCGGAGCCTCCGCGAAGATGGTGTCCGCTGTTACGGTGAGCGTCTCGGCGGTATACATTTCAAAATCATCGTCGCCGGAAAAGGAGGCCATCTGCCAGATAGTGGTGATTTTGTCGCCGGCCTCAAGAAGGCGCAACTCCTTATCCGCCATGCCGTTCTCGTCAATGCCCCGCCATGCACCGAGAATGTTCCATTTCTCCGTGGCGAAGTCATAGGCCACCTGCAAATTATATTCCTCACCGTTGAGGAGGATAGGCACTGAGTAGAGGTTGTAGTCCTCACCCTCATTTGACAGCTCCATATACACCAGGCAGCCGTCAATTGAGCCCCATACACCGCGGAAATTATCAAAGAACACGCCGTTTTCCCAATCAGCAGCTATGTCATTGTCGGCGCCCAGCAGCAACATGCAGTCATTTTCCTCGTCAATGTAAAACAGCTGAAAGCCGATGCCCGCCAAAACATCTTGTGCCTCCGGGCCGAGAGCCAAGAAGGCACTTCCCTCGTTGTCCACATCCAGCGGCGCGCCGTCCCAGCCGATGGTGGCAAGGCTCTGAATTTCAGGTAACGCAGAGAACTCCATGTCTGCTATGTAGTTCATGCCGGATTCGTCTAGCTCGCCGGTCAGGCTGTAGGCGTAATAGTGCTTGAAGGCTTCTCCCGCGCCGAGCGCGGCATAGCCGCTGAAGTCTTCAATATCGCCATTATAGGAGTAATAGCAAGACAGGCCGCTGGCCTGTGCGCGGTAAGGGCCGCCTACCTGATAGAGCACGCACTCATCCAGCGCGGAAAGCACGCTCTGCGCCGAGGCCGCCATTCCGGAGGCTTGCCGCGCCAAATCGCCCAAATCGACCATATTTGTGTAGCCCTGCTCCTTTGTGTTGCCGCCGTAATTCTCGCTTCCAAAGGCAGCTCGAGCGAACTGGGAAAAGAAGGCCGGATCCTCGCAGGCCGCCGCGAGACATTCCGAGCCGAAGGCGTCGTAAGCCTCCAGCAGAGACGTGAGCCGAGAAAGATCGGTGAGCGAGAGGGTTGCGCTCTGCTCAGTGCCCACGGCCTCACAACCGGCATAGTAGGTATCGCAGATGGTTTCGCCCAGCTTCACGCCATCCATCGTCGGGTCATCTGCCAGTGCGCCAACCCACTGAGAATAATACCAGCCGTTGGCGGGCTCGACCTCCTCAGATGCCACCATGTACTTGGCGATATCGGAGAAGGTATAGGCTACGTCCACCGTCGCCATTAGGCAAGTGTCGAAGCCGATCAGCTCCAGTGGCTGATTTTTTTCGGAAACACTAAATACAGAGGAGAAAGCAGTGTACATCTCGTCCAACGTCAGGGAATCGTTATCGTACAGCTCATCAAAGGCCGCGCCAGACACCGATCCGCCGCCGTGGTTCCAGAAAACCACTGCAGTTCTGTCGGCGGGAAAATTGGTGCTGGCAAAGCTTAAGAAGTCGGCCAGCGTCTGCGGGTCGCCCATGCTGGCAGACGGCTGCTCGTCGATAAGCTTCAGCCCCTCGCTGTCATAGACATAGCGCTGGAGCATGGAGGCATCCACGAAGTCGTTCTGCCAGGCGTAGGCGCCGCCGGTTTCGATGACGACCTTGACGTTCTCCGGCAGCTGCACCTCCAGCAGCTCCGCAAGATCTCCGGTGGCAAAGCCGCCGCCAGACTCCAAGTCGCTGCCGCAGAGATACCAGTAGATAGCCCAGGCGTCGCCGTTACCCGCTGTTGCCGGGTCTGACGACGAAGCGGCCAGCTCCTCGCGCGGGCCGCAGGCGGCCAGCAAGAACAGCAGACAAAAAGCAAGCAGAAAGGCAATTCGTTTTTCCATTATGGTTTTTCCTCGTATTTCTCAAAGCTTTTCCTTTTGGCGTCAAATTTCTCAGCCGTGATCGCGCATCCTCCATCAGAGCAGTATTCTTCTTGATTTCTTTGATGGCGTCAACGGAATGAACTGTTTTTTCGACTTCTGGTTCTGAACACGGAAAGCATATATCTATGAAGCTCATCCATGGTTTGGGGGAAAGACAGGGGGCGCAATCGCCCCCTGTCTTTATAGGTTACGGATTATTCGGCAAGCTGCGCTTGGATTTCTGCCCAGCCGTTATTTGCGGCCTCTAGCACATCCTGCGCACCCGCGATAAACGCATCCACCTGTGCGCTGTCAAAGCCACCACTCAGTACGGTATTGATGTCGTTGACAGTCAGCGCGATTTCATCCACGAAGCCCTTCGTTTCGTCATTAAAGCTAACGTAGTACTCCGCATACTGGTTATAAAGCTCCGTCAGCTCTGCGCCAATCTGTGTCAGCGTAGCCGCCTGCTCCTCGGTCAAGCCCACGCCATCTCCTGCGATCAGCGCTTCCACCTGCGTCTTCAGCTCCGCGATGGATGCGGGATAGTCGGCAATCAGGGCGATAATCTCATCTGCCCTCGCCTGTGTAAGCTCTTCGCTTTCGATCTCCGCCTTGAAGCCCGCCATCGCCGCAGATATTTCATTCAAAGCGTCCATTGTCGCCACATCCATTTTATCCAGATTGTCGTTTGCAAGCGTTCCTGCTTCGGTTAGCGCGGTATTGGTGCTGTTAAATGCGTCGGTGACGGGGCCCTTATCAACACCTCCGCAGGCGGCAAGAGACAGCGTCATGACAAGCGCAAGGATAAGTACCGATAGCTTTTTCATTTTTTCTCCTTTTTCTGTTTGGGTTTTTCTTGTATAGAAACTGCCGAACCGGCAGCTTATACCGATAGAATAGTTCCTCATGCCGGTTTTCACGGTGCGCGCCCTTCGCAATGGGTGGAAAAGCTAAGCCAAAGCGTCGCAAAGTCAGGTGTGTTGACACCCGGTATGAACCAGGCTATCCACGCTGAAAAGAGAGCCTTCTCCTATAAACAGCTAAAAATCGACATAATTACTTGTAAAACATGGTAACATTATTTCCTCTCTAAAACCGGTTTTTGCGCGAAATGTCATTTTTTCGCCCTGAAATGTAAAGCAGCTTCGTTGAACGCACTGCTCTTACATGACATTGTATTCTTGGAGAGCGGACTGGATCGAATATGTAGCCGCGCTTGTCAAAAGCAAAAGCCCACCGATCACCGGCAGGCTTTTCGTTTATTCCGTATATGCCGAGAGGTCTCGGTAGCCATAGACACGATTGTAGTCCTTTGTTTCCTCGTTTTTTAAGACAACCGAGCGACTGTTGTCCAGCAGGTTAACGATTTGGTAAACGTCGATCCAGATTTCGCTGTTGCACTCCTTCTGAGATTCGTCGAAGATGAGCTGCATTCCAAAATGCAAATGAACGGTATTGATGTTATTGACGTTCTCGTTAAGGCTGTAGCCGCTGCGCCCCATGTAGCCGATCACGTCTCCAGCATGGACGATGCTGCCCTCTTTCAATTCTCTGTGGAAGGGAAAATCCTTCCGCAGGTGGGCATAATAGTAGTAGCGCTTCGTGTCGAAGGAGCGGATACCTATGCGCCATCCTCCGTATTGGTTCCACCCCATCGCCTCGACCACACCGCTCTCGACAGCGATTATCGGTGTTCCGACCTGGCCGATGAGGTCGTTACCGAGATGCGGACGCGAAAAACCATAGGAGCGCTTTTTGCCAAAGTCATCGTAATGGTTGTAATAATACCCCTTTGCAATGGGTGAATATGCCTTAATGCCGTAGCGCGTTTCCCAGTGTTTGCTCTTGCCGTCCGTGTCGGAAACCTCTATTTCGTACAGGCCGACAAGCCCTGAAAGCGCCGCACTGAAAGCTTCATAATAATAGCCGTAGTAGTTTAGTTTTGCCGTTAACGCCTCAAGGGAGCTACCGGAATTGAGCTTTTCCGCCAGCGCGTCGAGCTGACTGTCCTTGTAGCCGCTGAAATTATTGCCATTCTTCGCGGCGAGATAGGCCAGCAGCGCAATAAAATCCAGTCGCATCGCCTTGTCTTGCGAGGCGATATCCAGCGCAATTGCCTTTTTCATCGCCGCGCAGGGGACGTTGAAATCAACCCATCTGATGAAGTCGTTTTTTGGCACGTCCTCAGCGCGGCAGGTGAGTCGGGATATGCCCGAGCCGGTTAGTAGGCCGACTACAGCGGCGGCACAGACCACAAGCTTTACAGTTTTGTTCCGCAGACCGTTCACGCCCCTTCCAAACGATTTCAATGATACTAAGTTATTATCCCGGCTTGGTTTGCTACTATGCCTGCTAGTTTTTGCAAACAAAAAGGCCGCCACATTTCATATGGCAGCCTTTGGAATTGTTGCTTAGTTTCCTGTGCGCTGGGCAAGCCCCTTGATGGAAGAGATAACCCAGTCGTAGTCACGGGCTGAGATAACACTGTCGCAATAGGGACATTTGGCACTCTGGTTGATCTCAACCGGCGCGCCGCAGGACGGGCAGTGAATCGTATTCGTCTGCTCGCGGCCCTCGCCGGACGGGGCAGGAGTTTTCATATCCTTTGAGCGGATCAGCGTCCACTCATAGGTCATGAACTTCTCCGCAGTCTTGGATCCGGAAACGACTTTCCCGGTCTTGTCGTCCATGATGTAGTCGACGATGCGCGTATTGACGATTGCGACGATCGCGTCGTTCCTGTCGTCCTCGTGCCAGCCGGTGAGGTCAACGCTCAGGACAGCAATTCGATCAATGAAGTTGGTCTGACCTGCACGGCGGAGCTCTCCAAGCTGGCGATCAAACTGGTTATAAAGTGCATCCGTCATGTGCGCTCGCATAGGTTCAAATTTCTTTTCTTCCCAGGCGTGCTGCATCTGGACATACAAATTCGCAATTTTCTCCCGTATCGCATTCTCCGAGAAGTATGGATCTTTCTGCCGAAGCGTATCAATCGGAGTAAGTGGCGCAAAGCTCTGTGCGGCACCGCCGGCCGCCGTGCCAACATTCCCCTTCTTGAGCCTGGCATAGACAAAGACCACAATGAAAATCACAACGATGACAAGAGCAAACCCCGGGCTTCCGCCTGAGCCGTCGCCGGAGCTATAGCCGTAATCGGAACTGCTCCAATCGGAACTTCCCCAGTCAGAGCCGCCCCAGTCGGACCCACCTCCGCCATAATCTGAGCCGCCTGAAAAACCGCCCGCGTCCGCGATGGCGGGAGCAGCCAGTAAGCAGACGGCAAGCAGTGCAACCAGTAGCATTATGTACAAGCGCCTGTTTTTTCTCATAGTCTTCCTCCCATATGCATATTCCCTTTGAATAACATTATACTTAAAAACAAAGCGCACGCAAGAATAATTACGCGCCTCTGTCACAAATAATACGCACTTCCCACAATTTTCGCCGGAAATCTCTCAATCGGATATTTCATATGTAAAACCCTTGCAAATGAGATAGGCGCATTGTATACTGATTCTTGAGGTGATTTGTTGTGACAAGCAATTTTGGCGATATGATTTGCAGCCTCAGAAAGAAAAAGGGGCTTTCCCAGCGCGAGCTTGCGGCTCAACTCTACAAGCGAGGTATCAGGGTCACGAATCAGGCCGTCTCCAAATGGGAGAGCGGCGCTTCCCTACCGAATGCGATCCAGTTTCTGATTATCTGCGACATTCTGGATGTTGTTGACATCAGCGGCATTTTCAACAGCCGCAGCTATGACTTCCTCCGGGGCCTAAACGGCGATGGAAGGCGTCAAGTCGTCGAATATGCCGCGATGCTGCTCGACAGCGGGCTTTACGACGACCCCGCGCTGGAGCCGCCGCGTGGCACGAAGATTCGCGTACTGCCGGTCTATGATCTTGAACAAACAGCCGGAAAGGACCGCCTGTTAGATTTGCCCGACTATTCGCCCACGCGGGTAGGAAACGAGGTCCCTCTCTCGGCGGCCTTCGGTGTTCAGATCCATGGCGACAGCATGGCCCCCGACTATTGCGACGGGCAGATCGTTTGGATTCAGCGCCAGTCCAAGCTCGAACACGGCGACATCGGCGTCTTTACCTATGATGGCACGAGCTATTTCAAGCGCCTGCGCGACCGGGTTGGTGGAACCAGGCTGCAATCCCTAGATGCGAACTACCCAGACGTGATTGTTGCCAATCCAGAGCTTATGGTCACGTTGGGAAAGATCGCGGAATAGGCTCTATCTATTTGAGATATTATTCAGCGAGATTTGTCTTATACGAACAATAGTAGCCGCCGAACTCTTTTTGTTCTGCGGCTACTATTGTTCGTATAATCTACGCCTTTACAGGCCGAAGCCGCCAAGGTTCAGGCCGCCCGTCAGCTTCGCCATGTTTTCGCTCGCACTGGACTCTGCCTTGCGCAGCGCCTCGTTAACCGCAGCAATAATCATGTCCTGAAGCATCTCAACGTCCTCAGGGTCTACCGCATCCGGCTCGATCACGAGCGAAACCAGTTCCTTCTTTCCGCTGATGACAGCCGTCACAACGCCGCCACCCACAGTCGCGGTATATTCGGCCTTTTCCAGTTCCTCCTGCATTTTCAGCATGTCGGACTGCATTTTCTGTGCCTGCTTAATCATGTTCATATTGATGCCGCCGCCACCCATGGGACCGCCGCGAAATCCGCCTTTTGCCATGTCCAATCCTCCCGTGTGTAATTTAAGCTGCCGAGTTTTATTCAAATTTTACGTTTCCGAATCTGGAGAGGCTGTCGAGTTTTTCTGTACTCCCAGTCTGTTCGAGCTTGCTTTCGTCGACCCTGACCCTCAGGGGGACCCCCGCCGTTTCCTGAGCTGCCGCTTTTATACAGGTCATTACTGTCGCCTGTTCAAGCTGATTCTTGACAAAGGCGCTAGGAACATGGATAACAAGCTCGTCTCCCAAAAGCTCCCCCATCGCCATGTGAGGGTTCATGACGATGCTGTATTGGCCAGGCTGCATTGTGTGCTTGAGCCGCGCAACAATTTCCCCCCAGCCTCCCTCATGTCGAGAAGGTGCGTCAGCCGCGGTCAGCGCGGCCTCTACGGGCGGTGGTTCCACCGGCGGTTCATCTTGAAAATCCGCCTCATCCGGATGGGGCGGAGCCTCATCTGTAACATTCTCTGTTTTAGACAATTCTTCGGAGAGATGTTCGGAATTATTATCTTTAAGGGATACCTCCCTTTCCGAAAAAGCAAAGGGGGGCAGTTCCGGTTCCGATATTTGTGAAGGTCCTCCCAACTTTATCGTAGATAATTCTGCTGCGTCCGGTGCTACTGCCGCGACAGGGACAACCGCCGCCGGATGCATCAAGCGCCCCTCCGCAATTGAGGCCTCAAGCCGTGCAATGCGTGTTTTTAACGTACCCATATCGTCGCCCAACGAGGGCTCGGACAGGCCGATCAGACACAGCTCGGCGGTGGTTTTGGGATCGCGTCCGTCTCGCAGGGAGCCAATGTGCGCCTGCAGGGCTTCAATGCCGGCCAACAGTGCATCCGCGCTCATGTGTTCTGCTAAACCCGCAAGCGTCCGGCTGTCAAAGCCGCCGGAAAGCAGCTCGGTCCCGCCTCTGGGCGCAACCTTGGTCATCAGCACGTCGCGCATCAGCGTGCTCAGCTCTCCTAGAAGGGTTGCGGGAGCTTTCCCGTCGCGCCACAATCCCCCGAAGATACTTAAAGCCTTATCAATATCGCCTTCAGAGACAGCGCCCAGCAGTTCGGCAATGCGCAACTTTCCGGCCAACCCCATCGCCGAGAGCACACTGCCAGTCGTAATCTCCGCCTGTCCAGAACATTGGTCGAGTAGAGAAAGCCCGTCGCGCAAAGAGCCATCCGCAAGGCGGGCGAGCAGCTCCGCAGCATCGGTCTCAATGGACATGCACTCTTTCTCTGCCACATAGGCTATGCGCTTAGCCAGAACGTCGGGCGCGATGCGCTTAAAGCTATGGCGCTGGCAGCGGGACAGGATGGTCGCCGGAACCTTGTGCAGCTCCGTCGTCGCCAGAATAAACAGGAGATGGGCAGGTGGCTCTTCAAGGATCTTGAGTAGAGCGTTGAAGGCCGACGTGGAGAGCATATGCACCTCGTCGATGATATAGACCCGTCTTTTGACGACAGCAGGCGAAAAAACCGCCTCGTCGCGCAGGGCGCGCACATTGTCGACACCGTTGTTCGAGGCCGCGTCCAGCTCGACCACGTCGGGGATTGAGGCGTCGTCAATGCCGAGACAGCTTCTGCATTTGTTGCAGGGATTGCCGTTCTCGGGTGTTTCGCAGTTGACAGCCTTTGCAAGGATTTTGGCACAGGTTGTTTTGCCGGTGCCCCGCGTGCCGATAAAGAGGTAGGCGTGGCTTAGGCGGCCGGTGGCGATCTGGTTTTTAAGCGTTTCAGTAACCTGCTCCTGCCCAACAACATCGTCGAAGGTACGGGGCCGCCATTTCCGATAAAGTGCCTGATACATAAAGCCGTTCCCCTCCCCCGCCGGACGCGCGGACCGATTTCTAAATCAAAGCATGGCCCGTGACAAGACTGCACACCCACCTTTGAATCAACTGATATGCCCGTTACCTGAGCAGTTAGCTCGAACCCGGCTGCCTCGCGGCACACGAAGCTACCCACTTAATGCTGCTCGGTTCCCCGCCTGACATGGTTCACGGGCTTCCGTTGCGCAAGACCAGGTCTTCAACGCCACTTGCGACGGTCAGACGACACATCAAATACCCTGGGGTGGGAATTCATCCCTGCTATAGCGGATTGCAGGTACAGGGCACCGCTAGCTCCCCGACTAGTGCAGCCTTGTCACGGGCCACGCTTTGTTATTTTACTACAAGGAGCGAAAAATATCAATACACTGAAATATATTTTGACAATTTGAAAATGTATGCTATAATATGCAAGTATGAGATTTGGCGCGTGGTTTGAAGCGCGTTTTTTCTTTACACGGGCTCGTAGCTTAGCTGGTAAGCCAGACTGGTCAATTTTCGCACCCGCCCTTTGATGAGTTCTTCACTTGGTAGTTTCTTTCATTCCCGCAATTACCTGGGCTCTTAGCTTGGTAAAGCGAGTTATTAAATTCCGCGCACAATCCTCAAAAATATTGTTTTCTTAAATTTAATATGGGGAATTAGCTCAGCTGGTAGAGCACCAGGTTCGCAATCTGGGGGTCAGGGGTTCGAATCCCCTATTCTCCACCATTTCAGGCAAGTTCGATGTTATTCGAACTTGCCTGAATCTTTTTTGTGCAGTTTCCGCACCGCGCGCAGAGCTTGCTGTGCAATTTCTGCACTTCCCTTTAGGTCGTCAGCCTACGCACTTATCTGAGCTCCGTCCTGCTCGGGTTTCATAAGCTCCTCAAACTGCTTATAGCTGAAATTTAGCTCGATGTTCAACGAGTAGTCCGAACGAACGCTTATCTTCTTGATGAGCTGCCGGACTATCATCTTCTTCCCCTCGATGCTGCTGTTGCCGTATAGCTCTCCCCACGAGAGTGCCTTGTCGTAGTCAGCTTTGAAGGCTGCCGCAGATGGTTTTAATTCAGCAATTTTGGCCTCGGCCTCCGCAATCTCCTTTAAGAGGTTCTCTGCTTCAGTCTTGCACTCTTGGAACAGCTCGTTTAAGAGTGTCTGGTCAAAGCCGCTCTCCCCCTTCATGCACTTCCGAATTTCCTGCTTGAAGCCCTCAAGCTCTTTTTCCTTCTGCGCATATAGGCTCTTCAGTGCTTCGCGTGCAGCCGCCATCGCCGCCGCCTCACGCTGTTGCCGCTTGCCCACAAACTCGCTCTCAGGGATGCTGTGGAGGTTCTTGAGCAATTCTACCACCAGCCCATCCACGATGGTGTCCAGCTTTGTAACGCCATAGCCGCTCTGACCGTCGCAGTCCTGCGGGTGACGAACCTTGTTGTGGCAGCCGTAGCGCAGTCGCCTCTCGGTTCTGCTTCCGTCCTTCAGCGGCTTGCCGCCAATCGTCGTCAGCACAAGCTTACTTCCGCAGTGGCCGCAGTAGACAATTCCGGATAGCAGGGCCTTCCCCTTGGAGTTAAACGGCACCTCGTCGTGCTTCTGTGTGCGGGCGGACATAATTTCCTTCGCCCGACCAAATAACTCCGGTGTTACGATTTGCA
>CAYRIA010000068.1:0-10225 GCA_964424175.1 uncultured Oscillospiraceae bacterium | reverse complement strand
GTCACATTGCATGATCAATACTCCCGGATTTGCGGCAGGCGGCGGGCAGCTTAAAGCCGCCCGCCGCCTGAAATTTTGTCGAGTCCGACGTGTGCCGGGCTTTTTTGTCTATCAGCCCTTACAGCCTGCCTGGTTCGCCTTCCGCTCCTCCTGGGCGAGTGCGGCGCCAACAAGGCCGAGGAACAGCGGGTGCGCCCGATTCGGACGACTCTTAAACTCGGGGTGGTACTGCACGCCGACAAAGAAGTCGTTTTCCGGCAGTTCGACCGTCTCGACGATGCGCTTGTCCGGCGAGGTGCCGCCGATGACCAAGCCCTTTTCGGTCATCAGAGCCCGGTAGTCATTGGAAAACTCATAGCGATGACGATGCCGCTCATGGATCAACTCCGCACCGTAACAGCGGCTGAGTACAGTTCCCGGCACGATCTGGCAGGGATAGGCGCCCAGGCGCATCGTGCCGCCCTTGTCCATCTCATCGTTCTGGTCGGGCATGAAGTCAATGACCTTGTGGGGCGTTCCACTATCGAACTCGCCAGAATTTGCAATCTTGAGGCCGCAGACATTGCGCGCAAATTCAATTACCGCGATCTGCATTCCCAGACAAATGCCGAGATAGGGCACATTTTTCTCGCGGGCATACTTTGCCGCACAGATCTTGCCCTCAATCCCGCGGTTGCCGAAGCCGCCGGGGACGAGGATGCCGTCAACGTCGGTAAAGATCTCATCACAGTTCTCGCTGCAAATGGTTTCGCTGTCGACCCATTTGATTTTGACATGTGTGTGCTGTTCGAAGCCTGCATGGTTGAGGGCCTCCGCGACGGAGAGATAGGCGTCGTGCAGGCGGACATATTTGCCGACCAGAGCGATGGTAACCTCACGGCTGCGAGTTTTGATCCGGTCGAGCATCTCGCGCCATTCCTTCATGTTGGGTGGCTGGGTGTTCAGGTTCAGCTCGCGGCAGACAATGTCCGAAAAGTTACTCTTTTCCAGCATCAACGGCGCTTCATAGAGGATGGGGAGGGTCACGTTCTCGATCACGCAATCGGATTTTACATTGCAGAACATGGCGATCTTGCGGAAGATATCCTCCTCCAACGGCTGGTCGCAGCGGAGCACGATAATGTTCGGATGGATTCCCATGCCCTGCAGCTCCTTGACCGAGTGCTGGGTAGGCTTGGATTTATGCTCGTCCGATCCGCGCAGGAAGGGCACCAGCGTCACATGGATGAACAGGGCATTCTCGCGGCCTTCGCGGAGGGCGATCTGACGGATGGCCTCAAGAAAGGGCTGGCTTTCAATGTCGCCGGTCGTACCGCCGATTTCGGTAATAACCACATCCGCTTGCGTCTTTTTGCCAACACCGTAAATAAAGTCGATTATCTCGTTGGTGATATGGGGAATGACCTGGATCGTTTCGCCCAGATACTCACCCCTGCGCTCTTTATTGAGTACATTCCAGTAGACCTTCCCCGTCGTGAGATTTGAATACTTGTTCAAATCTTCGTCGATGAAGCGCTCGTAGTGGCCAAGGTCGAGGTCGGTTTCCGCACCGTCTTCCGTGACGTAGACCTCTCCGTGCTGATAGGGGCTCATCGTGCCGGGATCGACATTGATATACGGGTCGAGCTTCTGCGCTGCGACCTTCAGCCCCCTGGCCTTGAGCAGCCTGCCCAGGGATGCGGCCGTGATGCCCTTGCCAAGACCAGACACAACGCCGCCGGTTACAAAAATGTACTTGCTCATACTATCTCCCTTTTCAAACAATACAAGCGGCCACAAAACGCGCCCGCTCATTTTATTTTTGGAAAGCTCTCTTACCTCAGCAAAAGAACCTCCTATTTTCCGTAGGTTTTCAGGATACCAATCGCGATTTCGCCCTTGCCCACACGCTGATCCATGGCCTGCTTTTCAATGTAGCGATGCGCCTGCACCTCGGTCATGCCCAGCGCCTCGATCAGTGTCCATTTCGCCCGGTTGATGACACGCAGTTCGCCCATCCTGGCAGAAAGGCTCTGCAGCTTCACGTCCATCACACGCAGCCGAGCGCGCGTGGCATAGGCCAAAGACATGGCAGTGGAGAGGGTGCTGCGGTTTAAGGGCTTAGAGAGTGTCATCACGCCGTAGCTCTCAACCCGGCCGGCAACCTCACCGTGAAGCTCTGCAGAAACCAGCAGAAGCACCGCAACGGCGCTGTCCGCAGCAAGATCAAGCGCAAACTCCGTGCCAAATTCGTCGCTGAGTGGCGTGTTGATCACAACGATATCGTATTCAGCGGCAAGCTGTGCGCGTTTTGCCTCCCCACAGCTAGACGCGGAGATAATCGGATTAAACACAGCCGGGGGCAAAAGCTCATTGAAAAGTTCTGTAATTTTCTGCGAGGCGGACACAACCAAAACGCGCATTTGTGGCCTATCACTCATCATTTAGGCTCCCCCCTTCCTTCTGACGCGCATCCGCTCATCACCTGCGGGAAGCGTATTTCCGGATAAGCTCGGAGGGGAGATATGCCCTGATAAACGCACTGTTTTCCGCCGCATATGCGGCCTCCTCCAGCGAGGACGGCAGCTTCTTGAAGCCCGAGAGTGTCTTTTCGTCGGCGGTAAACAGGTTGAAGTCCGCCGAAGGTGGCGGTGTGAGCCCGCGTTCAATGCCCTCCAGCCCCGCATAAAGGAGCAGAGCCCAGGCCAGATAGGGGTTGGCACAGGCATCCGGCGAGCGCAGCTCAATGCGCCGCTTCTGGCCGCTCTGTGCGGGAATGCGGATGAGCTGCGAGCGGTTTTCTGGCGACCAACTAATATACTGTGGTGCCTTATGGCTACCCAAACGCAGATAGGATTGGGGCATGGGGTTGAGGAAAAGCGTCATCTCTCCGATATGCTCGAGAATTCCCGCCATAAACGCGCCGAAGCAATCGCCGCCTGACTGCAGACTGGGCGACATGTTAACATGCATGCCGCTACCGCTTTCACCCGGAAGGGGCTTGGGGTCGAAGCAAGCACTCAGGCCGTTGCGCGCGGCGACAGTCTTGACCACTGTTTTAAAGGTCATGGAATTATCCGCAGCCGTAAGAGGGTCGCTGTGGCGGAAGTCAATCTCGTTCTGACCGGGGCCTTCCTCGTGGTGAGAGGCCTCGGGCATAAGCCCCATCTCCTCAAGTGTCAGGCAAATTTCGCGACGCACGTTCTCCCCCGCGTCCTCGGGGGCCATGTCCATGTAGCCTGCCTCGTCCAGTGGCTGGTTGGTTGCTCGCCCGTACTCGTCGTTTTTAAACAGATAAAACTCATATTCCGCGCCAAAGCCACAACGTAGACCCCGTTCTGAAGCAAAGGCCACCGCTTTCTTCAACAGGCCGCGCGGGTCGCGCTCAAAGGGCGTTCCTCCGGGCTTTTTTACGTCGCAGTACATTCGTACAACGCGACCTTGTGCGGGGCGCCAAGGAAGCAGCGAGAGCGTGGTGTTATCCGGATAGAGAAAGAGGTCGGAATGGCTCTCCTCGCCGAAGCCCGCGATGGCGGAGGCGTCAAAGGATACGCCGTTTTCAAAGGCATTTGATAGCTCAGAGGCAAGGACCGAAACGTTTTTCGGCCGGCCAAAGACATCACAAAATGCAAGGCGGACGAATTTCACGTCCTCCTCTTTGATATAGTCCAAGACCTCATCGGTAGAGTATAACATAAATAATCTCCTCCGTCTAGGGCGTGTTTACAAATTATAAAAACGCCGAAGGTTGAACAATTTTTTTCGCCAGATCAAGCAAATATCGCCGTGTTTTCAGTCTGTCACATAATACCTGAACACAGGCTGTGAGAAAGCCGGCGCAAAGCCGTTTGTTAGGGTTTTCAAGCGTGCGCTAGTTCTGAACGTAAAGCTGGTGATAAGGATTTGAAGAATTTGGGCAAAGCACCTTAAACGCCTTATCGTAGACCGCGCTTTCCGAAATGCCGAACAGGGTGCAGAACTCGGAAACATGAGGCCGAAGCTCCAGCATGTCGGCCTCGTTCGCCGGTCTGACACTAAGAAGAGGCGTCAGTCGCGCATGCAGGGCGTTGGCGCGGATAAAAATCTTTCCGCCATGCATCCCGGTCGCGCAAAAGCTCTCCAGAACTTCGCTGTCATCGTAGCCCAGGCCAAGGGCAACAATCAGCCCACCGGCCTGGTACTCGCCGAGAAAACTGCCGCACTTGCCGCCAACGACCAGCACCGGCACCTTGTCCTCATAGGACTTCATGTGGATACCCGCCCTATAGCCCACGTCACCACGCACAAAGATCTTTCCGCCGCGCATGGCGTAGCCGACCGCATCCCCACAGCTTCCGTAGACGATGATGCGCCCGTCATTCATGGTGTCGCCAGTGGCGTCCTGCGCGTTGCCAAAAACCCGAAGCTCCGCACCGTCGAGATACGCGCCTAAGGCATTGCCGGGCACGCCGCTGATGGTCAGACGCTTGTTTTTCGCACCCGCAGCGATGAAGCGCTGTCCGCAGCAATTGTCCAGCGCAATGTCGCCACTCAGCTCTGCGAGCTCTCTGTTGAGTATATCATATTTTTTGCCCGTGCAATCAATTTTCATAGATGCGGACCCCCTATTTTTTTAGGAAGCCGAAAGAGGCAGCACCCCTTCCAGCCT
Source organism: uncultured Oscillospiraceae bacterium (assembly GCA_964424175.1). Classification (GTDB taxonomy): domain Bacteria; phylum Bacillota; class Clostridia; order Oscillospirales; family Oscillospiraceae; genus UBA2658. The sequence continues at coordinate 5,598 of CAYRIA010000068.1, read as the reverse complement.
GTAAGCAGATTTGGCGTTTCAAAAGGTGACGCAAAGCTCCACGCCCTTTTCCCCTCCCAGCTTGATGGCACGATAATTGCGTCCCAGGGCGATTAGAGAGGGCTGCGCGCAGATCAGCGGGAAGTCAATCGATGAAAGCGGCGTCCTTTCGCGGATCAGGGCGGTATAAATCCCGGCCTTGTCAACCTCGCCGACCATGATAAAGCCGTTTAAGTGGTCGTCTGCGAAGAAGAGTTTCTTATAGCTTTCACTGCTGCTTTCCGTATAGCTCTCACCCACGTAGCTGCCTGCAGTGAGAACATGCAGGCCGAAAAAGCCTATTGCGTTCATGGGCACGCCCTTCAGCGGCGCGGGTGTCCCGCCCGCCATGGCAATCCCCGCAGCATAGCCGCCCGCATAGGCGTTGGGCAGGATGGCAAGCACTCGGCGCGCCCCGCAGCTTAAGTCCATGCTCTCCACGCAGTCGCCAGCGGCGTAAACGTCCGGTAAGGTCGTCTCCATTCGTTCATCTATGAGGATTCCTCTGTCCGTCTCGCCGCCCGCGTCCTTTACAAGAGCGACGTTTGGCCGCACCCCGACCGCAGTGACAAGAAGGTCAAACTCCAACGTTTCGCCGCTAGAGAGCACCGCAACGTTTTCCGCAAAGTGCCTGACCGATGTGCCGAGACAAAAGGTGATGCCCTGCCGTTCCAGCTGTTCCTGCACCAGCCGCGCCCCCTTCTCGTCCAGAATGCTGGAGAGAATGTGTGGTGCGAGATCTACGACCGTAATACTACCCACCCGCGCACGGATGCCCTCCGTGCATTTAAGGCCAATTAACCCAGCGCCGACGATCAGCACCCGCGCCTCGGGGAACAACGTCCCCTCAAGCGCCTCCGCGTCGTCCAGTGACATGAAGGAAAAGTGCTTTTTTACCGTTTCGATGCCTTCCATGGGTGGCAGAAACGAAGACGAGCCAGTGGCAACCAGTAGTCTGCCGTAAGGCACAAGCGTCCCGTCGTCCAAAACCACGGACTTCTTTTTGCTGTTGAGCCGGACGGCGGTCTTGCCGAAAAGAGTTTTGCAGGCGTTTTCCGCGTAAAAGCCCTCCGGGCGGTAGCGCATGCGTTCCCTGTCTGTCTTGCCTTGTAGCAGATAGGAGATGAGCGGCCTTGAATAGGTGTGGTGCCGCTCGCTGCTGATGATGGTAATGCCGCCCGTTTTGTCCACCTGGCGTATGCCCTCCACGGCGCCAACGGCAGCGGCGGAGTTGCCGATAATCACGTAGTCCATACACTTACCTCTCCTCAAAGACGATGGCGTTGTTGGGGCAGCCCTGCACGCAACGGGGTATACCGCCGCCAGCGGCACACAGCTCACATTTTTGCATAGCACCCTGCTCCGTCGGCGAAACACAACCGTAGGGACAGGAGAGCACGCAGGTAAAGCAGGAGACGCAGCGGCTCTTGTCAATTCTAATAATTCCATCCTCCCGACTCAGCGCCCCGGTGATGCAGTTTGTGACGCAGATTGGCTCGTCACAGTGGCGGCAGGATACGGCATAGCAGACCTTCCCGTCGTCCTCCACACGAATATTGGGTCGGATAGAAGCATTCATCAGCGCCGAGGCCATATCTTTTTTGCCGGTGCCTGCAAAGGCACAGTAATACTCACAGAGGCGGCAGCCGAGGCACCATTCTTCGTTGACGTAAACTCGTTTCATCCTTTTACCCTCACTCCCCCGCATGGTCGATGCCCAGAATCGAAAGCTCTTTTTCATTCAGCCCTACGCCGCGCAGCATGAGCCTGTTGCCGCGCAGAGCCTCAATGGCGTTGATGCCCATGCCGCCAAGCAGCTCCTTTATCTCATGCTCCCAGGCGCGGATCAGATTCACCAAGCGCGGATAGGCTACGGCGGGGTTAAGCCGCTTAACCAGCTCCGGCCGCTGGGTGGCGATACCCCAGTTGCATTTGCCGGTCTGACAGCTTCGGCAGAGGTGGCAGCCCATAGCAAGCAGTGCACCCGTGGCAATGTAGCAGGCGTCTGCCCCGAGTGCGATGGCCTTAACCACGTCTGCGCTGCTGCGAATGCTGCCGCCGACCACGAGGGAGACATTGTTGCGAATTCCCTCGTCGCGCAGACGTGCATCGACGCTGGCAAGAGCAAGCTCGATGGGGATTCCCACGTTGTCACGGATGCGCGTTGGCGCCGCTCCCGTGCCGCCGCGGAAGCCGTCGATGGCGATGATGTCCGCCCCGCTGCGGGCAATGCCTGAAGCAATTGCCGCGATGTTGTGAACGGCGGCAACCTTCACAATCACGGGCTTTTTATAATTTGTGGCTTCTTTTAAAGAATAGACGAGCTGCCGCAGATCCTCGATGGAGTAGATATCATGATGCGGCGCGGGGGAAATGGCATCCGAGCCTTCGGGAATCATACGGGTGCGGGAGACCTCTCCCACAATTTTTGTTCCCGGCAAATGCCCGCCGATGCCGGGCTTTGCCCCCTGCCCCATCTTGATCTCAATGGCCGCTCCTGCCTCCAGATAGCCCTTGTGCACACCGAAACGCCCGGAGGCCACCTGCACGATGGTGTTCTTGCCGTATTGATAAAAGTCCTCGTGCAGTCCGCCCTCGCCCGTGTTGTAATAGGTGCCCAGCTCGGTTGCTGCCAGTGCCAGACTCTTATGTGCGTTGTAGCTGATCGAACCAAAGCTCATGGCCGAAAACAGCACCGGCACCTCCAGCTCAAGCTGTGGGGGCATCTCCGTTTTCAGGCTTCCGTCCGCGTTGCGCTCCATCTTATCCGGCTTTTTGCCAAGAAAGACGCGCGTTTCCATGGGCTCGCGCAGGGGATCTATGGACGGGTTCGTCACCTGTGAGGCGTTGATGAGAATTTTGTCCCAGTAGACCGGCAGCGGCTCGGGATTGCCCATCGAGGACAGGAGCACTCCCCCGCTCTCGGCCTGTCGGTAAATCTCCTTGATGGTCTGCCCCCGCCAATTTGCGTTTTTCCGGAAAGCCTGCTCGTTCTCCCGGATTTTCAGCGCGCGAGTTGGACAGAGCGTCACACAGCGCTGACAGTCGACGCATTTTGATTCGTCCGCGCGCATCAGGCCAAGCTCCTCGTCATAGACATGCACCTCGTTGGCACATTGGCGCTCACAGACCCGGCACTTGATGCAGCGAGAGGGATCACGCAGGATTTCAAAATCGGGAAACAAAAACGGTGCAGCCATCAGCGCAGCCCTCCTTCCAGTCTTGCGATCACAGGCTCGCCGCCGCGCGGCGCCCACACCCTGTCGGGGTTTGGCTCCATGACGCGGATGGCGCACTCCTCGCTGGCAAAATAGACCCTATCGTCCTTCTCGGCACAAACCATTGCACGCAGCTTCAGACGGTCATTGAGCGCAAGCAGGCCATCCTCAAAGCCGAGGAGAATGGAAAACGGCCCCGTAATGAGCAGACTGCCGAAGCTTGCGCGCAGATAGCGCAACTTCTCCCGCTCCGCCGGCGGCAGGGCGTCGATTTCCGGCCAGAAAGGCGCGGCGATGACGCTCGCAGCCTCCTCAAGCGTCAGCTTCTGGTGGCGCAGGAGGTAGTCAAAGATGTATGCGATGACCTCCGTGTCCGTCTGCAGCGTGCAGGTATAGCCGAACATTTCGATAAAGCGGCGGTTGGCGTCATAGGATGAAATCTCGCCGTTGTGGACGACGGAATAGTCCAGCAGCGAAAACGGGTGCGCACCGCCCCACCAGCCAGGGGTATTCGTAGGATAACGCCCGTGTGCGGTCCAGCTATAGCCCTCGTATTCGTCGAGACGGTAAAACTCGCCGACCTCCTCGGGATAGCCCACAGCCTTGAACACGCCCATGTTCTTGCCACTTGAAAACACATAACAACCGTGAAGCTCGCGGTTAATTTTCAGCACCGCCCGCGCGATGTACTCCTTTTCATCGAGCTGACTGTCGACCAGCCGGTTGTGTGCGGGCGCAACGAAATAGCGCCAAATGAGCGGCTCATTCGTAATCACCGGCATTTTTCGCGTCGCAATTTTGGATAAGTTTGCAATCTCGAACACCTCGTCAATGTACTTTTCGCAAGCTTCGCGACAGCGCATGTCGTCGTAAAAAATGTGCAGGGCATAGAGGTCCTTGTACTGCGGATAGATGCCATAGCCGGCAAAACCGCCGCCAAGGCCGTTTGAGCGCTCGTGCATAACGGACATGGCCTTTACGATCTTCTCTCCGCAGATGCGCTCGCCCTTTTTTGAGATCAGGCCGGCAATCGCACAGCCCGACGGGATTCTGATTTCGCCTTCTTTTTTCAGCATGGTCTCACATCCAAAATAATTTAAAACAACAAAGGCGCTCAGATACCTTGGTTTCCCATGTATCGAACGCCTTTGTTCGTAGTTCGTACTATACAGTATGCAGCAAAGCCTGTCAACGCTTTTCTCCTGTCAAATTGCCCAAAAATGAAATTCCCAAAAACAAATCCTGCATAATTTGTAAAAATCCCCGGCCGCAGCAAATTAACGCTTGACAAGGCACTCGGCGGATGCTAAATTATCACCATGTATCGTACGGCAAAGGCGCCGCAGAGAGCATATCTGCGTCCTTTTGCCGCTTTTTTATTTTGCTTGTTTCAAAAACGGATCGCTATGTCCATGCTGAAACAAGCCTCAGTCCAGCATGAGAAGGAGAATGTGTATGAGTTCAGTTGCCGAAATCTTTGGTTCCATGGTTTTTAACGACAGCGCTATGCGGGAAAGGTTGCCCAAGGGTTGCTATAAGGCGATGCAGCAAACAATCAAGGACGGCAAGCTGCTCGACATTGAGGTGGCAACCGTTGTCGCAAACGCAATGAAGGACTGGGCGATCGAGAAGGGTGTAACTCATTTCACCCACTGGTTCCAGCCGATGACCGGTATCACCGCCGAAAAACACGACAGCTTCATCTCCCCCACAAACGACGGGAAGATCATCATGGAGTTTTCCGGCAAGGAGCTGGTACGCGGCGAGCCGGACGCCTCGAGCTTCCCCTCCGGCGGCCTACGTGCCACTTTTGAGGCGCGCGGATACACGGCCTGGGATCCCACTTCCTATGCATTCATTAAGGATAACACGCTCTGCATTCCGACCGCCTTCTGCTCCTATGGCGGCGAGGCCCTTGACAAAAAGACCCCGCTTCTGCGTTCGATGCAGGCTATAAATCTGCAGGCTCTGCGCGTGTTGAAGCTGTTTGGCAACGAGGACGTCAGTTCCGTCAAAACCACCGTCGGCCCAGAGCAGGAGTATTTCCTCGTCGACAAAGCCTTCTTTGAGAAGCGCCGCGACCTCATTTACACCGGACGCACCCTATTTGGCTCCCGTCCGCCCAAGGGACAGGAACTCGAGGATCATTATTTCGGCAGCATCAAGCCCCGCGTAAAGGCCTTCATGGCGGAGCTGAACACTGAACTATGGAAGCTCGGTATCCTCGCCAAAACCGAGCACAATGAGGTCGCCCCCGGCCAGCACGAGCTTGCCCCAATTTTCTCCACTGCCAACATTTCCACCGACCACAACCAGCTCACAATGGAGATCATGCAGACGGTCGCAAGGCGCCACGACCTCG
>CAYRIA010000067.1:0-10263 GCA_964424175.1 uncultured Oscillospiraceae bacterium | reverse complement strand
AGCAGGCTGGATTTACCAACGCCGGAATTGCCAGTAAATGCGCAGAGCTTGCCACGTATCGCCTCCCGCAGCTCAGGCAGGCCCTCACCGGTGACGGTACTCGTGCGAAGAACGGGATAGCCGGTGGTTCTATAAATCTCGAAAAGCGTATCTCCGGGGTCAAGGTCAGCCTTGTTGATGCAAATAAGCACAGCGCAACCAACAGTTTCGCAAAGCGCCGTCACCCTATCAATCAAAAAGGGATCAGTGACGGGGTTCACCGCCGAGGCAAGCACAACCATGCAGTCGATATTGGCAACCGCAGGGCGGACGAAGCTGTTTTTCCGCACATGTACATCAGTGATGGTGCCTTTACCGTTTTCTTGGCTGAGCACCACCCTGTCCCCGACCAAAGGGTTTGTTCCGTCGAGACGGAAGCGCCCACGCGCCCGGCACTCAACTAAATCCTCGCCGGTATCGACGTAATAAAAGCCGCTGAGGGCTTTTACGATCACTCCCTCGGCCATCAGTTACCTGTCTCCTCGCCGCCGGACGTCGCCACAGATTCAACAGGAGGCGGAGGCGTTGGCGTTGGCGTAGGAGTCGGAGACGGAGACGGGCTTGGGCTGGGCGAAGGCTTCGGTCCCTTGGAAACCTTTAAATAGATCACTGTACGCTCAGCGACGGATTCGCCCGCATCAATGCTCTGCCAGATCACCGCGCCTTCCGCAGCCTCGTCCTCTACCTCGCTGATACTGCCAACCTCCAGCTTTAGCTCGTTGAGCTTGGCAACAGCACTGTTCCTAGACTTTCCCACAAGGCCGGGCATTGTCACCTGCTTCAAGTCCGGTCCACCGCTGATGTTGAGTGTGACCTTCGAGCCAGCCGCAACCTCCTCATAGGCTGCGGGACTGGTGGAAACAACATACCCCTCCGTGATGGAATCAGAGGCGACAATCTGCGTTTCGACTTCGAAGCCGAGCTGCTCCAGGGCAAGCTTTGCCTCCCGGGACTCATGGTTGACCATGTCTGGCATCTCCGTTATCATCACCCCGGTGCTGACCGTTAGTTCGATATCAATCCTGTCCTCGCTCTGGGCAATACTCCGCCCTGCCTCGGGGTTCTGGCGGAGAATTTGCCCCGAGGGGGTTTCGGGATCTATGGCAAAAACCACATGGAAATTAAAGAGCTTTTTATAATCATCGTCGTTGGTAACCAGCTCGCTTTCCTTGCCGACAAAGCTCGGAATTTCAATCCGCTCAGCGTCGACAAAAATGTCCTTGAGCCAAAACCCCCAAAGAAAGCTGATGACGGCAAGCAGAAACAAAACAATCAGCGCAATGCCCGAATAGATGCTCACCGTCCGCGTGCGGACGCGCCTGCGCCTGTAGCTCTCCTTTTCGCGCTTGAGCACCACCCCCTCGCGCCTTTTGGCTACCCCCTTCTCCTTAAGCGGGGGGGGCACACTTGCACCGTCGGACGGCTGGGAGGACTGGCTCTTGCGGAAAACCTCAAGATCGTGCAGCAACTCGTCTGCAGACTGGTAGCGCAAGTTCAGTTCTGCGGACATGGCTTTGAGCGTGATGTCCTCAAGCTGGAGCGGGATATCGGGTTGAATGTCGGCAGGAAGCGTGAACATCTGACTGATATGCTGCAGCGCGATGGCCTCCACCGTGTCGCCCTCATAGGGCAGCGTACCCGTGAGCATTTCGTAGAGCACGACGCCCAGGGAATAAATGTCGCTGCGCGCGTCCACGGGATCGCCATGAATCTGTTCGGGGCTAATGTAGTGGATCGAGCCCATAGTTTCGGGCGTCTCCGCGTTCTCCGACTGGAGATGTGCAATGCCAAAATCGGCAACCTTGATGCTCCCGTCCTTGACGACCATAATATTCTGGGGCTTAATGTCACGGTGGACGATGCCCTTACTGTGTGCGTGGCTGAGCGCCTTTGCAATCTGAGTAGCAAAGTGCAGGGCTTCCTTCCAACTCAGCGCGCCCTTTTTCTGCATATATTGCTTAAGGGTAATTCCCTCCAAAAGCTCCATCACGATGTACTGGCAATTCGAGTCGCGGCTGTAATCATAGACCGAGACGATGTTCGGGTGCGATAGCATCGCGACGGCCTGTGACTCTGCCTTAAAATGCTCTCGAAATTCACCGTTTTCGGCAAACTCGTCTTTAAGCACCTTTACGGCAACGTAGCGGTTGAGCCGGTGGCAAAGCGCCTTATAGACAACGGCCATGCCGCCGGAGCCGATGATCTCCAGAATCTCATATCGGTTATCAAGCATCTGACCAAGATATCTGTCCATGCAATTTTCCATCTTTCATCCTCCATTGTCGAGGTTCAGGCTATTTTTTGAGCAGTCCGACCGTAACATTATCGGGTGCGCCTCTGGAAAGCGCAAGTTCAAGCAGCGCTTTTCCGATCTCCTCAAGCGGCTTCTTGCTAGAGGCGATCTCAAGGATCTCCGCGTCGCTAAGGGTATTGCTCAGTCCGTCCGAGCAGAGCAGCAGCAAATCCCCCCGCTTGAACTCGGGCATAAAGGTGTCACAATTGACCGTCCTATCAACCCCGAGAGCGCGCGTTATGACGTTCTTGCGCGGATGATTTTTTGCCTGCTCGCGGGTCAGGGCACCCTTGCCCACCAGTTCCTCGACAAAAGAGTGATCGCGTGTGATCTGAGTAATCGCGCTGCCGGAGATCCGGTATGCCCGACTGTCTCCGACATTCACAACGCAGCAGCTCCGCCCCTTTACCACGGCTGCAACAAGGGTTGTACCCATGCCCTCGAAGGACTTGTCCTGGCAGCCTTTTTCAAAAATGTCCGTATTAGCCTTTACGGCAGCAAGCCGCACCTTTTCACACAAATCTTCCTTGAGCTTTGAGTCGGAAAGCAGTGCAGATAACTCGGTCAGAAACACGGAAAGCCCGATCTCACTGGCCACCCGGCCGGCGCACGCCCCTCCCATGCCGTCGCAGAGCGCGAGAACGGAAAAGGCAGGTAGTGCGTTCTGATAAAAACGCACGCAGTCCTGATTCTCGTTCCGCACCTTCCCGGCATCGGTGATGGTATAACCCTTCATTTGCCCCTCCCATGCGTGCGCTAGGCAAAGCGCCAGCGCACATGCCTTTCGGCGTTTGCAGTCAGCCGCGCAGCTCGGCGGCCTTTTTTCTCAATTGCCCGCAGGACGCTTCAACATCTCCACCAAGCTTGCGGCGAATAGTGACATTCACACCATTTTCTTCCAACACCTTGACAAATCTCTTAAGCGTCTCCGGTGTTGAGGGACGGAAAGCCCGTTCCTCGACCTGATTGAGCGGGATCAAGTTGACATGCGCCCCGCAGGCACGAGCCCTTTCGGAAAGGCGCTCAGCATGCGCCGGTGTATCATTGACCTCGTCGATCATTGCATACTCCAAGGAAATACGCCGACCAGTCCTGTCGTAATAGCGTTTGCAGGCGGAGATCAGTGCGTCTACTCCCCTGCCCCGGTTCGCTGGCATAAGCTTTGAGCGCGTCTCATCGTCTGCCGCGTGCAGAGAGATGGATAACGTCAATTGCAGATCAAGTTCTGCCAGTCGGTCAATTCCCTCTGTCAGCCCGCAGGTGGACAATGAGATATGCCGCATCCCGATGTTCATCCCGTCTGGATGATTAACCAGCTTTAAGAATTTAACAACCTTATCAAAATTATCCAGCGGCTCTCCGATCCCCATCAACACGATGTTCGAGATCGGCAGTCCTGAATCCCGGCCGGAAAACAGCACCTCATCCAGCATCTCAGAGGGTTCGAGGTCACGAATCAGCCCCCCAATAGTCGAGGCACAAAAGACGCAGCCCTGGCGGCAGCCCACTTGCGTGGAGATGCAGATCGTGTTGCCGTGCTTATAGCGCATGACCACGGATTCGACGGCATTGCCGTCTCCCAGCTCCCAGAGGTATTTGATCGTGCCATCGAGTTTGGAGACCTGTTTGGCCGCCAGCTTCGGATGAGTGATGATAAAACGCTCTTTCAACTGTTCGCGCAGCTTTTTAGAGAGATCGGTCATTTCCTCAAAGCAGGAAACGCCCCGCGAGAGCCAGGTAAAAATCTGCTTTCCCCGGTATTTCGGCTCGCCCAGCTCGGCCAGGGCGGCTTCAATCTCTGCAGGCAATAGGGATTTGATATCGGTTTTCATAGGCGCTTCCTCAGCTTGCAGATAAAAAAGCCGTCCGTCCCATGGATATGGGGATAAAGGCTTAGCCTACCACCCTCGATCCGGCCAATCGGCGCGGGCAGCGAAAAACCCTCAGGCGTAAAGTCCGGATGCGCGGTCAGAAAGGCGTCGACCACATCTTCATTTTCCGCACGCAACACCGTGCAGGTGGAATAGAGCAATGCTCCGCCGGGCTTCACGCAGGGCGCAAGCCCGTTCAAGATGGCAAGCTGCGCCTCGTGCAGTCCCGCAAGCGCTGAGACGTCTTTGTAACGAATATCCGGCTTTTTGCGGATTACGCCCAGCCCCGAACAGGGCACGTCCGCCAGTACAAGGTCGAAGGCTTCATACAGGCTCATGTCCGGCTGAGTTGCGTTCATCGCAGTAGTATAAATGATGGAAATTCCCAGCCGCTCCGCGCCCTCGCGGATACGGCCGAGTTTGTTCTCATGGAGATCACAGGAGAGAATATTGCCGCGGTTGCACATTGCAAGAGCCGCGGCGAAGCTCTTCCCTCCAGGTGCGGCACAGGCATCGAGCAGCTTCTCGCCCGCTTTCGGGGCGGCGGTAAGGACGGCCAAGCGCGCCGCCGTATCCTGCACGTAAAAAAGTCCATCCCGATGCTCCGGCAAAGCGCCAAGATCGCCCACGCCGGAGAGTGTGAGCGCGTCGCCCAGAAGCGGGTCGGGCTCCACCGCCACACCCTTTTCCATAAGGGACGCGCACAGCATCTCTGTCGTGGTTTTCAGGGTGTTGATCTGCACCGTCAGCGGCGCGGGCGCGTTACTTGCACGGAGAAAGCCCTCTGTAAAATCTGAGTCAAAGTCTTTTAGAAGTCGCTCGACCAGAGCTGCTGGCGTGCTATATTTGATTGAGAGATAGGTGGTGAAATCGTCCTTGGGAATTTCCGGCAGACGCTCCCTGTGCTCGGCAATGCGGCGTAGCACCGCATTTGCAAGTCCCTTCGCCCTGTCCAGATTACTTTTCGTGCAGAGGGCAACGCCCTCACTGACCGCAGCATGCACAGGAATCTTATCCAAAAAAAGGATTTGGTAGACCGAGAGCCGCAGGATGTCGCGCAGCTTCGGTTCAAGCTTCTGCGCTTTTGCCGCGTAGTGGTCAATATAGAAGTCACAGAGTGCCTGGTTTTGGAGCACGCCGTAGCACAGCCTCGTACAGAGCGCCCGGTCTCGCTCGTCCAGCCCCGCCACCTGCATTACGCTGCCCAGAAGCGCGTCTGAAAACGCCTGCTGCCTGCGGCAGCGCTCGAGCACGAGCAGCGCCGCTTCACGGGCCGATTTTGCCATTATTGCCTCCATTATTCGCAACCGCAGCCGCAGTCCATCGGATGCCCGCGCAGGAAATCCGCCGCGCACATTTGCTTTTTTCCGGGAACCTGCAACTGCGTGATCAGAAGCGTCTCACCGTTTCCGCAGGCGATCTCCAGCCCGTTTTTGCAGTCCGCCGTAACGACTGTGCCCGGGGGCAGCTCGGTTCTGTTGTCCGTATATTCCGCGGCAAGAATTTTAAAAGAATGCCCCTGAAATTCCGCGGTCGCGCCCGGCCACGGAGTAAGCCCGCAGATGTGCTTGACGATCTGCCGAGATGTCCGCGTCCAGTCGATGGGGCTCATGTCCTTTGTCAGCGGCGGAGCGTAAGTCACACCCGCGCAGTCCTGTGGAATTCTGGGTGCAGTGCCGGCCTCGATCGCCCGAACTGTTTTGACGAGCAGTTCCGCGCCCAGTTCGCGCAGACGCTCGAAAAGCTGTCCGGATGTCTCAAATTCGCCGATTTCCGTCTCGGCCGAATAGATCAGGTCTCCGCAGTCAAGCCCGCTGGCAAGGTACATTGAGGAGACGCCGGTGACCTTATCGCCGTTCAGAATGGCATGCTGGATCGGTGCGGCGCCTCGATATTTCGGCAAAAGCGAGCCATGGATGTTGATCATACCCTCCGGCGGCACAGCAAGCATGTCGTCCGGAATGATGCGGCCATAGGCCACGACAACAACCAGATCCGGCGCAAGAGCCTCCAAAAGTTCCAGAGCTGTGCCGTCGCGCAGCTTCTCCGGTTGAAAGACCGGGATGCCGGCCTGCTCCGCGAGCTGTTTAACGGGGCTGCAGCACAGACGCATTCCCCGATCCTTCGGCTTGTCGGGCTGGGTAAAGACCCCAACCACCTCAAAGCCCTCATCCAGTAGGCGTTTGAGCGAGGCCTCGGCAAAGTCAGGCGTGCCCATAAATACGATACGCATAGGCGTTCATCTCCAATGCTTGGGGTTTAGTCGCTCAACTCCTCTGGCGTGAGCATACGTTTGGCGAGGGAGGGAAAAAGCACTCCGTTAAGGTGGTCAATCTCGTGGCAGAAGCAGCGCGCAGTAAGTGCCTCACCCTCGATTTCAAAAACTTGTCCGTTCCTGTCCTGCGCACGGACCCGAACATGGCTCGGACGGCTGACGATCCCGTATTCTCCCGGGAAAGACAGGCAGCCCTCCGCGCCTGTCTGCTCGCCCTCCTCGAAAATCAGTTCGGGGTTGACCAGCTCGATAAGCTGCTCCTCCTCGCCCTCGGAAACGTTAGTTTCGATCACGATTACAGCGCGGCGCAGCACGCCGACCTGCGGTGCGGCAAGCCCCACGCCCCCCGACTCCAGAAGAGTATCCTTCAGGTCGTCAAGCAGCGTGTGCAATCTGTCGTTAAATTCGGTCACGGGTCGGCTGTGCTTGAGAAGCGTGCCGTCGCCGTTTTTGAGTATTTTGCGTATGGCCATATCTTAACTCCTGTGTTGCGTGTCTATTGGTTGGCGTTCAGGTCTCCAAAGACCGTCACACCCTTAAACTCCTTTTTGGTATTGCAATGAATGATAACGCTGGAAAGCAACGCTCTCACTTCCCTGTCGTCCCCCGCAGCTACGGTCAGCCGGTAGCGGAAGCTGTTGTTCACTCGCACAACCGCCAACGGTGCGGGACCGAGGATTCGCACGTCCGCCCTTGCATCTAGCCGTGCCGTAAGAATGCGCTTGGCCGTGTCTAAACAGCGGAGGATCGTGTCCTCATTTTGCCCAACCGCCGTGAGAGAAAACAGCTCTAAAAACGGCGGAGAACACTGCAGACGCCGAAGCTCCAGCTCAGAGGCATAGAAGCTGTCATAATCCTGCTGCGCGGCCTGAAGAATAACCTGGTTTTTCGGTGTGAAGGTCTGAATGACCGCACGCCCCGGCGTCTCCCCCCTGCCCGATCGTCCGACGACTTGTGTAACCAATGAAAATGTGCGCTCTGAAGCTCGGTAATCCCCCGCGTAAAGGGACTGGTCGGCGAGCAGAACCCCCACGAGTGTGACATTGGGGAAATCCAGACCCTTTGTCACCATTTGCGTGCCAATGAGGATAGGGATTTTTTTATCCCGAAAGCGGTTAAGCAAAACATCGTGAGAGCCAGCTCCCGCAACCGTGTCGGTATCCATGCGGATGAGCGGCGTATCAGGAAACAGCGTTTGGAGCTCCTCCTCGACCTTCTGCGTGCCTGCGCCGACAAAGCTAAGCTTGCCCCCACAGTCAGGACAGGCAGCATCCACAGACTGGGAATAACCGCAGTAATGGCACAGCAGCCGCCGGTTCACGCTGTGGTAGGTTAGGCCAACGCTGCAACGTGGACATTTGTAGGTATACCCGCAGGCAGTACAGCTTATGAGCTTAAACATGCCACGCCGGTTGAGAAAAAGGATACTCTGCTCGCCACGTGAAAGGTTCTCCTCCAACTCTCTTAGCAGAACCGAGCTGAGATTACCGCCGTTTCCGGCGCGGAGCTCCTTCTTCATATCGACGATTTCCACCCGCGGCAGTGCAAGCTGGTTGTAGCGCTCGGAGAGCTGAAAAAAGCTATATTTTTTGATTTGTGCGTTATAGCGGCTAACAACATCTGGCGTCGCACTGCCAAGGAGCAGAAAAGCGCCGGCTCTAGCACAACGAAACTTCGCCACATCCCGCGCATGGTAGCGTGGAGCGTTCTCGGATTTATAGGTTTCCTCCTGCTCCTCGTCGATGATGAGAAGGCCAAGCGGCTCGACCGGCGCAAAAACCGCACTCCGTGTGCCAACGACAACCCTCGCCGTGCCATTTTTGACACGTTTCCATTCGTCGTAGCGTTCACCTGCGGACAGCGCACTGTGCAGCACGGCAATTTCGTCGCCAAAATAGGAGGAAAAGGTTTCGAGCATCTGTGGGGTAAGCGCGATTTCGGGTACGAGCAAAATGGAGGAGGCACCCTTTTTGAGTGTTTCCGCAATCAGGCGGACATAAACTGCGGTCTTGCCGCTGCCCGTCACGCCGTGGAGCAGGGCACAGGCGGCTTCGCCACCGTCCATCAGCGTCGAAATACCTTCAAAGACTGCATTCTGCGGCCCTGTCAACTCCGGCAAAGGGAGATGCTCCCCCGTCCGATACTCGGGTCTACGAAAAACCTCAAGCTGTTCAATGCAAATCAGACCGTCCTGTTCAAGCCGTTTTAGGACGGAGGGTCCTGCGCCCGTCATATAACGGATATCGCTGATGGTCGCACCGCCGAAGCCTGAAAGCAGCTCAAGAACCGCGGCCTGGGAGGGTGAATTACGCCGTCTTTTAGAGGCGGCCTCCGATGCGTTCTCAGCGGGGACGGCCAGCGTCGCAAAGCGCACGGTCTTGTCCTTGATGCGACGTCTCCCCAACCGGTCAGTCTCAACAACGCCTTTGGCAACCAGCGCCTCAATCGCACTTGACGGGTCATCCCCGCCGAAGGCCAGCTCCAGCTCACGCAGCTCGGCACGCCCGTCACGAGAAAAAAGCGCGTCCAACAAGCGTTTCTGCCTAGCGGAGCGCCCGGCGGACTCATAGGCCGCGTCCTTTCCAACCCCATCCGCTACGCGACAAACGGCGGAGAAGTTATACCAGAGCCCGGCAGGCAGCATCGCCCGCACTGCCTCGTAAACCGTGCAGAAGAAGCGCTCACGCATCCATAGGGCAAGTCCCAGTTGTGCATCTGAGAGTACCGGTGTCTCATCAAGGACGGAGACGACGCATTTGAGCTTCTCATAAGCGGAGCTGCACGTAATACTTAGGACAATACCCTCAGTTTTACGGTTGGCCTGTGAAAAGGGCACGAGGACACGTGCCCCCGGGGCAACGGAAGCTGCTAACTCCTGCGGGATGAGGTAATCATAAGGTTTATCGATCGGATAGGCCGCGGCCGAAACCGCAATCTTTGCAACCAACCTTTCCACTTATGCTGCCTCCTTCCCCGCGAAGCACTCCCGGCTACGAACGAATTGGCTAATTATGCCTGTCCCTGATTTCCGATAGGCTTAATTTTTCCGGCATAGACCTCGTTGATGGCGGTTGAAACCGGCTTTTGATCAAGGGGATCTCCGTTCTCTTCGGCAATACCGGAAAGCTCCCGCGCCCGGCGGGCGATCAGGTTGACAAGCAAATAACGGCTACCGACCTTCTGTACGAGGTCGGAAAGCGGAGGATAAAGCATCATAATGAACACACCTCATTTAAATAATTTATTCTGTTGGCTACGCGGCATTTCTCCGCCGTGATAATGGCCACGATCTCATTTGCAGCGGATTCTGGATCGTCGTTGATAACGATATAGTCGTAATTGCACGCCATTGCATACTCTTTTCTTGCAGTTTCGATACGCTGGAAAATTTTTTCCTCACTGTCCGTGCCACGCGCATGGAGGCGCTTTTCGATCTCACGGAAGTAGGGAGGAATAACGAAAATGAGGATCGCCTCTGGGCAAAGCTCCTTGATCTGCATCGCGCCCTGCACCTCGATGTCGAACAAGACGCTGAAACCTCTTTTTAAGTTCTCCTCCACAGGCTCACGGGGGGTGCCGTAATAGTTGCCGACATACTGGGCATATTCGAGCAGCGCACCAGTTTCGATCATCCGTTCAAACGCAGACACATCCGTAAAGAAATAGTTCACGCCATCGACCTCTCCCTCCCGCGGCTTTCTTGTCGTTGCTGAAACAGAAAAGACCACGCGCCTGTCAGCGGCCATCACCCGTGAAATGACCGTGCTCTTACCGGCGCCGGACGG
>CAYRIA010000066.1:0-10395 GCA_964424175.1 uncultured Oscillospiraceae bacterium | reverse complement strand
GAGTGTCGGGATTCGAACCCGAGGCCTCTTGGTCCCGAACCAAGCGCGATACCAAACTTCGCCACACCCCGAAGCGAGCAATTGAAAGTATAGTAAACTTCTCTCCACTTGTCAAGAGAAAAAGGATTCAAAAGCACCAAAAAGAGGTTTTTACAGCTTTCTCGCCGGGCGGTGGAAGCAACTGCCCCGCCGCCCGGCGTTCGTTCGGACGTTATCTGAAAATGTTCATTTCGCTGTCGTAGTTCTGCAGCCGCGTAAAAGTGCCGAAATCCGGCTTTAAGCCGGGCGCAAGCTGCTCAAGGGCGGAGATCAGCAGCTCGGGGTTCAATGTCGGCTCCTGCGCCGAGACGATTGCGTGCAGACGGACGCACTGCTCGCCCTGATCGAAGGTGATGCTCCGAAGCCCTGGCGCAATATCAGCTTCGCCGACGCCGCTTTTCGTCCTTTTCTGGATGACCAGGCGTTCCTGCGCAAAAAAGTCCATCAGCCCCGCCAGCATTTCCACCGGTTCGCGGTCGTCGTACTCGAAAAGGCCCTCCACATCGAGCCACTTGAGGAACTTGAACTTATTCTCCCATTCGTAGACCTCCAGAACCTCAATACCCTCTGGTAGGGCACGGTTGAGCCGGAAGGGGATTTCCGGAAGGTTCATATAGTCCTTGAGCCGAAAATCCATCAACTCGCAGAGACTTGCAGTGCCGACGGATAGCGGCAGCGCGAAGGAGAGCAGGGCGTGGGGGTTGAAGCCCTCACTGTACTTGAGCGGCAGACCCGCTCGCAGGAAGGCTCGCTGCATCGTGCGCAGCAGGTCGAGGTGGGAAAGGTACACAGCCCGACCGGTTTTTGAAAAACGCAGTCGCAACTTATCCATCGCAGCGTCCCCCCTTCATCATCGAGAGAGCGCCGCAGTTGAGGCAGGCGTGACGGCAATCGGGCGACAGCTCCGCCTTGTAGGCTAGCTGGCGCTCGCGCCGGAAGAACTCAGGACTGACGCCGATTTCCACTCGGCTCCAAGGCAAGACTTCATCGAGGCCGCGCTCACGACAGGCATAGAATTCCGGGTTAAGGCCACAGTCTGCAAAGGCCGACAGCCAACGGTCGAAGGAAAAATACTCTGACCAGGCGTCGAGCCTGCCGCCGGCTTTCCAAACCGTTTCAATCACTGCACCTATGCGACGGTCACCGCGGGAGAGCGCGGCCTCAATCAGGCTGGTGTCCGCGTCGTGCCAGTTATAGCTGATGGCCTTGGCGCGCATATGTTCGCGCAAGAGGGCCACGCGGCGGCGATACTCATCAATGTCCACCTGCGCCTCCCACTGGAAGGGAGTGTGCGGCTTTGGGACGAAGCAGGAGGTTGAAACTGTGATGCGTACGCCCTTGGCCTTGTTTTTTGCGTGCGTCTTGAACAGCGCGAGCACCTTCATGGCCAGATCGTTGATAGCCAGTACATCTTCGTCCGTCTCGGTCGGCAGGCCGAGCATGAAATAGAGCTTGATCGTATTCCAGCCACCCTCGAACGCGATACGGCAGGTGTTGAGCAGATCTTCCTCGCGGACGTTCTTGTTGATCGCGTCGCGCAGACGCTGGGTACCGGCCTCGGGCGCGAAGGTCAGGCCGCTTTTTCGTACCTGTTGCACCTTGTGCATCAGGTCTATGGAAAAGTTGTCTGCCCGCAGGGAGGGCAGGGACAGGCCTATGCTGCGCGGCACGCAGAAATCCAGCAGCCCGTCGCAAAGTTCTGCGAGCGGACGGTAGTCGCTGGTCGAAAGCGATGAGAGCGTAATCTCCTGATAGCCAGTGCTTTCCAGTGAATCGATGCCCTGCTGAACCAGCTTTTCCTGCCGGCGGGAACGTACAGGGCGGTAGACAAAGCCCGCCTGGCAGAAGCGGCAGCCGCGGATGCAGCCGCGAAACAGCTCCAGCGTTACCCGGTCATGGACAATCTCGGTCGAGGGCACGATGGGGTTCGTGGGAAAGTAGGCCGTGTCAAAATCCCCGATAATGCGCCGCCTGACGGCCTCGGGTGCGCCGGGCAGGGCGCGCAGCTCGAGCAGAGTTCCGTCCTCATTATAAATGGGCTGATAGAGGGATGGAACGTATATTCCCTCAATTTTCGCAGCTTCGGTTAAAAACGTCGGCTTTGACCAGCCCTCGCGCTTGGCGATACGCAGCAGCTCCAAAAGCTCCTTGTCCATCTCCTCTCCCTCGCCGATAAACAGGAAGTCTAGGAAATCCGCCATCGGCTCGGGGTTGACGCAGCTCGTCCCCCCGGCAAAGACCAAAGGCGTCAGCGCGGTGCGCTCAGCGCTCCTAAGCGGGATGTCTGCGAGGTTAAGCATGTTCAGTACGTTTGTATAAGCCATTTCGTAGCCGATCGAAAAGCCGATGGCGTCAAAGTCCCCCAACGGGTCGCCGCTTTCCAGCGCCCAGAGCGGGATGCCAGCTCGGCGCATCTCCTCCTCCATATCGCCCCAAGGGGCGAAGCAGCGCTCGCACCAGACGCCATCCATTTCATTGATTGCGCCGTAGAGGATCCGCAGGCCGAGGTTCGACATGCCGATCTCATAGGTGTCCGGAAAGCAGAGCGCCATGCGCAGCTCGACCTTGGCCTTGCTTTTTGTGATCTGGTTGTATTCGCCGCCTGTATAGCGCGCGGGCTTTTGCACACGGGGAAGAATACGCTTGAGTCGTTTGTCCATAGTCACATCCGTTTGCCCGGCTGATTTGCTCCGCCCCGCGGGAAGGGATTTTGCGCCAGGTTACAGACGTATTGTATACGAGTCCGCGTCCGTTTTCAAGCTTTCTTCCTCTGCAAAATGAAAAGACAGAGTGCGGCGGTCAGCGGTGCGGGGCTAAGCCCTCTGGATATGGCGATAAGTCCCGCTGCTGCCAGCAGAAGACAGACCACAAGCCCGGCCAAACGTAGGACGCCCTGCGCACGCTCTGTGCCGAGGGCGGCGCACAGGACAAGGCCGAGCGCCCGTCCACCATCCAAAGGTTCGGCGGGCAGGAGATTGAAGGCGTTCAGCACAAGGCCAAGCCCTGCGCAGAGCAGCAGGAATTCTTTGTCCCAAAGCCTGCCGAGGACGGCGCAGACTGCCGCGAAAAGCAGCCCGAGGGCAGGCCCTGCGAGAGTCGTTAGAAGTTCCTGCAGGGGACTCAGTGTGCCGGCGTAATCGAGTGAAAGCCCGGAGGCTGCGCTCCTAAACCGAACTGGACGCAGACCAAAAAAGAGCATTAGCAGCAGGTGACCAAGCTCGTGGATGCCTATGGCGGTGATCAGAGCGGCAAGACTTTCCCCGTCGCAAAAAAAATACACCAACGCGCACAGCAACACGAAGCCCGCGCCCAGTTCCAGATGGATGACCGGCGCGGCACTTTTTCCACCGATGGTGCTCATACCAGATAAAACTCCGGATTCAGGTAGCTACCGTTATAGAGTAGTTCAAAATGTAGGTGCGGCCCCGTGACCTTGCCTGTCTGTCCGGCAAGGGAGATGCGCTCGCCGCGTTTGACGGCCGCACCAGCCTCTACGAGAATCTGGCTGCAGTGGGCGTAAAGTGTGGAGAAGCCGCCCTCGTGCTGGATGAGCAAAGTTTTGCCATAGCCGTCCAGCTCCTGCACGGACAGCACCGTGCCGTCGGCAAAGGCGGAGACGGGGGCACCCTCAAATGCACCAAGATCAAGCCCGTAGTGAAACTTTACCGCGTCCTCAAGAGGGTGCTTGCGGTAGCCGAAGGAGCTTGTCACGCCTCCGGCACAGGGAACGATCCAGTCAAAGGGTAGGGCGGGCGCCTCATAGCTGACGTTTGCGGGGATTGCGTATTCGGAAAAGGCAGTCTGAGTTTCCAGAAAGGCCGCGATTGTTTCGCTCTGCCGGGCGGAAAAGCTGTATTCCTCCGCTTCGGTGGGCGGTGGCGTCCAGGCGGGAAGGGTCTCTGGCGCGATGGGGGCAGAGATCGGGGGCGCGGAGGGCGTGCCGGTTGGGGCTGATGTGGGTGGGGTACTTTCTGCAGGCGGAGGGAGGGACGGAGCAGACGAGGGCGTGGGGGAAAAAACCAGCGTTTCAAAGCCGAGCAGGTTGCCGCCGACCATCTCGGACAGGACAAACTCCCCCGTGGCAACTGCTGTGGTCGGGGATGGCGAGGGCGAGAGCGTCTGCCGTTCTCGTGTGCCGATTAGGCGCGCCCAGACCGTCTCATAGGGCGTTTCGCCCGACAGGGCGCGGCCTAGCGCGACCCAGTCCTCGCGCAGGCTCGCCTCTCGCGAGACTGCCGGAACAAGGGTGCTCCTCAGCTCCTGCGCAGCATCCGGCCAGCGGAGCTTTATCCCGCCAAGCAGTGTCAGAATCAGGGCGGTGATGATGATCCGGTTTCTCATATTCGCCTCCTTTTTCGCGTTTGGAAAAAAATATTAGCCCGTTTCCGAAACTCAAGGTTGATATCATCGGGAAAAAATAATAGAATCATACTATTAGATAAAACTACAAAAGGTTCTCCTGTTCGCGCACATCTATGGCTGTGGCAGAAAATAATCCGAAGGGGTGAGGGCTTACGGAGAGATTTAAACTGTTTCGGCTGCTCAAATTCCTGTCAAGCCGCCTTGCTATAACGCTGCTGCTTATTTTTGTGCAGATGGCGTGGCTTGCCCTGATGTTTGTTCGCTTCGTCGGGTATTCCGATATGATCTCCAACGCCTTCACTGTGCTTAGCATGGTAATGGCGCTGTATATTATCAACAAGGCAGATGTACCGGCCTACCGTATGGGCTGGATTTTGCTGATTGTGACCTTTCCGCTGTTTGGAGGATTGCTTTACCTGCTTCTGGGTGATAAACGCCCGGCGAAATATATGCGCCTGCGCCTGGAAAAAGGAATGCGGAACCACGACGTCCTCACGCCCCAGGATCCTGCTGCAGAGGAGGCGCTTCGTGTGGAGTCGCCGCGTACGGCGGGGCTTTCCGCCTATATCTCCAATTACGCGAAGTTTCCCATCTGGAAAAACACCGCCGTCAAATACCACGCCCTTGGCGAAGCGCAATATGCGGATTTGCTGCCGGAACTCCGACTGGCCGAAAAGTTCATTTTTCTTGAATACTTTATCATTGAGGAGGGCGAGCTTTGGAACAGCGTTTTGGAGATCCTCAGGGAGAGGGCCGCGTCGGGCGTCGATGTCCGTGTCATTTATGACGATGTGGGCTGTCTTGGGAAATTGCCTGCAAATTACCCAAAAAACTTGGAAAAATACGGTATTAAATGTCTAGTGTTTAATCCCTTTGTCCCGGTCATTTCACTCGTGATGAATAACCGCGACCACCGCAAAATTCTGGTTATCGATGGGCACACGGTCTTTACAGGCGGCATCAATTTGGCCGATGAATACATCAATCACCGCGTTCGCTTCGGACATTGGAAGGACTCGGGTGTGATGCTCAGGGGAGCGGCAGTCTGGAACTTCACGGTGATGTTTTTGGAGATCTGGAACGCCTATCGCCAAGACGACGAGGATTTTGAACTTTTCCGCCCGGACGCGGAGGCAATGGTCACGGAAAGTGACGGCTTTGTCCAGCCCTTCAGCGATTCTCCGCTAGACGGGGAGACTGTCTCGGTCAACGTTTATCTCGACATTCTGGCGCAGGCGCACGACTATGTGTATATTTTCACACCCTACCTTGCCATCAGCGATGAGTTGCATCTGGCGCTCTGCGCCGCAGCCAAGCGCGGGGTGGATGTCCGCTTGGTGCTTCCGGGCACCCCGGACAAAAAAATCACCTTCCGCCTGTCCCGCTCGTATTACCTGCCGCTGATGGAGGCAGGCGTGCGGATTTATGAGTATACTCCTGGCTTTTTGCATGCAAAAAGCTATGTCTGCGACGACAGGCTTGCGGTCGTCGGCACGATCAACATGGATTACAGGAGCCTGTATCTGCACTTTGAGTGTGGGGTGCTGATGATCGGCTCCGCTGCCATCATCGACCTGAAAAAGGATGCACTGAAAACCTTTGAGGTTTCTCACGAGGTCACGGTTGCCGAGCGCCGCCGCAATTGGCTCAGCCGCTTGACGGGTGGTCTGATCGACTCGATTTTGCGGGTCTTTGCGCCGCTGTTCTGAAGCGGACGTTATTCGGAAAGGAAAACACCATGAAACTCTGGTCAGGAAGATTTGAAAAAAACACGGATGCATTAGTTGATGCACTCAACGCAAGCATCGGCTTCGACCTTCGGCTATACCGACAGGACATTGCCGGCAGCCTCGCCCACTCGGCCATGCTGGCAAAGCAGGGCGTGATCTCTGCGGACGACGCCGAGAAGATTGCGGGGGGGCTGCGCGGTATCCTCGCCGATCTTGAGGCGGGCAAACTTCACTTCGGACAAGATGCCGAAGATGTGCACATGGCTGTCGAGGGAGAGCTCACGCGCCGCATTGGCGATGCCGGCAAGCGCCTGCACACAGCCCGAAGCCGCAACGATCAGGTGGCGCTGGATTTGCGGCTATATCTAAAGGCAGAAATTGTCGAAATTAGGGATTTGGTGCTGGAGCTGCTGGAAACCGTGCTGGCGCTGGCGGAGCGCCACGGTGGGGTAATTATGCCGGCCTATACCCATATGCAGAGGGCGCAGCCGACCACCTTTGCGCACCACATGATGGCCTATGCCAACATGCTGCGGCGGGATGTGACGAGGCTCGAAGACTGTCTCGAACGCATGGACGAGTGCCCCCTCGGCAGCGGAGCACTCACCGGCACGACTTATCCGATTGACCGCATGGCGGTAGCCGAGGAGTTGGGCTTTCCCACCATTACGCAGAACAGTCTGGACGGGGTTTCCGATCGAGATTTCGCGGTTGAACTGCTCAGTGGCCTGTCCCTTCTCATGATGCACCTGTCCAGGTTCTCGGAGGAGATTATCCTCTGGTGCTCATGGGAGTTTAAGTTCATTGAGCTGGACGACGCATATTCCACCGGCTCGTCCATCATGCCACAGAAGAAAAACCCCGACGTCGCCGAACTGGTACGCGGCAAAACGGGCAGGGTCTACGGCGATTTGATGACACTTCTGACCGTAATGAAGGCGCTGCCACTGGCCTACAACAAGGACATGCAGGAGGACAAGGAGCCGGTTTTTGACGCGATCGACACGGTCAAACTCTGCCTGCCGGTTTTCTCAGCTATGCTGAATACTATGCGACTTTACCCTGAAAATATGCGTAGCGCCGCCGGACGCGGCTTTATCAACGCCACGGACTGCGCCGATTATCTCGTGAAAAAGGGCCTTCCTTTCCGCGATGCCTATACGGTGGTCGGTAAGCTCGTGAACCGCTGTATCGAGACGGGCAAAACGCTGGAGACGCTGGAGTTAGAGGAATATCATAGGCTCTCACCGGCTTTTGACGAGGATGTTTACGTTGCTATCGCGCTGGAAACCTGCGTTAATTCCCGGAACGTGCCGGGGGGGCCCTCGGCGGAGAGCGTCGCGGATCAGACGGCCTATATTCGGCGCTTTATCGAGGAAAGAAAACAATAGCCAGGGCAGTGCTCTCTCGGAGCGTATCGGGCAAACGGGATAAGGATAATCAAAATGAAAAAAAGACTATACGCGCTTGTTGGGGCGGCGCTTCTGCTCTCGGCGCTGCTCCCGGGAGTTTCCGCCGCTGAGAATACATATGCCGGGAAGCCTCCGTCCGCAGCGGCAGAGGGGTACATTGTTCGGCTCAAGTCGTCCGGGGAGGGCACCGTTTCGCTGATGGCGGCGCCGGACCTGCGCGAGATCAGTGCGGAGGCGGGGCTTTACAGGGTGGACGGGCCGGACGAGATTGCCGCTCTCGGCGATCGTGTGGCCTATTATGAGCCGGACAGTATTGTGACGCTGTCGGCGCAGCCCAACGACACCTATCTCCAGAAGCAGTGGAGCATTGGCTATCTCGGGGCGGATGTAGCCTGGGATGCCGGGTATAGCGGCGCGGGGGTCAGGGTTGCGGTAATTGACAGCGGTGTCAACTCTATGCACGAGGACTTTGAAGGCGTGGAATTTGCCAGAGGCCTGAATGTCCTCAATGGCTCACATGACGTTACAGATGAAAACGGCCATGGTACGGCGGTCAGCGGCGTTCTCGCTGCTGCGCGAAACAACGGCCTCGGCGTCGCCGGACTCTGTTCGGATCTGACGGTTGTGCCGCTCAAGTGCTTTAGCGATAGCAACGAGACCTACGCCTCCTATATCATCGAGGCAATCTATGCCGCGGTGGACGAGTTTGACTGTGACGTGCTGAACCTGAGCCTTGGCACGGACGTTAACACAAAGAGCATGCAGGATGCGGTACAGCACGCGGCGTCCAAGGGCGCAATCGTTGTCTCCGCTGCGGGGAATATGGGTACTTCCAAACTGCATTATCCTGCGGCCTACGACGGCGTGATCGGCGTTGGTGCTATCGACCGGGATGGCCTTGTTGCTGATTTCTCCCAGAAAAACGGCTCCGTTTTTGTAACTGCGCCCGGTAAGGACGTCATAAGCCTGAGCTACAGGGACGAAAAGGAATACGCCCTGTGGAATGGGACGAGCATTTCCACGCCCTTCGTCGCGGCGGCCGCGGCGATGCTCAAGCAATATGCGCCCGCCGCGACGGTTGATGACTTTGAAAAGCTGCTCATTGCCTCCTCGACGGATGCCGGCGAAAAGGGTTACGACAGCTCCTATGGTTATGGCATCCTGAACTTTCGGAGTTTTATCACCATGATGGAGGGCGAATCCGGCGGATTTACCGATACGTTAGGGCACTGGGCGAATGAGGGGATCAATTTCTGCGTGCAGAGCGGCTACTTCACGGGGATGACGTCAACGACATTCGAGCCGGAAACCCTGATGAACCGCGCGATGTTCGTGACCGTTCTCAGCCGCATGAGCAGGGAAGATATCAGCGGCTATGCAAACGGCTTTACCGATGTTCCGACCGACGCCTGGTATTCTCAGCCTGCCAACTGGGGAGCGGCAAAAGGCATTGTCAATGGCATGGGTGAAGCACGATTTGCACCCATGGTCTCCATCACGCGCGAGCAGCTTGCGTCCCTTTTGTACCGCTATGCCGTGACTTACGGGATTATGACCGGCGCGCAGGACGCTTCCGTCCTCCAAAGTTTTGACGATGAGAGCAAGGTTTCCGGCTGGGCGCGGGAGCCGATGGCATGGGCCGTTTCTAATGGGCTTCTAACCGGGCGCACGGCCACAACGCTCGCCCCGCAGGAGGGTGCTAAGCGCTGCGAAGTCGCAACGATCATTTTACGCTTCGTTAACACCTTTGGCTCACATTTGTGATAATATCCATAATATTATTGAAAAACCGCGCAAGTTTCTACCCGAGCAGCGCAGAAAAGAGATAAGCGGCCATGTCTGAAGAATTAATGAAAAACCTTTACCGCATCGAGGTGCGGCTACCGAATAGCCCGCTGAAGGTGCTCAACACCTATCTAATCAAGGGCGATGAACGGAATCTCCTAATCGACACGGGCTTTAACCACCCGGACTGTGAGCAGATCCTGCGCGGGGAGCTTTCTGCGCTTGGCGTAGTACTTGAGCGCACGGATATTCTCCTGACCCACCTGCACGCGGACCACACGGGACTTGCACCCGAGCTCTATGTTCCGGGGATGCGCATTTATATCAGCCGCGGGGAAGTGCCGTGGATGTCCGGTGAGACCCGCCGCACGCTTTGGGCACGGGACAACGTGAAAATGATGCGCTCGGGCTTCACCCACGAAACCATAGGTGACAAGAGTACCTTTTCCTCCTCGCGGGGAATGGCAGCAAACGCGGACTTTGACAAGTACCTGCCTATTGATGACGGCGACACCTTTTCCTGCGGCGGCTACACGCTCCGCGCTGTGCTCACGCCGGGGCACACGCCTGAGCACATGTGCTTCTGGATTGACCGGCAGAAAATCCTGTTCACGGGTGACCATGTACTGTTTGATATCAGCCCGAACATCACGCTCTGGCAGGACGTGGACGATTCCCTGGGCGACTATCTGGCAAGCCTGCGGAGGATAGACCAATACGATGTTGCCCTTGCGCTGCCGGGGCACAGAGGTACGGGCAATTTCCACGCCCGAATCATGGAGCTGCTTGAACACCACGAAAAGCGGTTGGAGGAATGCTTCCGGGTGATGGCAGAAAACCCCGACTTGACCATATACGACATTGCCGGGAAGATGAGCTGGCGAGTGCGCTGCAATTCGTGGGAGGACTTCCCCCCGAACCAGAAATGGTTCGCCGTCGGCGAGTGCCACAGCCATCTGCGCCATTTGGAGCGGCGGGGTCGGATTCGCGCATATGATGACGGAACGTATACCCGCTATGTGATCGATTGAAAGATAAAAGCGCCGGATGTATTTACATCCGGCGCC
>CAYRIA010000065.1:0-10435 GCA_964424175.1 uncultured Oscillospiraceae bacterium | reverse complement strand
CCCCACGCGTGTGGGGCGTACTCTAAAAAATATCCCTGTTTTCCTGAAATTTTACCAACCGAATCCCCTCGAAGTCTTCTATCGTTCTCAAGGGGTCTCCATGTATGAGTACAGCATAGCCCTGCTCATTATTGGTTGTGTAAATCATGATTGCTCCATCGACTATGGATTGCGCTTCACATACCTTTTGCCACAATTTTTCCCGCACAATTGCGGAGACGCTGCCCACCAGCACACCGGCTTTTGGCTCCACGAGCCATTTTGTTAACTCGCCTCGCAAGGATAATGGTGCATTTGTCATTGCTATGACTACCAATTTTCATCAAACTCCTGCGCGTAATTAATTCCGCCGTTAATCGCAATCGTGTTATCGTTCCACAGCTTTCCGACCCCGTCTTTGTTTATATCCGCATCTTCAGCGGATGAAAATACCCAGTCGATATCCCCCGCAATGCGTTTCATTACACCGTGTTTCTTAATAAACTCCCTCGTCATGGTTCTTATGGCAATATCTATTGGCTGCGTTCTGCGTGCAATAGCGGAAAATGCCGCCGGTATGGTGACATTTGCCTTATACAAGTCGGCAATGTCGTAAACGAAAGACAGTTGCTTACCCGTATGCACAAACCCCAGAGCGGGCGAGTAACCAAGTGAAATAATAGCGGCATGGCATACCCCGTACAGAACGGTATTCGCAATCGATACCGCCTGATTGATTTCGTCCGAATCCTCCCAACTGTTATTTTTATATTCGCGGCCGTGCCATGGTACGCCTGTGTTTTTGCTCCACATCTTATAAGCTTCCCGCACACGAATGCCTTCCATTCCGCGTATCTGCTGCAAGGACTTACCCTCGCAGGATATTTTAGGAAAACGTATAATATACATGCGTCTTACAACTTCCATATGGGCTTCCGCATCCATGCAAAGTGATGCCTGTCGCAGCAGATTTTCCGCACTTCGGGTTTCTCCCATGCCCGATGCATAAAAACGTGATACGCCTTCCCCGCACCAGATCAGCATGCAACCGCTTTCCGCAATCGTCTTTACAGCAGCATGCGTAACACTTGTGCCCGGACCGAGAAACAAAGTGCTTATGGTGGCGATCGGAATCGGAATTCGTTCGCCCTTTCGAAATGCCGTGACTGAGGCTGCCTCTTGCTCGATCACCGCCCGTTCGATATACAAATAGCTGATGCTGTCCGTTAGACGCGGCAGCTCCCTCAAGTCCTTCATGATAGCCTGAGCCCGAGCAGAAGCATTCCCATTCCGTAAGCCTTTTCAGGTCCGATGCCCACGCAGTAGGTCCTCCTGAACGCGTCCGCGTCCGATATTTGCAGATTTCCGACCATCCGCACATAAGCAAACACAATTTGCCCGCCCACACGCGTACCCACCGCACGGAAGTTGCCGTTCTCCAGACAGGAGAGCACTTCAAACCCCATGGTCTGTCCTTTGCGCATGAGCCAGTTTAGCCTTTCCTCGCCCAGCGTTAGCATCCGTCTTCTGCTGTTGCTACCATCGCCTTTCACCTTCTTGCTTGGAACACAGAAAATATCGAACCCAAGTACGCGTCCCTTAGCAAAGCTTTTGAGTAGTTCATCCACGCTTTTTTCACGTTCAAGTATATAGCCGTTCCCTCTTAGTCTGTCCCAATCGCCCGGTTGGTTGGAAAGCACCAGCGCTTTCACCCCCTCGTCCGCCTGCAGCAGGCGGTACTGTACGCCCAATATCTGCCTTGCATTTGCTTCGTCTGTATCAGCAAACGCACGCATAATGTTCCTGTGCATATCATGACAGTCGGCAAGTGCTCGCCTCGCGGAAGGGTTGCGCCGGTTGATTTCTATTTCTGCAAGCGTCATGTGCTCACCTCCGTCTCAACCGTATCCTGATAGATCTGCCGGTATGCAAACGTCCGGTCTCCGATCACGGCATCGCGCCTTAGCATATTGCCCACGGGAGTTTCATACTGGCACTGGTGAATGCCCAATACAGAACGCTCCGCAAGTGCATTTTTTAGGAAGGCATCTTCCGCGGACCCGTACGCATCTGTCAGCGCTTCAAATACTGGCCGGGTAGGAATGCAGCTTTTCCGCCCGAGAAAGGGTGGCCAAACCGGATCGAGTAAAGCCTCCCTGCAACGCTCCAGCAATGCATAGTCGCCGCACACCGCCACGAGGAAAGAGGCGTCCTCAATATATTGGCGCTTACTAATCACTACAGAGGGTTCTCCTTTTTTTACACCGGCCGCTGTTCTTAACTCCCCTTTAGCATTGATAAAAACTGCTTTTATTGTGTGAAAATCGATGATTATGTTCCCCGGAATATCCGCGCGTACGTTTACTTCAAGGTTTTCAGTGAGTGAAATGATATCTGAAGATCCACGCCTTAGTCCCATCGCGCAGGCGAGCATACCAATAACACCCGATTTTGTAGGGAAGTAGGCCGTATCTCGGAAATCCCATTTCGCGCGTTCCCCATAGCTCTGCAGCGGCGCTTCCAGCCGCAGCAGCAGTATCCATTTCTTTTCCATGGCGCCCCCTTTATCCGCGCACAAGTTGGGCGACCCTCTCTAACATTTCCGGCACAGAGGCGCATGTGTCCGCTTTTTGCGGTTCACAATGTTCGTGCGCATCCAGCCAGAGCCTGTCCGTCACCTCAAGCGCGAATTTGTTGTCCGTATTGTCCACCTCCTGGGCAAGCATTCGCACACTGACATCCACAAGGCTCTCCTTTTGCGTAGCACAGGCGGGCTTGACGAAGGCGTTCGCGTAATTTACGGGTATCTTGCGTTGTTTTTTTTCTATGAGGATAGCCGCCGGAAGTGCGTGACCCGCAAATGTGTTCTGTTTCCCCGTCGGGTTCACATACGCCATTGTTTCGAGGATGGCTGGTACCGCGGCCTGTATGATGCGCTCGCAGTCTTGTGTATAATGCAGGTTTTCGCGCAGCTGGTCGATGTCTATGCAAGCATATATGTAGTAGCAGCAAGCGTTGTATTCCACATCCCCAATCATCCCGGCACCGGCATCCTCGCTTTCGCCGCCCTTCACAAGGTCATCCACAGCGGTAAAATAATCTGATTCCGATGAAACCTTGTGTGTGGAAATGGCGTGCGCCACCTGCATGGCGGCATCCACATTCGCAAATGCGTCCGAAGTCACCATGCGACCAAAGAGCGCGATGTCAATAGTTATGGGCCGCAGCTTGTTTGCATATTTGTCAGTAATTTTGGATTTAATATTATTTTTATTATTGCCCTCTTTGTCTTTACCTTCTTTCGTATTCTTTGCCATGAGCTTATCATATTCTGTAATAAGCTTTTGCAGACCCTCTTCTTCAATGGCTTTTGCTAACCAGTCAAGGTCTCCTGTGCTATATATGACGATTTGCTCCGTTCGTAACTTATCATTCTTATTATCACGTTTGAGTTTGATGCCCGTAATTATACTAATCGCCTTTTCAAGGTCCTCGTTGTACTCATCAACACCAGTTAACCTCTTGTTGATTGCACGTGACGGCCACCTTGTACGAACACTGATGTCGCCAAGAGCCCATTTAAGTTCTTTAGAGGTTCTCCAACTTCTCTTTAAGCATTGACTCGATATGCGCCCGCGCTGGACGCCGCCGAACACGCAGCTTTTCGGGGATCCTGTGTCATCTCGGTTCAGATTGGTGGGCGGGAAGCTCTTGAGCATGTGGATTTCGATCATCATTGCTGTTTCCTCCTCATTTGTTTTGGTCGTTTTCTTCGGCTATGTCGTCCGCGGGTATATAGCAATACTTTCTCATCCAATCGCGTTGTATATAGCGTTCGGGATGATTCCATTTCGTAAAATCCACACACAGCTTCTCCCAATCAACGTTGATGTTGGCCGCGCAAAGCATGTGCGAAAGCCTAAAAAGTTTGATGCAAAATAGGCTGTCGGCTGAAAAAGATTCATCCAGCAAGGAAAGAAAGCGCTTTTCCACTGTTTCGCTATCCTTCATTTCTTTTTTGAGCACTGCAACAGCCGTTGGAAACTCCTTACCGCTGCCGGTAGATTTCCACATGCAGCGCACACAAAGCGCTGTAAACAGTGGCGCTTCTTCATAGGTTGGCGTATCCTTCGGCAAAAGCCGCAAGAATATACCGGCCGCACGGAAATCCGCCCGTTCGTATGGTGTTGCGGCATTGCGCCTGAGCAGGGCCTTTTCCCCGTTGCCAAGCCCATCCAGCCGTTCCAAGACCAATTTGATAGCTTCCGGCTTCATGCTTCCTCCTTTTATTTCTCTTTTTTTAGCATACCCAAAGACATATAAAGAGACCTTTCGGCCTGCGCTATTGCCTTGAGCATACTGGCGGAATCCCCCATGTGCTCACTCCCCCACACAAAGGCCTCTCGGGCGGCCGAGCAGACAGCGTCAAGCCATTGCTTGTATAGGGCTTCAAAATCATATAGGGTGCTCATAGCCAGAGTGGGGATTTGTTTCGTGAATAGAGCCTTTCGAGTATTGGCGAAGTATCTTTGGACTGATTGACAAGTAACAGTGCTTTTGCGATGCTTATCAAGTTTATCACGCTCAGCTTTGCTAAATTTGCCTTTAGTGATATCTTTGTTCGCTTGTGCACATGCCAGGCTGTATTCCAAAATACTGCAACTTTTCTCACATATACTTATCGCTCCTATCACAAAGTCCATTTCCCAGTCATTCAAGATAACATGCTTTGGTAGAGCAAGGATATTGCGCGACCATTGTTTGTAGGCCCCGTCCTCCGTAACAAGGTTATAGACTACAACCTGAGCATTGTAGCTATTTGTGATGCGAAGAGATTGTTTGACTACCGGGGGCGAACTTTCATTTCGCCGATCAAAGATGGCGGCCAGGTCACGCCATGTATCCTTATTCTCTTCCGGCTTTGCTGTCAGACCAGAATCCCGAATAATGGTATGCGGGTCATGCCACATTTGGTATCCGACAAAATTGAACCCGTTTTGGAAGTACATTTTATCAACATATCCATTATCGAGGTTAATCAAGTGAGCCCTTCTGGCCTTAAGTGTCATCCCCTCCAGTAATGAAACGCTAACAAGCTCTTTGCCCGGGATAGTCTCTCTTGTTTCTCGATAGCATGGACCCGGCGACGCGTAGGAAATAGGGTCAGCAAGCTCACTCAGGCAATTCAAGATGATTGTCTGATACAGGTTATCGCCATGGACCAATACATATATTGGCGGAGAACCATTAATGGACGAAGCATAAAACCTATTGCCGTAGCAAAACACGTTCACCGCACAAAGTGCCTTTGCACATTCCGCATAGGTGAGTCTATGCACATCCTCCAGCCGGTGATCGAAGTGGATGTGGTTGTTGCCGCCCGGCAGATCATGCAGCAGCGTTGAAACGGGCTTGATGCACTTTTCTTCGTCGTATTCTGGATTAAAAGCGTCTTGCATAAAAGGCTTTTTCGCATCGAACAGATTGAAGCACGGCCCGTCCTTCTCGCAGCGCGCAATATAATCATCGATCTGCGACTTGTCAAAACAACCCTCTTCCAGTAATGCCTCCATATCGGCGGATGTCCGCGGGCGGCATATGTCCATAACCACAACCGTCAATAGGCGATAGATGCCGTACTCCTGCAGCGGCGAAATGTCATGCACGCCTTCGAGTTCATGCGCACGCAAAAGCAAATCGCGAATGCCAAGCTTTTCTGTTTTTCCTCGGACATCGTGGCAGTCAATCCACGGGCCCCGCATCACATCGAAGTTCATTCACTCCCCTCCTTTTTCAATAATCAACCCGAGTTTCTCGTCAAGGATATACCGAAATTCCTTTTCCCCATGCCTCCCTTCATATCTGCCGTCCGCCATCGGATACAACACACATCCTCGCAGTTTGCCCTGCCCGATTAAGGGCGCGCAATACCCTTCTGCCGCGGTATCGATCAGTTGCGACTCTCTGAGCGACAAGCCCATTCTGAACAACTCCTGAACGTGGGAAAGCGGCATGCGCTCCATTTCGGATACGGTCGGCATTTCCCCTTCCGAAAGCAAAATCGCGCGCCGGGAAGGCTCGGCCAACCGCGTCATCGCCCTGAGCGTGCCAGTCTCATTGTCCGAGAACGGCTGCTCGACGCTTTCGTATAAGCCAAAGTTTTCGGGGTCGGGTGGGCGCAGCAGAACGCTGTTCGCTTCTGCCCACTGCATCTCCTCCCTGAAATTGCGTGCAAGCCAATCTTCAATCTGTTGATCGTCCGGCTCGGTATCATAAACCGTTTCAATTGCGTTCCGAATATCTTCCGGTATCGACAGCGCGTCGGTTATATTGAGAAATTCCCGCGTCTTTTTAAGCAGATAGGGATAATAAACAAATTCGCTCGGGCCGAATGTCTCTCCGATTGGTACAATCACGCAAAGCGTTGGAACAACCTTTCCCCAAAGGCCGCCGTCCTCATGCCTCAGCAATCTGCCGGAACGCTGCAGAAGCAAGTCGATGGGCGCCAGCTCGCTTATCATATAATCAAACGAATAGTCGCAGCTTTGCTCGACGATTTGCGTCGCGACAAGTATCGCCCTTGCCGGCCTATCCCCGTGTTTGCCAAAACGAGCGTTACATTCACGCTCTATCTCATCTCTTTTGTACGCCGGAAACCGGCTGTGAAGCAGGCATGACCAACCATCGTCCTGCATAATCTCCTTGCAGGCGCGGTAGACCTTTTGCGCCATGTCAATTGTATTAACGATTACGCATAAACAGCCTCCTTTTTCAATTTTATTATGCGCAACGCATGCAATTTTGTAAGCATCTCCCATAATTGGCACACGTTCTATTTGGAGCACTCGGCGCATATGTGCTTCTCCCGCCGCTTCCTCAAAAGCCTCGCCGCATACCGCGGAGGTGATCAAGGGATATGCTCGGCTCTGCGAAGCGAACTGTTTCCCGGTATACGCCGCGATAAGCCCTTCGCGTCGCTTGCGAGGAAGTGTGGCTGAAAGCAGGATTACCGGCACTTCAAGCTCAGCGCACCACGAGAGCAAGCGCTCGATAATCGTTGACATGTACATATCATAGGCATGTATCTCATCGATAATAAGCACTTTACCCATTAGGCCCAGCAGGCGTAATACGCCATATTTGACCCTAAGAACAGACAGCATCGCTTGGTCCACGGTGCCCACCGCATTCTGCTCCAAAAGCCCACGGCGCAAAGGTAGCAGCCAAGATGAGAGCTCATCTTCATTTTTCTGCTCCGATAAGGAAATGCCCGGCTGCTCCGCAAGCCACGCAGAAGCATGCAGTAGTCTTATGCCGGGAAGCTTTTTTTCATCAAATAGAGCGCAGAGCCGCTCATACATCAAGTTGCTGGTGGCGGAGGTCGGAAGTGCAAAATACAAGCCTCTCTCCCCTTTTGCCATACGCGTTTGAGCCAAGATTGCAGCTTCCGTTTTTCCTTCACCCATGGGTGCTTCAATGATAAGCAGTTGAGGGCAACGAGCCGATACCTCAGCCGCCGTGCGCTGTATTGGCCGGGGAGATTTTAGTTCCTTCCACAACAATTCGTAGTCCTCCGCAGGCGCAAGATAACATTTTTTATGAAAGCCGCATTCCCTAACCGCAGCGGCGGCTTTCTCCTTTACAAGCCGCGCATAAGCACCCGTGGGTGCATCCACGTGAATAAATGTCTCTGCTAGATTACCAGAAGCAATCCAATCGGAGAGTATCACAAGTGCGCACAGGATTGTACAAACCGCATCTGTATGCTCACAGTTATCCAGTGTCACCGCAGGAGAAAACGGGAAGCATTCATAACAGGCTGCCTCAAGCTCGTCTTGCATCTGCTCATAAACTTCCGGGTTACAATATATTCGTACAGGTGGGTTACCTTTTCCTTGATGATGAAGCCCTGCGATGCACGGCACAAGCCTTCTGATTGTTGGTGAGGTCACTCTCCGTGGCATTAGTCGCTTTAAAACGATTCGTGAATAGGACTCATGGCGAAAATGCTGCCCGAGCAGCTCAGGCTGATATAATCCCTCTGTGCGCAACACGGGCTCCATCTTTGTGCTTAGTCCCTGAAAAACCGGGTGACACTTTCCGATATCATGCACTGCGGCGACATAGGAAACAAAGGGTAGCGCTTCATCGGGCGTACAGTTCATCCAGATGGCTATTTGTTTAAGGGCGAAAGAGTAACTCGTCTGTGTAAGCAAAGCATGTGCAACATACCCCACATCAAGCATATGTTGCCATAACGCCTTATAGGGATCCGTCTTTGCCCATAACTCACGATAGTTGATACCCATGTTTTACTCCCGATGGGATATACGAGACACGCGTGTCATTTGCATATTATGTAATATTATGTACATATTATCACTTTATCACGAAAAAAGCCACGCATGTGTTTCTCAATATAAAAGTTTTGCAATAGGATTCGAAAAAAATTCGCACTAAACCGGCGTTTATGAAATAAGATCGGATCCAGTTGCACAAGAGAGGACATTTGCATAACAGAGGGCCTTTGAGTAAGTAAAGGACGTGGAGCCCATCGTAAATCGGTTTTGATCCTTTTATTTTCCACATATAAACAGGCGAAATAAAAATACAGTTTTACTTTTCGGCAGCCGCAAGACCCCTGAGCATCCGCCGTGAATGCCTCGCGTCCTCCATCATCTGTTGCTCAAATGCAGTAGCCTCTTAATCTCCCCGCGCTTAAACGAGGCTAAAACGCATTCGCCAAAGAGCTCCACGCAACACGCCGCTCAACAAACCACCGGCCGATATTATTACCGGCCAGATTCGGACTCCTCTCGAAAAACAGATAAGTCTTGTGCCCGCGCACTTCTATGGTATACCTGTCGCCCTGACCACCTGCCTTCATCGCCGCCGCCTGCTGGATATCTATCACCCGATCAATGGTGTATTTCTCGCCGTCCTCCCAGATCAGCTCCCTCGGAAGCATGATGCCGTCAGTACTGATATCGGCGTTCACCTGCACATACACTTTTGCATCCATAATCAGGCACCACCATCGTCAATCGGTATGATCGTTCTGTTCATGCGTTCAACGGGCCGCAACCAGCCCTTATCCATGAGGTTATGTACATGAACGTGGATGGTCGACACCGAATGCAATCCGACACCGGCGGCAATATCGCGCATACTGGGAGAGAAGCGTTTTTCTTCCCGGTATTCGAGTATATAGCTATAAATATCCCGCTCACGCTTTGTCATTTTCGTCTTTTCCAACTCAGCACGCCCCTTCCCAATAAATATTGTGCCGCTCAGATTATCTCATAACAGATGCCCCATAAAAGGGGCTTAGCACTTTGGATACACTACTTTCCCGTATATCCGCGTTTCATTGTATTCCTCAATCGCAATCGGAGCGTACTTTTCGTTGTGAGAAACGAGAAACACACCTTTATCCGTCTGCCGGTATTCTTTCACATACGCATTGCCGTCGAGGTAGAAGATGCCGACCTCACCATTTTCGAGAGTGGGTTGCATTTGAACCCATACCGCCTGCCCATCCTCAAAAGTGGGCGCCATCGAGTCGCCGCTAATATGTAGGCCAAAGGTGGCGCTATCCGGAACGGCATCCGGCACTTCGACCATCTCATAGGAATCGCTGTCGAGGAACTGACCTGTACCGGCAGACGCGCCAATATCGTACATGGGTGCCGTACGTCTGCACAATGGGATCACCTTTTCCTCCAACTTTACGGGTGCATACAAGCCACTTGTGATGAGCAGATTTTTGTAATCAGCCAGCTTCTCCATGCCTTGACGATTGAGCGCATATTCCAAGTCCGACAAATCACCGTTTGCAAACACAGCATATACGTCCTTAACGCCGTAAATACCGCACAAGCCAACAAACTGGTCAATGGTCGGATTATTAATGCCGGTCTCCCAGCGGCTGACTTGCGTTTTCGTTGTCTGTATGCCCGCCTTATTGAGCTTATCGGCTATGTCCTGCTGCAGGTAATCGTGCGACTTTCGCAACTCGCGAAGGGTGTCGCTGTATTTCTGATCCATTTCATCACACCTCCCGTGTCACATATTCTACTATGGCCAAGACACAAAATCAATTGGAAATTCCAAATACGAACACTTGTTGGATTATATGTCGTTCCAAATCGTGATTTAATATGAACCAGAGGAGGGATGTGGCGATGAACGCAATCCTGCACAGCGACCTTAATAGCTTTTATGCGTCAGTGGAAATGATGCTCGACCCGGCCTTGAAAGGGAAAGCCGTAGCGGTGTGCGGCAGCACCGAGGACAGGCACGGGATCGTGCTCGCAAAATCAGAACTGGCGAAGAAAGCGGGCGTTAAAACCGGCATGGTCACGTGGGAAGCAAAACAGAAGTGCCCGGGTCTTACCGTCCTTCCTCCCCAGTACGAGCAGTATCTGAAGTATTCCAGGCTGACAAGAGAAATCTA
>CAYRIA010000064.1:0-10747 GCA_964424175.1 uncultured Oscillospiraceae bacterium | reverse complement strand
GCATAAAAACTCAAAGAGCCTGCCGCAAAACAAACGCCTTGCAACAAGCTCTTTGAAAATACGACCCGTTATTTCTCCACGATCGCGCCAGTCGGGCAGGTATCGACACAGGCGCCGCAGGAAATGCAGGTGTCCTGATTGATCTCGTAGTGCTCATCGCCCATGGCAATCGCGCCGGAGGGACAGGAATCCGCACAAGCGCCGCAAGCGATGCAATCGCTTTCAATGACAAACATTTATGTATCCTCCTTGCTAAAGATTTGATCTACTTTCGCATTATAACATATACTTTGCGTATTGCAAGTACTTTATCAAAACTGCTTTCAAATTTCAGAAAGCGAAAGTTAGAGCGAGATAAACGGCGAAAATCAAAGCATATCAGATAAATCCTGTGATAGTTGCATTTCTTTGGTCAAGAAAGGTCAAATGCAGATTTGCATTCTTGACCTTTCTTGACTATTATAAAATCAAAGGTCAAAGATAGTCAAGTTCAGGCCGAGAACTGTTATGAGGTGACAGCATGGGTACAAGTGATATGATCGCAAGCTTTATTATGGACGTACTGGAGGATGCCGGCGGCATTGCGGAGCTGCAGCGCGCAAATCTCGCCGAACGCTTCAGCTGCGTTCCCAGTCAGATCAACTACGTAATTTCCACACGCTTTTCCCCCGAGCATGGCTATATTGTTGAGTCCCGTCGCGGCGGCGGCGGCTTTATTCGTATCACACGCGTGCAGGTCAGCCCCGAGCGACTGATCATGCACACAGTAAACGCCGTCGGCGACAGCCTCGACCTGAGGACTGCCGCGGCTTTTGTCTCAAACATGCTTGGCTCGGATGCGCTAGAGGAAAAAACAGCGAACCTGATCTTGACCGCCATCGGCGACCAAGCGCTCCGGCCGATTGCCCCTGAGTACCGCGACATCGTCAGAGCAACTATCTTCAAGCAACTTATGGTCAGTATTCTGACCACATAAGACAGAAAAATTTTTAAGGAGGTCACTACCATGAAATGCGAAAAATGCGATAAGGAAGCCACTTTCCACTTTCAGTCCAACATAAACGGCGAAAAAACCGAGACCCATCTCTGCGAGGACTGCGCAAAGGCGGAAGGCCTGGAGAAATTGTTTGTCCGCCCAAGAGCGATGATGGGCAGTTTTTTCAGAGAACCCTTCGGCGGCCTGATGGGCAGCTTCTTCACGGAGCCTTTCGGCATGCTGACGGAGAACTTTTTCGGTCGCGGCTTCTTCACGCCGACGCTTGGCGTGCCCACCGAGAGTGCCAGGACAGAAGACCGCTTCGCTGAAACAGAGAAATCGACAGAAACCGAACAGGTCAGGAGCGATAATATCCCCGAGGACGCTGGAGAAGAGATTCGCCGGAAGCGCGAGCTTCTCCTCCTGCGGGAGCAGCTCTGGAGCGCCGTCAAGGCCGAGGAATTCGAGAAGGCGGCGGAGATGCGGGATAAAATCCGCGAACTTGAGAAATAATTACTAGATAAATCCAATTTGAGGAGGCATGCAAATGCGAAATCAGGATAGATTCACCGAGAGGGCACAGATTGCCCTCTCCAAAGCCCAGGAGGCTGCACAGAATATGGGCCACAGCTATGTAGGGACGGAGCATGTCCTCCTCGGTATTGCCGGCGAAGGCGAAGGGCTTGGCGCGAAGGTCCTGCGTGACAACGGCCTTGACGAGGCGCTGATTGCGGAACTTCTGGAAAAATTCGTCGGGCGCGGTGCGCCGGGTATCCCCGCCCAGGGCTTGACCCCGGACGCCAAGAGCGTGATCCAGCTTGCAATCATGGATGCCAGCCGACTTGGCCACAGCTATATCGGCACGGAGCACCTGCTGATGGGTCTGCTCCGCGAGTCCGGTTGCGCGGGGGCAAGGCTCATCGCCTCCACCGGCGTTGATCTCAACAAAGTCTATACGGACATCCTCAACATCTTCCGCAGCGCCGATTACAGACCGGCAGGCGCGCAACCGTCAAGCGGCCAGACGCAGGGGCGCAGCGGCAAAAAGGCCGACACCAAGACCCTCGACCAGTTCAGCCGTGACCTAACCGTCGCGGCGAACGACGGGCAGCTCGACCCCGTAATCGGGCGCGGTCGAGAAATCCAGCGCGTCATCCAGATCCTCTCCCGCCGCACAAAAAACAATCCCGTGCTGATCGGCGAGCCTGGTGTCGGCAAAACCGCCATTGCAGAGGGGCTTGCCCAGATGGTCGCAGCGAACGACGTTCCTGAGGATCTGCGCGGCAAGCGCATCGTATCCCTTGATCTAACGGGTATGCTCGCAGGCACAAAATACCGCGGCGACTTCGAGGAGCGCATAAAGTCCGCCCTTAAGGAGACGCAGAAGGCAGGCGACATCATTCTCTTTATCGACGAGTTGCACACCCTGATTGGCGCGGGTGCAGCCGAGGGTGCCATTGATGCGGCCAACATCATCAAGCCTGCCCTCGGCAGGGGTGAAATACAGGTCATCGGTGCAACCACACTTGACGAGTACCGCAAGCACATCGAAAAGGACGCCGCTTTGGAGCGCCGTTTCCAGCCCGTCATGGTCGACGAGCCCTCGCAGGATGAGTCCATAGAGATCATTAAGGGCCTTCGCGACCGCTACGAAGCGCACCACAAGCTCAAGATCACGGACGACGCAATTAAGGCCGCCGTCATCATGAGTAGCCGCTACATCAACGACCGCTACCTGCCTGACAAGGCCATCGATCTTATGGATGAGGCCGCCTCCCGCGTCCGCATGAAAACCTTGACCGTGCCCGATGACCTCAAGGCCATTGAGAAACGTATCGAAACGCTGATGGCCGAGAAGGATGCGGCGATCAAGTCACAGGACTTTGAGGCCGCAGCAAAAATGCGCGACAACGAAAAGCTCGAACGCGAAGCGCTGGATACCGCGCGCAAAAAGTGGGACGAAAAGCGCGGTGGCGCAGTCCGCTGTGTGACAGAGGAGGACATTGCCGAGGTCGTTTCCGGCTGGACGGGCGTGCCCGTCACAAGCCTCACAGAATCCGAAAGTGAGCGTCTACTCAAGATGGAGGATATCCTCCACCTACGCGTTATCGGCCAAAACGAGGCCGTGTCGGCCGTTTCCCGCGCTATCCGCCGCGGCAGAGTCGGCTTAAAGGATCCCAAGCGCCCGGTCGGGAGCTTCTTGTTCCTTGGGCCAACGGGCGTCGGCAAGACCGAGCTTTGCAAGGCACTGGCAGAGGCGGTGTTCGGCGACGAGGGCGCTATGCTCCGCGTCGATATGTCTGAATACATGGAAAAGCACACCGTTTCCAAGCTCATCGGCTCTCCCCCCGGGTATGTTGGCTATGACGAGGGGGGACAGCTCACCGAAAAGGTCCGCCGTAAGCCCTACTCTGTGATCCTCTTCGACGAAATTGAAAAGGCTCACGAGGACGTTTTCAACATCATGCTCCAGATTATGGACGACGGCATCCTCACCGACGCACAAGGGCGGAAGGTCGATTTCAAAAACACCATCATCGTGATGACCTCCAACATCGGCGCGCGCAACATCACCGACAAGAAGAAAACTCTCGGTTTCTCAGATTCTGAGGACAAAGGCAGCGGGATCAAGGACCTCTGCGAAATCCGTACACTCGTTATGAAGGATCTGAAAAACACCTTCCGTCCGGAATTCCTCAACCGCATTGACGAGACTATCGTTTTCTCCCAACTCTCCCGCGAGGATATTAAAAAGATCGCGGGCAATATGCTCGCAATTGTCTCTAAGCGCCTTGAGGGCATCGGCATTGGGCTGCACGTCTCCGAGGCAGCGCTCGAGAAGCTGGCCGAGGAGGGCTTTGACCCAGTCTACGGTGCGCGCCCCCTGCGACGCACTATCCAGTCTACAATCGAGGACGGAGCGGCGGAAAAGCTGCTCGACGGCACGCTCAAAACCGGCGATCGCGCCGAGGCCGTGGTCGAGGACGGTAAGATCGTGCTTGTCAAGGCGAGCTAAGGGCTTTGGGGCGACATCTGCCCGTGCAGAGCTATGTAAAAGTCTAACGCCTCTTTTCAATTTTAGTCAATCGTGTTAGAATACCCCTGTCCGCGTAAGCGGACAGGGGGTTCACTTTTCAGAAACGGCGCAAGCCGAAAGCAACGGAGGCAAATAGATAAATGACACCGGATTACAGCTATGAGGATAAGCTCGAAGGCCAGCAGATGACAAAAGAGGAGCGCTATGCGCAGATGATCAACTATATGAACGAAGTGCACGACTTCAACCGGCACAACGGCATACGGCTCACCGAGCTGCGCGACGATTATGCCGCCTGCCACGTCGAGCTGACTGGCGATGCCCTCAACCCACAGGGCATGGCCCACGGCGCTATCATTTTCGCTGTCTGCGATGTGGCGGCCGGTTATGCCGCGGCAAATGTCGATCGCCGCTGCGTCACACAGGCCGCAAATATCTATTTCCTGCGCCCCGCATGCGGCGAATACCTCATCGCCAAAGCGGAGCCGATTAAGCTTGGCAGAACGCTCTCCGTTGTCGAGGCCAGGGTCTATGACGACGAGGAGCGCCTGATCGCCGAGGCGACCTTCTCGGTTTTTTATACATAACACACGAACAGTAACGGACGGCGCCCTCCGGGCACCGTCCGTTACTTTGGGGCTTTATGCCTTTTTTCTTGCAACGCCGCTTCTCACCGCTGCCTCGGCGACCGCTTCCGCCACTGTCGGGGCGACGCGCGGGTCAAAGGGCTCGGGCAGGATGAAGTCCGCGGAAAGTGCCTCCTCAGACACCAGGCCCGCCAGCGCCAAAGCCGCCGCAACCTTCATCTCGTCGTTGATCTCCGAAGCCCGCACGTCCAGCGTCCCGCGAAAGATCCCCGGGAAGGCCATGACATTGTTGATCTGGTTCTTGAAATCGCTGCGCCCGGTGCCGACCACCGCCGCACCAGCGCGCTCGGCTAAATCCGGCAGGATTTCGGGCGTGGGGTTTGCCATCGGGAAAAGTATGGGCTTTTCGGCCATTGCACGCACCATCTCCTCTGTTACCGTACCCGGCGAGGAAACGCCAATGAAAATATCCGCACCGCGCATCGCTTCGGCAAGGCTACCCTTAACGCCGGAGCGGTTCGTCAGCGCCGCAAGCTCGCGCTTGGAGTCGTTCAAGTCTGCACGCCCCTCGTAAATCGCACCTTGGCGGTCGCACATGATCACGTCGCGCAGCCCCATTTTGAGCAGGAGCTTAATGATCGCAACACCTGCCGCGCCTGCGCCGCAGGTTACGACGCGCACATCCTCAAGCTGCTTGCCTACAACGCGCAGGGCGTTGAGTGTCGCCGCAAGGGTCACGACTGCGGTGCCGTGCTGATCGTCATGGAAGATGGGAATATCGCTGATTTCCTTGAGTTTTCGCTCGATCTCAAAGCAACGTGGGGCAGAAATGTCCTCCAGGTTAACCCCCCCAAAGCTGCCCAGCAGCAGCGACACGGCGTGCACGAACTCGTCCGTGTCCTTTGTCCGAAGGCAGAGCGGCACGGCGTCCACCCCGCCGAGGGCCTTGAACAGCGCACACTTTCCCTCCATAACCGGCATCGCGGCCTCAGGTCCGATATCGCCGAGGCCGAGAACGGCTGTGCCGTCCGTGATAACGGCGACGAGGTTGCCGCGGTTTGTCAGCGCATACCCTTGGTTTGGGTCGTCGCGGATTACCTCACAGGGCCTGGCGACACCAGGAGTATAGGCGATGCTCAGATCATCCTTATTTGCAATAGGCATTTTCGCCCGGTAGTCGATTTTTCCCGCCCACTCAAAGTGCTTTTTCAGCGACAAGGCCATGTAATCCTTCGCCATTTTCTCTCTCTCCTTTTATCCTTTGAAAGACCTATTCTGCAGGCGCAGGGCGCGGTTGCGGCATAGGTCTTAAAAACTAAACGCTCCGCCTTGCGAATAGTATATTACAATTTGACGAATGGCTCAAGCAGTTTTTATCATTTTCGTCAATACCTAGCCTAGCTTTGTCTCAGGATAATAGTGCAGGAGGATCTCCCGGTAGCTAAATCCATTCTTTGCCATGACATTTGCTCCGTACTGGCTCATCCCCAATCCGTGACCGTAGCCCGTCACGGTAAAGACGAATATGCCGTCCCGGTATTCTAGGGTGAAAGCCGTGCTCCGCAGCGAAAAGAGTTTGCGCATCTCTGCCCCTGTGAGAATTCTTCCGCCCACCGTTATCGTCTTGACCCTGCCTGATGCGTCCAGCTCTGTCTGGCCTAACCAATCTGCAGGCTCGCTTAAGAAGACTGCATCGGGCTTAAGCAGCAGGATGGTTTCACGGAGGTTTTCCGTTGTGACCTCAACCGTCGTCAAATAATCCGGCACATCACTTTCCGTCTCGGGGCTTTTGACGCTGACCAAATACGGCACATCGCCCCAAAGCTCCGCGCCGTCCTCAGTCCTTCCCGCAGACGAGGAGTGGAAGGAGGCGAGAATCGGCTCGCCGTCGTAGCTGAGTACCTGCCCATCGGTTTCCGTTACCGCTGTGGTGATGGTGGTAAAATACTCGTCGAACTTTTCTCCCCACGCGCCGCGCAACACCGTCTCATCCGAATAGGCCATGCAGCAACCAGCCTCGGTGCAAAGCTCGGCCTCTGGGTGCTTGGGATTCGCGTGCTCAGTACAATAGGCAATATAGGTGCGAGCGGCCACCGCCTGCGCCTTCAACGCCTCCCCGGCAAAGCTTACCGGCACCTCTGCGGCAAGGACATAGGGCAAATAGTCCGCCATCGTCACGGTTTCAATCGTCTCCCCTTCACGCACAGTAAAGCGGAAGTCTGCGTCCGGCGTCCCGACGGGGGCATCCACAATGGGTGCGGACTCGGACGAGGGTGCGATCGCGGAGCTGGGCGAAGGCTCGTCCGCGGCGAGCGCCCCAACCTGTTCCCGCATAAAGAGCATCGGCATGATGATCGCCGCCATGGCAAGGAGGACAGATGCCCATAGGATCCGTTTCATCGCATAACCTTCCTTTCATAACCTGACCCGTATCATCCGTGTGCACAGCCTGACAGGGCAGCCTTTCCCCGGTGGCGCTCCGCCCGATTTTAGTTGACGCTTCTGTAAAAACAGTATAGAATTAATGCGTTTGGTAAAAGCTTCTTACTGATTATATTGTGACTGGACTGGTAATATGCGAAAAACAGCTTTCAAGCTCTGTGGCTTCACGTTGGTTATGGGTATTTTCAGCGCTTTCATCCGCTGGCTCCAGCGGATCAACGGTTTCGAGCCGGAAACGGGGCTTGCCATAACCGGCTCACCTTACGGCTATGCGGTCGCGGGCTTCATCCTCCTGTTTGCGATCCTGCTGTTGGTGCTGGTGCGTAGGCTTTCCGGCCTGTGCTTTGATGAGCGCTTCCCCCAAATCTATGCTAAGGGCATCCCCTTCGTCATGATTCCGGCGGGACTTGTCGGTGCCGTGACCGCCCTTGGTGGCATACTCACGCTGCTGCGTGCCGTGAGCACCTCCAAAACGATCTTTGACTTAGTCCTCGGTGTTTTCGCTCTGCTCTGTGCGGCGGGAATGGCTAGCCTAATCCTCGCCTCCGCCAAGCCCGGAAAGCGGAAAAATGGTGTTTTCGGCGCCGTTTCCACCGTGTTTTTCCTCTGCTACTGGCTGATTGCCGCATATAAATACAGCGCTGCCGACCCTGTGCTCTGGCACTTTGCGCCCCGCTTACTTTCCATCTGCGCGTTGGTGCTCGCCTGCTATTACCATGCGGGCTTTGTCTTTAAAAAACCAAAGCCCCTGTCTGCCCTGTATTTCAGCGGCCTCTCCGTTTTCCTGTGCATAACTGTGCTGGCCGACGCGTACCCGACGGGTGAGCAGCTCATCACCCTGGGCTTCGCTGTTCTGCTCTCTCTCCTATCCTTCGCACAACTCTCCAGCGCCGAACAAAGCAAGCATTAATAAAGCCCCCTAAAGGGGGCTTTACCCGCCAGAAAGGCCGCCCGGTATTTCCGGGCGGCCTTT
Organism: uncultured Oscillospiraceae bacterium; assembly: GCA_964424175.1. Classification (GTDB taxonomy): domain Bacteria; phylum Bacillota; class Clostridia; order Oscillospirales; family Oscillospiraceae; genus UBA2658. The sequence goes on along the minus strand of CAYRIA010000064.1, from coordinate 2,732 downwards.
CAACTTATGCTCATTTCGCTTCTTCCAACGCTTTGATGCAGTCCTTGCAGACATTCTTGCCTTTGTATACGACCACGTCCTTTGCATTGTCGCAGAAAATGCAGGCAGGTTGGTACTTACGCAGAATAATGGCGTCGTCGTCAACATATATCTCCAAAGAGTCTTTCTCCGCGATGTCCAGGGTACGGCGAAGTTCGATGGGCAGCACTATACGTCCAAGCTCATCCACTTTTCTAACGATCCCAGTCGATTTCATGATAATGCCTCCCTTGTCATTAAGATTTGAAAACACAATTAATAACACTTTCTATATAAAATTATATAGGAACAATTAACATTGTCAAACATATTTTAGTAAATTTATTAGTTATTCACCATTTTTGTTATTTTTCACAAGAGCAAAAAGGAGGAGCCGCAATTATGATCTTCAGTCTATTGATAGCATTGATGCTGCTGTTTTCCCTTGTGTTCGCCACACTGAACGGCACACTTTCAAACCTGACGGCAGCCGCTGTTGAGGGGGCGAATCAGGCTGTTTCCCTCTGCGTTGCGATCTGTGGCATGATCTGCCTCTGGTCGGGCATGATGGAGCTGATGCGCCGCTCCGGCCTTTCCGAAAAGCTCTCTCGGCTACTGCGCCCGCTGTTAGGCAGGCTCTTTCCCTCAGCAGCGCAAGACGGGGACACGATGGACGCACTCTCAACCAACGTCTCGGCAAATCTGCTGGGGCTGGGCAACGCCGCGACGCCCGCCGGTATAAAAGCCGCCCTGGGCTTAAAACGCCTGTCAGGGCTTTCCTCTGCCTCAGACGAGCTATGTCTGCTGGTGGTGATGAACACCGCCTCTATCCAGCTTTTGCCGACCACGGTGGCCTCACTGCGCGCCTCCCTGGGCGCATCTGCACCCTTCGATATCCTCCCCGCGGTCTGGCTAAGCTCGCTAGTGTCGGTGTCCGCGGGGATCCTTGCCGCCAAGCTCTTTCGCCGCCTTTCCCGAACATGACGCTCCTGTCCACACTTGCAGTACCGCTCATTATCACGCTGGTGGCGATCTATGCCCTCCGCCGCGGAACGGATGTCTTTGCAGGCATGACGGTCGGCGCAAAGGATGGGCTTAAAACTGTTTTCGGCATCCTTCCGGCTCTTGTGACCCTGCTGCCCTGCATTTACATGCTCCGGGCAAGCGGGGCAATCGACGCGCTCTGTGCCCTGCTCCAGCCCGCTCTGACAAAGCTGGGCATCCCCGCCGAAACCGTCCCACTCATGTTACTGCGTCCCCTCAGCGGCAGCGGCGCGCTGGCTGTGGGCAGCGACATTATCAAAAGCAGCGGAGCCGACTCTCTTGCTGGACGCTGCGCTGCGGTCATGCTCGGCTCGACGGAGACGACCTTTTACGTCATTGCTGTCTATTTCGGCGCGGCGAACATCAAAAACAGCCGCTACGCCATCCCCGCCGCTCTCGTCGCCGATCTGACGGGCTTTCTGGCCGCAGCCTTTTTCACTAGGCTGTTCTGGGGCTAGGTTCCCACTGGGCGCAGCATGCGTCTTGTTAAGCATTGAACCGCCGCACTGATTATGATAGACTATCCGCAAAGACGCACACAAAAGGCGGTGGCAAAATGAAAAAAGAGACCGCGCTGATCACCGGTGCCTCCCGCGGCCTGGGTCTGGAGCTATCCAGAATTTTCGCCAGGGAGGGCTATAACCTTGTGCTGGTGGCCAGAAGCATGGACAGATTGCTGGCGCTGAAAGACGAGCTGGAGGCCTCCCACGGCATCCAGGCAATGGTGTTTGCCTGCGACCTGTCAGTAACGGATGCAGCATCTGCCGTCCATGCCTTCATTTGCGCACAGGGTCTTACAATCGATATTTTGGTTAACAACGCGGGCTTCGGAGACTTCGGTGCCTTTTCAGGCTGCGACTGGCCCAAGCAATACGAGATGGTGCAGCTAAATATCACGGCGCTCATGCAATTGACGCACCTCTGTCTCCCGGACATGCTGGAGCGCGGGCGGGGCAGAATTCTCAACCTGGCTTCCGTCGCCTCCTTCCAGCCCGGTCCTCTGATGTCGGTCTACTACGCGTCGAAAGCCTTCGTGCTCTCTTTCACCGAAGCTCTCTCCATAGAGCTAAAAAACAGTGGCGTTTATGTGACAGCGCTTTGCCCCGGCCCTACCCGCACCGGCTTTGAGGAACGTGCGGGAATGGGCGCGTCCGGTCTGTTCAAACGCCTGAGACCCGACGGCGCACGCAGGGTCGCAGAGTATGGCTACCGACAGCTAAAGAAGGGACGCGTCATTGCCGTGCCCGGGGTCGTCAATAAGTTGGCGCCGTTCTTTTCCAGAATTGCCCCCCGCCGTGTGGTCCGCCATTTTGTCTGGCAGCTCCAGAAAACGCGTGGCGAATAGGGCACACCTTTACTGACTACTTACCCCCGGACAGTACCGCCGGGGGTATCATTTTCTGAAGTCCTGTGCTATAATCGGAAACGGCCTTTGCATAGGGAATGAAGTTCTCCCTTGGGAAACCTAAACCGCCATCCGGCTAATGACTTCTACGACATTATGGTATAGCTATAGAGGCTCAAGGAGGGTTTTCATGCTGGACTGTATTTTGGTCGGTCTGGGCGGCTTTGTCGGCACAGTCTGCCGCTACCTAATCGGGTTAGTGTCTACGAGGCTCGACGGCAGCTTCCCGATCAAAACGCTGATCATCAACTTGGTCGGTTCCTTC
>CAYRIA010000063.1:0-10890 GCA_964424175.1 uncultured Oscillospiraceae bacterium | reverse complement strand
CCGCCATAAACAATTAAATAGCCTAAGCCCGCTTTTGAAACCAGAAATTCACCGGCAATAACACCAACCAGAGACAGGCCGATGTTAATCTTCATTGTTGTGAAAAGCGTGCTGATATTACTGGGAATTACGATTTTCGTTAAGACCTGAAATTTGTTGGCCCCAAAGGATTGAAGCATTTTACATTTTTCTTTGTTCGTGTTTTTAAATCCATTGTACATTTGCAGAATCGTTACAATCAACGAAATGGCCAAAGCCATAAAAATGATTGCTTCGGTTCCTGCTCCAACTAATACTATTATTATTGGGCCCAATGCAATTTTCGGTAAAGCATTTAGTACAACGATGTAGGGATCACAAATTTTTGCAAAAGTATCAAACCACCAAAGTAAAATGGCAAAAGCAATGCCAATGATAATTCCTAGCACAAAGCCCACAAGGGTTTCATAGCAAGTCGTATAGATGTGCAAGAGCAAATTTTCTTTTGCCATGTTGACAAAGGTTTCTGCTATTCTTGAGGGCTGACTCATAATAAAACCATCTATAATTTTGAATCTTGCAAGCAGCTCCCACATTGCGATCATAACAACTAACACAATTGCACGATTTGCGCTAACAACTCGTTTCTCTTTTTTCAGGTTTTCCAAATAGCGTTCTCGGTCTGTTACAGCTTTATTTTTTTTCATGAATACCAAGTTCTTTCCATATCAAATTGAAATACTTGCTGAACTTTGGGTGATTTCTTCTTGCCAATGGAGAATCGTTCTCAATTTCAAAATCTATATCAAATTCTTTTTTTATCGTTCCCGGTTTGTTAGAAAGTACAATTACCCGATCTGACATGCTGATTGATTCTGGAATGTCGTGTGTAACCATAAGGCAAGTGATGGATTGCTCCTTTATTTTCTTATAAACGTAATCCACGATAGAAATTCTTGTTTGATAGTCAAGTGCTGAAAAAGCCTCATCTAATAGCAGAATTTTAGGTTTTATTGCCAGCGTCCGAATTAATGCCGCTCTTTGGCACATTCCTCCGGATAATTGATTTGGATAATGATGCTTAAATTCATCTATTTCATAAAACTTTAAAAGCTCTTCTACATAATCTAAGTTTTCTTTGGTTAGTTTTTTCTTAACCTCTAAGCCTAGCGTTACATTGCTCCAAATGTCTCTCCATTCCAATAGGTTATGGTTTTGCAGCATATACCCAATGTAGCTGGACACGCTATTGATCTCTTCGTCCTCAATGTAGATTTTCCCGTAAGTAGGACTTTCCAGACCGGAGATTATCGATAAAAGAGTGGACTTCCCGCAGCCACTTGGGCCAACAATGCTTACAAATTCACCCTGTTTGAGTTTGAAATTTACATTATTTAAGGCAGGGACTTCTCCGTTAGGAGCCTGGTAAATCTTTGAGATATTTCTTACTTCCAATATGCTTTTCAATCGGGACCCCCCCTTAGCCTACTACTAATATACTGTAACAGCGCTTTTTCTGTTCATCCGGGGTAGCACGTTTCGTAAAAAAGGGTCTATAATAAATGTTGGGGTTTGGTAAAGCCCCAACATTTATTATAGACCCAAGTAAAAAAGAAGCCCGACGCCAACAGCGTCGAGCCTCTTTTGTATGGTTTGATATCGTCCGATATCGTTGAAAATCTTGCAGATTAACGCTTGGAGAACTGCGGAGCGCGGCGGGCGCCCTTGAGTCCGGGCTTTTTACGCTCCTTCATGCGCGGGTCGCGGGTTAGGAAACCGGCGGCCTTGAGGGCGGGGCGGTATGTCTCGTCCACCTGGAGGAGAGCGCGGGCGACGCCGTGACGGATCGCACCGGCCTGACCGGTGACGCCGCCGCCGGTGACAGTGGCTTCGATGTCAACCTTGTCCAGCGTGGAGGTGGTAACGAGGGGCTGACGGACGATGAACTTCAATGTGTCCAGCCCGAAATACTCGTCGATCTCACGGCCGTTGACCGTGATTTTGCCCGTGCCGCCGGGAAACAGATGCACTCTGGCGACGGAGGATTTCCTTCTGCCGGTGCCGTACATGTAAGGCTTTTTGCTCTGATACATATTCTTTCTCCTCCCTTAGCGATCCCAGACTTCGGGCTGCTGTGCCTGGTGCATGTGCTCTGCACCCTTGAAAACCTTAAGGCGGGTGAGCTGCGCCGAACCGAGCTTGTTCTTCTGAAGCATGCCCTTGACGGCCAGCTTCATTGCAAACTCCGGCCTTTCGGACATCAGGCGCTTATACTGCACAGCCTTGAGACCACCGACGTAGCCGGAGTGGGTGTAATAATACTTCTGCTCCAGCTTCTTGCCGGTCAGGACGGCCTGCTCGGTGTTGAGAATGATGACGAAATCGCCGCAGTCGACATGCGGAGTGTAGGTGGGCTTAAGCTTGCCGCGCAGGATATCTGCCGCGAGCGCAGCCGTCTTGCCCAGGGGCTTGCCTGCCGCGTCAAGGATATACCATTTGCGCTCGACAGTTGCCGCATTTGCCATATAAGTGGACATTTTTTCTGCCTCCATATTGATGTGATGGGTGGTGTCTCTTTGGTTTATCGGACGGGCGCAGAGGCCTGTTTCCGGGGCGCGCCGCCGTCCTCACGGCTTTTTTCGCACAAGCCGTAAAAAGCTTTGACAATTGGGTAATACACCGTTAGAATAGTTTGGAATACGGGGAAAATCCAAAGGATGCCCTACTTTTATATCATAACGGCAAAACTGTGTCAACACCTATTTTGCTTCGAAAACAAGTATGTGTTTGAATCCTCTGTATTTCTCTGTTTTGCTCCCGTTTTCTCTTATTTGCTCGAAATCATTTTTTCTTTTGGAGTGCGATTATTTGGACCCTTTAAACAGCTTTACAAGCCTTGTCCGCCGTGGCGTGGACGACTTTGGAATGATCGAGGAGGGCGACCGAATTGCGGTTGGCGTCTCAGGTGGGAAAGACAGCCTTGTCCTTCTGCGTTCCCTCGCCCACTTAAAAACCTATTATCCGAAAAAATTTGAGATCGAGGGCATTTCCCTCGCCCTCGGCTTTGAGGGGATGAGCTATGCGCCGGTCGCCGAAATGTGCGCGCAGCTGGACATCCCCTATACCTGCATCGAAACGGATATCCGCGAGATTGTGTTCGACATCCGCAAGGAAGAGAACCCCTGCTCGCTTTGCGCAAAGATGCGGCGCGGGGCGCTCAACGACGCCCTCATGGCGCGCGGCATGAACAAGCTCGCCCTCGGCCACCACATGGACGACGCAGTGGAAACCTTCCTGATGTCTCTGCTGTTTGAGGGGCGCATTGGCTGCTTTAAGCCCGTGACCTACATGAACCGCGCCGACGTTTATCAGCTCCGCCCGATGATCTATGCCGGTGAGGAGCAGATTGCAAGGCTCTGCGAGAGGCTTTCTCTGCCTATCGTTAAAAACGCCTGTCCTGCGGACAGGGACAGCAAACGACACGAGGTCAAGCAGCTGATTCGCGGGCTTGAAACGGACTATCCCGACATCAAAGCAAAAATCTTCGGTTCAATGATGCGCCTGCCGCTGGAGGGCTGGGGTCCTTTGCGTCGCGATGAAACATAAATAGAAAGAGGAAAAACCGATGACCGGATTGGGAACGATTGTTAACTGCCTTGCCATCATCGCAGGCGCGTTGCTGGGCGTCCTGGCCAAGGGCGGGCTGCCGAAACGCTTTGAGGAGACGGTCCTTTCCGCTGTGGGTCTGTCTGTCGCCTTCATCGGCCTGGGGGGGGCGCTGTCCGGTCTGCTCACGCTGGAAAACGGTGTGCTCGGCACGCAGTATACCATGCTGATGGTGCTCTCCCTCGTCCTCGGCGCAATCACGGGCGAGCTGCTGAATATTGAAAAGGGGCTTGACAGCCTCGGCACCCGCATCAAAAATCGTCTGCCCGCAAAGCTGACGGGAAGCACCTTTGTGGATGGCTTTGTGACCGCCTCGACCCTGTTTTGCGTCGGCGCGATGGCAATTATCGGTGCCCTGAACGACGGTCTGAGCGGCGACTACTCAACGCTTTTCGCCAAATCCGTACTGGACGGCATCACTTCGGTGTTGCTGGCCTCCTCTCTTGGCTTCGGCGTGGCGGTTTCCGCCCTGCCGCTGCTACTCTATCAGGGCGGCATCACCCTGCTTGCGCAGTTTATCAAGCCCTGGCTGGACAGCTATCCCGCACTTGTCAGCCAAATGTCCTGCGTCGGCTCGGTTTTGATCTTCGCCATCGGCATTAACATGATCTTCGGCAAGAAAATTAAGGTCGGAAATCTCTTGCCCGCCATTTTTTTCCCAATCCTGTTTGTGCTGCTTAAGACAATTTTTCCCGGACTGCCGATCTAATAACAAACACCCCTGAAAAGAACGCGCGTTCTTTTCAGGGGTGTATCTCATCTTTCACTTGGCACCGTCTCCGTATCACCGTAAATGAGATCATCAATATCTTCCCCCATAGCTGAGCCCCCTTGTATAAAAAATCGGGTACTCTATATTTATATGCGGGGGCATCGGGGATATGACACTTTTAAAACAGCATTTTTTAGGCTTTTTTCAGAATCAATGTAACCAACTCCGGATTGTTCAGAAAGCGCGGCTCAAACGTGTAGTTACTCAAACCACGGGAAAGGATCATATCATACTCCCCCTCGCAGAACAGGCCGGCGTCATATTTTGGAAAGAGGTTGTTCTCCGTGCCAAGGACGCCGCCTAGGAAGGGCAGGCGCACAATTCCGCCGTGGGCATGCCCGCAGAGGATAACATCCACAGGCAACGCAGGGTATTTGGTGAGAAAATCGTTCCTGTGCGCGAGCATGAGCGTGAAGGTATCGGGGTAGCTTTCGGTGATCATCTGGGCGAGGGCGTCGGGCCTTATCATGTCTGCGGCGCCGTTTGGATCCTCAACCCCGGCCAGGGCAATTTTTTCGCCATTCCGCTCAAGCAAAACGAATTCGTTTCGGAGATAGCGGACGCCCGTTTCTTCCATGAGCGCGGGAAGTTCCCTGATCTCGCCGCTTGCCCAGTCGTGGTTGCCGCTGACAAAATAGCAAGGGGCAATCTCTGCAATGGACATAAGGATCGGACGTAGCTTTTCCGTCTGGTTTTCGCCGCCGGCCAAGGCTTTTCTGTTCAGAAAGTCCCCCGTCATCACGATAATATCCGGCTCCTGGGCGCGAATCAACGCATAGAGCTTCTCGCCATAGTTTGCCATGTGCAGGTCTGAAAGCGCAACGACCCGAAAACCATCGAAGCTCTCCGGCAACGTATCATAACTGCGCGTATAAGTCGTTACAGTGAGCCGAAGCTTGCTGTCAAGTATGATCACCGCAAGTACGGCCGCGGCGATGAGGAGCGCCTTGAGCGCCGTGTGCTTGGATTTTTTCCGCGGTGCTTTGGTTTCCATCAGGCTTCCTTATCCTTGATATACATGGTTCTATAGTTGGGATCAGCGGTCGGGCGCAGCTCCAGCTCGAAGCGCGGCAGGGACTTGAGCATGGTGCTCAGCTTGCCGAAGCCAAAGTTTCGAGGGTCGAAGTCCGGCTGCTTTTTTATGATGAGGTTTCCAAGATAGCCCAAGTCGCACGAGCCGTCGTCGTCGGCAATGTCGGCGATGGAGTCGGCAACCAGTTCGATGATACTGTCCGGAATGGTCTTTGGCGAAGCCTTCTCCGCCGTCTTTTCGGCTGGGGTGGTGACAGGTGCCTTAACGCTGGGCTGCTTCTTCTGTGCGACGGCGGACTTGGCCTTTTCCTCGTTTTTCTCTTTGTTAAAGCGATCGCGAATAACTTCGATATAGACGAACTTGTCACAGGCGACGATAAAGGGGCTGGGAGTCTTGCGCTCGCCGATGCCGATCACGCGCATTCCCGCCTCGCGCAGGCGGATGGCCAGGCGCGTAAAATCGCTGTCGCTTGATACAAGTACAAAGCCGTCGATTTTTCCGCCGTAGAGAATATCCATCGCGTCAATAATCATGGCGGAATCGGTGGAGTTTTTTCCGGTCGTGTAGCCGTATTGCTGAATGGGCGTGACGGCGTTCTCCAAAAGGCTATTCTTCCAACCACCGACGTTGGGGCTGGTCCAGTCGCCGTAAATACGCTTGATGGTCGGCGTGCCGTATATTGCGACCTCCTCCATGACGCTCCGAAGGCAGTCACGCGGGGCGTTGTCTGCATCGATCAGGACGGCAAGGCGAAGGTTATTTTGCTCGTTTCCACGATTTATCATTGGTTTGCGTCCTTTCTATAAGGGCTTTTCGCATCCCGCAGGGCACGAAGCGTCCTGCGCCCGCGGCATCCATTTACATTTTGTATTCTACCACGATTTTCCCGGCACAACAACTGAAGTTTATCTCCTTTTTTCTGCGCACAATGCGCAGATGGCTCACATTTCGTGCAGTTATGAACATGTCCACAGGGTTATACACATTGCAATACATTTGTCAATAAATAATTCTGAAAAATAATGCCAAAAATTGTCGATAAAGTTTTACTATGGCAGAAGGGTATGCAGACCCTGTGGCCTCATATAATACCACTTGAATACCGTCGGCAATTGGGTTATAATCACTTAGTATCCCCATCGGTATCGCCCTACATCAGAAAGTAAAGGAATGGTCACATAACATGAGTGCATCCCAAGAAAAAAAGCTGCGTAAACAGTTGCGCGCTGAGGGCAAGGACAAGCGCCTGATCGCCCAGGAACAAGAGGAGAAGGCACGCCGCCGCTCTCGCACGGTCAACTGGCTTGTCGGCGCCGTCGTCGCGCTCGTCGTGCTCGCCATGGTCGTGTTCAATTCGTCCCTGTTTTATAGCAACTTCACGGCAGTCAAGGTCGGAGACACCAGCTACACGGCTGCGGAATATAGCTTTTTCTATAAATACAGCTACAACAAATTTGTTGTTGAGAACGGCAGCTACCTCTCTTGGCTGGGCCTCGACACTTCGCAACCCCTCTCCTCCCAGCAATATGTTGATGGTCGCACCTGGGCAGACTTCTTCAAGGAGAGCGCTCAGACCACGATGAAGGAAGTCACCGCGCTTTACGACGAGGCGCAGAAGGAAGGCTTCACGCTCAGCGAGGAGGCTCAAGCCACGCTGGATTCTGACATCTCAAGCTACGAGACAGCGTATCAAAACGCCGGCTTTGCCAGCACAAATGCTTACCTCGCTGCGGCATTTGGAAAAGGCTGCACGCTTGAGGTTATAAGCGGGCTGCTCGAAAAGCTCTATGTTTCTGAGACTTTCGCGCAGGAGAAGTATGCTTCCTATACCTATACGGACAGCGAGCTTTCGACCTACTACACGGAGAACAAAGACAACTTTGACAACTATACCTATATCAGCTTCTTTGCCAGCGGTGCGGTCTCGGAGGAGGACGCCGCCTCGTCAGACGGAGACGCGCTGAAGGCCGCTGCCATGGCGGAGGCCAAGCGGCAGGCGGAGGCGGTTGCCGCAGACGCGGAGACGGCAGAGAGCTTTAAGGCTGCCGCGCTGGCGGAGAGCGGTACCGAAGCGACCGAAACCACAACCCAAGGTGAATCGCTGACCTCGGCTTATGCAGACTGGATGAAGGACGCCGGCCGCCGCGCGGGTGACACGACGGTCATTGAGACGGAAACCGGCTGCTACGCCCTGTTCTTCCTCTCCCGCGACGATAACCGCTACAACACGGTCAATGTTCGCCACATCCTGATCAAGGCTGTGGCAGACGAAAACGGCGCATACACCGACGAGGCGAAGGCAGCGGCCAAAACTTCGGCGGAGGCGCTCCTTCGCGAGTGGGAGTCCGGTGAAGCGACCGAGGACAGCTTTGCAGAGCTAGCAAATGCAAAAAGCGAGGACACCGGCTCAAACACCAATGGCGGCCTTTATGAAAATGTTACCACGGGCAGAATGGTCAAGGAGTTCAACGATTGGTGCTTCGACGCAGACCGCAAGCCCGGAGACACCGGCATCGTCTATGGCGAGAGCAGCGGCTACGCGGGCTACCATGTGATGTACTTCGTCGACAAGGGTGAGGTCAATGCCAATATCCTTGCGAAAAACGGCCTTGCCAACGCCGATTTCACAGCTTGGAAGGACGCGCTTCTGGCAAATTACGAGCTCACAACGGGCTTTACCTCCAAACTGGTAAAATAAGACTAAACCACGGCGCCGCGAAAGGGAGCTGCTCTCTTTCGCGGTGCCTTTTTGTTACGCCCGGTTTTGGGCAAAGCTAAGGGGGAAAGACATGTCGGAACGTTTTTTGAGAACGGAAATGCTTTTAGGTGCGGCAGCCATGGAAAAGCTGGCAAACAGCCGGGTTGCGGTTTTCGGCCTCGGCGGCGTTGGAAGCTGGTGCGCAGAGGCACTCTGCCGCTCCGGCATCGGTGAGCTTGTGCTGATCGACCAGGACACGGTCGGTGAGAGCAACATCAACCGTCAGCTTTGCGCAAGCTATTCCGCACTGGGAAAACCAAAAGCCGAGGTCATGGCAGCGCGCCTTCGGGATTTGAACCCCGCGCTGAAAGCTGTTCCTCTGGTCGCACGCTATGAGGCAACTTCGCGGGAGCGATTCTTTGAGAATCGGTATGATTATGTTGTTGACTGCATAGACCTCGTTGCCTGCAAGCTTGACCTGATCGAGACTGCGCTCAACCGGGGCATCCCGATAGTCTCCGCCCTTGGTGCCGGCAACAAGCTCGACGCAGAGTCTCTGTGTGTGACGGACATCTCTAAGACCATCAACTGTCCCCTGGCTCGCGTGGTGCGTAAGGAGCTGGGAAAGCGCGGCATTCGCCATTTGCCCGTTGTTTACAGCAGCGAGCTTGCACATAAGCCGGGAGAAAGCGGGGAAACACCCCCACCCGGCCGACGCAGCGTTCCCGGCAGCCTCGTCTGGGTTACCGCAACGGCGGGAATGCTCCTGTGCTCCCATGTCGTAAAAGATCTGATTTCGCAGGCTTAGTGTCCATCTCCGCCTGTCAGGAGGAAGGATACTCCAAAGATTACCGCTAAAAAACCGTCCTTCACCCATTTTCGGGTGGAGGACGGTTTGTAATTTCGAAAAACAATCAGCTCTGATCAGGCTAAACGATTAGACGGCGAGGGATCATATCGTCACAAATCAGGCCAAGCCTGCCTTTGTCGTAGGCCTTCAAGAAAATGTCCACAACCTTCGGGTGGAACTGCCTGCCTCTCTCATCAAGAATCACCTGCCGTGCCTGCTCGGGCGTAAGCCCGCCGCTATAGGGCCTTGTGCTGGTAATCGCGTCGTAAGTGTCCGCCACGCCAAGTACAAATACTTCTATTGGCAGTTGTTCGCCGCACAGTCCGGAAGGATAGCCGCAGCCATCAAAGCGCTCGTGATGGTGGCAAATCAGATCTAATACAATGGGCGGGAGCTTGACCGCCTGCAAGATCTGCACGCTGATTTCCGGATGCTTTTGGATGGTATAGCGCTCCTCTTTCGAAAGGCCACCCGGCTTGCGCAGGATGCTCTCGTCGATGCCGATCTTTCCAACGTCATGCAAGAGCGCCGCGACTGAAATATGCTCAATTTGGCGGCGGCTCATGTGCATCTCGCGTGCAATGGCCTTGGCATAGAGCTCAACACGCTTGGAATGTCCGCGCGTATAGTCGTCCTTGGCCTCAAGGGTATAGGTCAGTGTTTTAAGCATCACGTAGTAGTTGCGCCTGACATCGGCATACAGACAAAAGGCGCGTCTGGCCAATAGCAACGGAATCATAAACAGGGCAACGAGGATCACGCCATCATTTTGCCCTAAAAACCTGGCGATAAAAAAGCCGATGGGAGCCGCAGCAAGTGCAGTTGGATAAAACGCAGAAATGTTCCGCAGCATAGAATTGAAAAAGGGTTGGCCTGAATTGAGCCTGAACAAAAGGAGCAAAAGACTGCTGTTGACCAGCATTGTCGTTATAATAATGGCAAGTCCGGGAAGCAATACGCCCGGTAGGGTGATGTCTCCGACTGTTCCGCCTGTCCACTGAAAGGCCTTGCCCCCTAAAAATACAGAAATCGTCAAAATTCCGGCATTAAACGCGGACTTTATCAGCGGCGTATTGAAAACATGGGCGTACTTACGATCTTGTCCATTCAAGCGCTCTAGGATCAGCGGAGACCCCAAAAAAACGATCACCGCCGCTACAACAGGCCCTTTAGACAAAAGTATTGCAAAACTACTGATAAACGACATATCAACCGCATAATCCGGGCGAATGTAAATCGGATAGCAGCGGCAGAAATACGCCAATATAAATAGGAGCATAAACTCAATCAGCTCCAAATAGCGGTCATTTGAAGCCATCAGCTGAAGAATGTACAAGTATGTGCAGTAAATGCCGAGCGCCGCACCGATAACGGCCTGCGAAATTGCATATGCTTTTGCGAGGGATCTCATTCGCAAGTCTCACTTTCTAGAGAGAATCTAACCGTGGCAGATAAGCCCGGTCTCAGAGCAGGGTTCATATTTCGCAAATGCCCTGCAAAACAGCGCTTGGCGTAGTCTTATTTCCAGGTAAACATCGTTATCTCTCCCTCACAATTGATTGACATAATTATTATATAGACAAATCTATGTATTGGCAAGACATTTTTTATGTAAACAATAAATTTATGGAATTTGTGCCAAAAAAAAGCAGCTCTACCGTAGCAGAGCTGCTGTGTTGGCATTGACCTATCTTCCCGAGCCGTCTCCAGCCAAGTATTTTCGGCACAGGCGAGCTTAACTTCCGTGTTCGGAATGGGAACGGGTGGACCCTCGCCGATAAAAACACCAACTATGTAAATGGCCGTAGCCAGATACGCAATATGAACTTAATAGAAGTGGTGACCCGTAGGAGAGTCGAACTCCTGATTGCGGCGTGAGAGGCCGCCGTCTT
>CAYRIA010000062.1:0-11094 GCA_964424175.1 uncultured Oscillospiraceae bacterium | reverse complement strand
TACGCTCCATATAGATGAACTCGGCCATCTTGGGGTTCCATCTTCTGGTCTGGTGACCAAAGTGGACACCTGCTTCGAGAAGCTGTTTCATTGATACGACTGCCATGTTTTTGTTCCTCCTGATTTTTAGTTTTTTCCTCCGGAGACGTCGTCTCAGTTTCCCAGCCGCCGGAACCGTTCCGTGCGGCAACAGAGAAAATGATCGGTCTCCGTGCGTAATGCCTTGGTATTATAACAAGTTTACAGGCATTTTACAAGGGGTTTTTCATAGATTTATTGAGATTTTTCAAGCTTTTTCGGGCTTTCCGCGTTAACGCCGGCGCTTTTTGCAGCCCTTATCGCCCGCGCCCAAAAATCAGAACCCTCGATAGCGATCCGGCCTGAGCAGCTTTTCGTCCTGCATGGCGCTGTTCACCTGCCGCAGCAGGCGCTCCTTGTCCTGCGGCAGCGTGCCCTTGAGCACAAGCCGGTTGGAGGCGTGGTTTGAGCGAATCACGCAGGGTTTCTCGCAATCGGCGTGCGTCAGAATCAGCTCCAGCTCGCGCATCACGTCCTGTGTGGTCAGCGGCTCGAATTTTCCGGACTGAATATCCACCGAGATCGAGGAGCCGGGGGCGATCATCAGCGTCATCAGCCCCACAAAAGAAGCACCCATCGCGCCGATCATCCTGCCGGTCTCAATGGCATGCTCGTCCATCAGCTCTCGTCCGCCAAGGCCGGAGATGAAGGTCACGGAGACCGGGATGCCCGCCGCCTCTGCGCGGCGGACGGCGGTGACCATGTCCTCCGGTGTCTCACCCTTGTTAACCCTTTTGAGAACCTCCGCCGAGCCGGATTCCGCCCCGAGGTAGATGATGCCGAGGCCCGCCTCGCGCAATTGCGCGAGCTGTTCGTCGGTCTTTCGGAGGATGTTGTCCGCACGGCCGTAGACGCCGATTCTATTGCTCTCAGGAAACAGCGCACGGGCAGCCTCCAGCAAAGGAATCAGGCGCTCGGTGGACAGGCAGAGCGCGTCGCCGTCGGCAAAGAAGATGCGCTCAACGCGGGGGTGCTCGCGCCGCGCCTCCTGCAAATCAGCATAGACCTCCTCGAAGCTTCGGGCGCGAAAGCGCTTGTCCCAGTACATTGGGCAGAAGGTACAGCCGTTGTGCGAACAGCCGATGGTGGCCTGGATAATCAGGCTATACGCCTCGCTAGGCGGGCGGTAAACGCTCCCCTCATATTGCATAGTGTTACTCCTTTATTGGTCTTTCTCCGGGCAGCCCGGCAAGCCTTCTCTAAGGAAAGCGCCGCCTCGCAAGGCGGCGCTTTCGGGTTATTGTCTGCCGGAGGCGCGGACCCAGATAATCGTGCCCGTGGGGCAGACCTCAGCGCAATGCCCACAGGCCGTGCACTTATCGTAGTCGATCCGCGCAAGATTGTCAACGACTGTAATGGCGCCTTCGGGGCATTCCTTCTCGCACTTTTTGCAGGCGATGCAGCCACGGCTGCATGCCTTGCGGGTGAGCGCGCCCTTTTCGGTGCTGCTGCAGCGTACAAAAAGCTTCTCTGCGTCCGGCAAGGTTTCAATCAGCTTTTTCGGACAGGCGGCAACGCAGAGGCCGCAGCCGGTGCAGAGCCGGGGGTCGACATGCGCCAGCCCGTTTTCTAGACAGATCGCTCCCTCCGGGCAGACCGAGACACAGTCGCCGAGGCCCAGACAGCCGAAGGCGCATTGCCCCGTGCCGCCGAAAAGCAGAGCGGCAGCGCGGCAGCTGTCTATTCCCTGGTAGTCCATCTTTCTGGCGGTCACCTCACAGTCGCCACCGCAGTGAATGTGCGCCGTCTGCTCGATTACGTCCTCAAAGGCCACGCCGAGCAGCTCCGAGAGCTTGCGCGAAACGCCGTCTGCCCCGGGGATGCAGAGATTGGTTTTCACGCCCGCGTCGTCAATCAGGGCATGAGCATAGCCGTCGCAGCCGGCATAGCCGCAGGCCCCGCAGTTGGCGCCGGGCAGACATTCACGGATAGCGGGAAAGCGCTCGTCGACCTTGACGGCCATGAGCTTTGAGGCGACAGCCAGCATCACCGCGCAGATGACACCAATTGCTGTGACGGAGACAATCGCAAGTATCATTCCTTCCATACGTCTCCCCCCTTATCTGAACAGATTCTCGATGACCCCGGCAAAGCCGAAGAACGAGACAGAGACGATTGAGGCCGCAATCAGGGTAATGGGCAGGCCCGCAAAGGCGCGGGGGGTGTCGGCGCCCTCCATGCGTGAGCGTACGCCGGAGAAAAGAACCATTGCCAGAAAGAAGCCCAGACCGGAACCAAAGGAATTTGCCATGGAGGCAATAAAATCGTAATTGGAGTTGATGTTCAGAATCGTCACACCCAGCACCGCGCAGTTTGTGGTGATTAGGGGCAAATAGACGCCCAGAGAGACATGGAGGCCGGGAATGTACTTTTTGAGGATGATCTCAACCAATTGGACCAGGGCGGCTATGACCAAGATGAACACGATGGTCTGCATATAGCCCAGGCCGTTGGGGTTTAAGAGGTAATATTGAATCGGCCAGGTCACGGCGGTGGCAAGCAGCATGACGAAAATAACGGCGATGCTCATGCCCGTCGCCTGGTCCAGCTTTTTGGAAACACCTAGGAAGGGGCAAATGCCCAAAAAGCGCTGGAGCACATAGTTGTTCACAAAGGCGGCGGAGAGCAGGATAACCACCAGCCCCTTAAAATCAAAATGTAGCAAGTTTTCCATTAGGGCCTATCCTCCTTTCCGCAGGCGGCGGCGGAGGGGCAGCCGGCGCAGCCGAAGTCCTTCTTTTTAATCGCCTTGCCACGGCTGAAGTAATTGACCGCCGCGATCATGCAGCCGAAGATGAAGAAGCCGCCGGGGGCAAGGGTCATAATGGAAATGGTATGGTCGGCAAAGAAGGGAATCTCCAGGCCCATCCAACTGCCGCTGCCGAATATTTCACGGATGGAGGCCATCACAAATAGGGTTAGGGTGAAGCCCAGGCCCATGCCGATACCATCCAGGGCGGAGTCCAAAACCGTGTTTTTATTGGCGAACATCTCAGCACGTCCGAGGATGATACAGTTGACAACGATCAGCGGCAGGTAGATGCCGAGGCTGTCATTCAGAGCGGGGGCAAATGCCTGCACCAGCATCTGAACGACGGTAACAAAGCCCGCGATGAGTACAATGTAACAGGGAATGCGCACCTTGTCGGGAATCACCTTGCGCAGGGCGGAAATGGCGATGTTCGAACCCAGTAGCACCGCCGTCGCCGCAAGGCCCATGCCAATTGCATTGGAGGCCTGCGTGGAGACCGCAAGCGCAGGGCAGGTGCCAAGCACCAGAACGAGAACGGGGTTTTCTTTAAGCAGACCGTTGAGTATAAGTCCCAGCTTTTTCACTTATTCCGCCTCCTTTGCAAGCTCGTAGGCGATAAAGGCATCCTGTATCGCATTAATGTAGGCCTTTGAGGATATGGTTGCGCCGGAAATCGTGTCAACTCCCTGGAGGCCGGTGTCCTTGCCGACAAACTGATCGGTGAAGCCCGGCAAGGTGATTTTTGTGCCCAGGCCTTGGGTTTCACTCTGGGAGAGAGTGCTGGTGGCAACGAGCCTGCCCTCTCCGTCAATGCCGCAGATGAGCTTGATTTCGCCGCCGTAGCCCTTGGTGCTGAGCATAAACACCAATCCCGCACCGTTTTCCGCGCGAAAGACCTCGGTGACGGAGGTCGGCAAGCCGTCGAGGCTCAGCGGAGAGAAGGCATCCGCCTCGGGTAGAACCTCCATGCGCGCGGCCTCGGCCTTGGCCTTTTCTGCTGCTGCGATGATGGGGGCGGTTTTGTTGTCTGTGAGCGCGAGTGCAGCAGAAATGACAAGGCTGATCAGCGTCAGGACTAAAATCGGCTTTCCAAAATCGTTCCAGAAATTCTTCATGCCTTGACCCCTCCCAGCGGCTTCCTGCGGGTAGCCTTCGTGATATAGGGCGTTAAAATGTTCATCAGCAGGATGGAGAAGGAAACGCCCTCGGGGTAGTTGCCCCAGACGCGAATGAGCACCGTAATCAGGCCGCAGCCGACACCGAAAATGACGCGTCCCCAGTCCGTATTCGGAGTGGTGGAATAATCCGTCGCCATAAAGAAGCCGCCAAGCAGCAAACCGCCGGAGAGAATCTGATAGACCGCGTGCGTAAGACTGCCGCCAGTCAGCAGCGTAAGCGCAAAGACCGTGCCGATAAACGCAACAGGCGTGTGCCATGAGATGACACGGCGAACAAGCAGATACAGCCCGCCCAGCAGGAGCGCCGCGGCGCTCGTCTCGCCGAGGCAGCCTCCGCGGAAGCCGAGCAGCATATCGCGGAAGGCCGGCAGCGCCTGCTGCGTCTCACCCTTGAGAATCACCAGAGGCGTCGCGCCGGAGACAGCGTCCGCGCCAAAGGGGGACGCCGGAAAGGCCCAAGCCGTCATCGTGCCGGAAAAGGCCAAGAGCATAATAATGCGAGCGGTGATCGCGGGGTTTGCAAAGTTCTGGCCGAGGCCTCCAAAGAGCTGCTTGACCACAATGATGGCCACGATGCTGCCAAAGGCCGCCTGCCAGAGCGGGATGCCGGACGGCAGGTTGAACGCCAGCAGGATGCCCGTCACCGCCGCTGAGAGGTCGCCGACCGTTACCGGCCGTTTCGTTCCCTTTTGAAACAGCCACTCGCCGCCAACCGCGAAGGCTACGCAGACCGCCGTTACCAGCAGGGCGCGCGCGCCGAAAATGACGGCGGACATCACCAGCGCGGGACAAAGCGAGATCAAAACGTCGCGCATGATGCCTTGCGTGCTTGCGCCGTCGCGGATATGAGGAGAAACGGAAACCGTCATGTTGCTCATTTTTTCTCCTCCTTTTTATTCACCATATCGGAGGCCGCCTTCTGCGCCGCCTCCCAGTCCCGAAGCATGACCTTTGCGAGTTTGTTGACCTGCACGAGCGGGCGCTTCGCGGGGCAGACATAGGCGCAGCAGCCGCACTCCATGCAGAGCTTGAGCTTCAGCTCCGCAAGCTCCTCGGGCTTTTTGAGGCGATAAGCCGTCTCAATGTCCAGGGGGGAAAGCTGGAAGGGGCAGCGGGCGGCACAGCGGCCGCATTTGATGCAGGCCGTCTCCTCCGGCAGCACGGCGTCGCGCCCATCGAAGGCGAGTACGGCGTTGGTGTTCTTGAGTACCGGTGCGTCCAGCCCTGAGAGGGCAAGCCCCATCATCGGGCCGCCGTAAAGCAGCTTTTTCGGCTCGGCCTTAAAGCCGCCGCAGAAGGTCAGCAGCGTCTCGATCGGCGTACCGATGGGGGCGATGACGTTTTTGGGGGTTTTTACAGCGGAACCGTCCACCGTCACGCATTTTTCAACCAGCGGCATGCCGGTTTTGATATAGCGCGCAAGGGCGGCCAGGGTCGTGACATTCACAACGATTGCCCCGACGTCGATCGGCAGCCCGCCCTCCGGCACTGTGCGCCCCAGCGTGTGGTAAACGAGCACCTTTTCCCCGCCCTGCGGATATACGGCGGGCAGCGCTCGGACTTCTATGCCGGGGGCGTGTGTCTTTTTGAAGGCAGCGATACATGCGTGCTTGTTGTCCTCAATGGCAATGATGACGCGTTTGACCTGTAAGTACTTCTGCAGGAGAGCCACGCCCTTCAGAACCAGCTCGGTGTCGTCGAGCATCGTGCGGGTGTCGCTTGTGATATACGGCTCGCACTCCGCGCCGTTGACGATTACGGCCTCAATTTTGGACAAATCCTTGACCGTCAGTTTGACGGCGGTTGGAAAGCCCGCTCCACCCAGACCCACAACGCCACTCGCGCGTACGGCGGCAAGAAAGTCCTCCGGCGATGCAATTTCGGGCGGAATCACTTCCTCCGAGACGGTTTGCAGCCCATCCGTCTCAATAACGATAGCCGGCACGAATCGTCCGTCCGGCATGAGGACATCCTCGATTTTTTTCACCTTGCCCGAAACGCCCGTGTGAACGGGCGCGGATACAAAGCCCCCGGCCTCGGCGATGCGTTGGCCGACCTTTACCACGTCTCCCACCGCGACGACCGCTTGCGCGGGCGCACCGATGTGCATGGACAGCGGGATCGTGACGACAGCCGGAATCGGCAGTCTTTCCGGCGCTGCGCCCGCCGTGTGCTTGTGGTGCTGCAAGCGCACGCCGGGCAGTGTTTTCTTGTGCACGGCTCTTCCTCCAGTCCTTTTCCCGCGATCTCCCGTTCGCGGGCAGGGGTCGTGCGAAGCACGACTCGTTTTTTAGCCGCTGCCGCCGGGCGGCAGCGGGCGTTTTGATTGCGACGAGACGAATGTAAAATACAATGCTAGTATTATATACATGTTTTCCTGCGGATGTCTAGCTAAAAGTGCACGTTTTTTGTACACATTCCTTATATTACCTTAAACGATTAGGACAACAACCACAAAGAGCGCGGCAAACGCAGAGAAAGCCCAAGGCTTTTGCCTTGGGCTTTCTCTGCGGAAATCAGCCCCGCGGAGTTTTGAAAAGCAGTTTTTCAACTTTGGAAAGCAGCCTTCCGGCGCAGCCGGTGAAAACCAGCACGTATACCGGAATAAACACGGCGACACCGGCGAAAATATCCAGCGCCGAGTGCTGCTTGAGGAACACCGTGGCAAGGATGATCAGGATGCAGAGCAGGGCGTTTCCAAGCTGCAGCCAGAGCTTATTCTTCAGCGCCCGGCTCTTGGCGACGGCGACGGCGGTGCCGAGCGCACCGACAACATGCATACTCGGGAACACGTTCGTATTTGTGTCAAAGGCTTGGGTGATCCGAATTATCTGTGCTGCGAAATTGTCGCGGTAGACGTCCGGGCGAAGATCCTGCCCATTCGGAAAAACCGAGCAGATCAGCGTGCTGATGAAGAAGCCGAGAACCAGCATGAGCATATAGCGCTCGAAGGCCTCGCTGTCCCGGAATCGGAAAAACAGCCCTGTGCAGACCATATACGGAAACCAGAGAAAATACGGGAAAATAAACCACTCGCAGAAGGGGATCAGGTCGTCCAACGCGCAGAAAATGGGGGTATAGTCCACCGTCACCGAGGTTTCGAGAATGAAGTACCAGAGCAGATGGATCGGCAGATAGCCAACCAGTATCCATTGCCTTCTGGTGAAGAGTTTCAACATGCGAACTTGCTCCTTATATGGGAAATATACGGAAAATCCGGCAACTGCTACCTTAACACATCCGGAGCAGAAAAGCCAGCCTTTCTTCTGCGCACCGGAGGCCCCACGCTATTGACCTGGCTGCTGTGCGCAACGGACAAAAAAGCGCTCAATCGCCTCGGCGATCGCTGTCGCCTGCTCCTCGTACTTGGCAGAAGGCTCGTAGACCAGCGGCTTGCCAACGCGGATCTCGCGCCCCTTCCAATCCACCCAGGCCGGGTAGAAATGGACGCTCTGCTTCTCGCGGCCGTAATAGAGCTTTCCAACCGAAACGAAGCCACTTGAAATCTCCGTGCCGTATTCCCGGAATCCTGCCGGGCGTTCGGGGAACAGCAGCAGGTGCTTTCCGTCAGAGAGGGTTTTAACGCTGCCGCGGAGAGTGCTCATCACGCCCGTGTCGTGGTAGACCGGCACACAGTCCGCCCCGCGCAAAATTGGCGGCAGCAGTAGGGCATAAAAATAGGCCAGCGTGCGGCTGAGAATCGGCGCATACCACTTGTCCGGGTTCCACCAGTAGTCCTTGCGGATGTAGGCCGGCGCCTCTCTTTCCGAAAGCATCTGTGCGTTAATCCAAGGTCGGATATCCGTGCAGTACTCGAACTGGACGTTCATTGCAATCGGTCCAAAGGCGCGGTCATGGTTGCAGACAAAAACCGAGGGTGCGCCGGAAAACGGCTCCTCCCAAATGGTTTTCATCGGCCCTGTGAACAGGAGGATCGCCCTTCTCAAAAAGCGGAAAAAGCCGCTCTGCCAATGCTCGTCCACGCTCTGCGCCAGCGCCCCGCGGAAACCGGGGACAAAGAGCGCTGCCGCGAGGAGGACGGACACGGCGTCCGCCGCAGGCGCGGCAAACCAGACTGCGCCCAGTCCCGGTAGCGCCAGTTTAAGTTTCGGCAAGAGGAAAACGAAGAAAATCAGCAGCACCCTATGCAGCAGTGCAAGAAAAAAGGCACTTTTGATCCTCCCCAGGGCAGCCAGCACAGCCTCAAAGCCCAGCTGCAAGCCAAGGATAAAGGCCGCTGCGAAATACAGCCGCAGCACCGGCGCGGCGGCATGGATAAGGCCGTTGTCTCCGCTGAAAATCCGCACAAAGCCCTGCGGCCTGAGCTGAATGGCGCACCATAACGCAAGAGCATAGAGCGTGCAGCTGACCATCAGTAGCATGGCCGCCCGGTTGATCCGCTCCGGACGTCTTGCGGCAAAGCCCCGCCTGAGCACAGGCAGTGCGCCCAGTGCAAGCCCCACCGGAGGCAGGAGAAACAGGGCTAGCACGCCCGAAGCAACGGCCATCGCCCCGAGGGCGGCTTCACCCCCGAATTTGTGCAAAGAGGAATTGAGGCAGGCCAGCGCCGCACCCTCTACCGTCAGCAGCAGGAAGGGCAGAAAGCCTGCGGACAGGCAGCCCCGGACGGTCTCCTTATCCGGGCGCATACGGGCGAAGCTGAGCCGGAAGCCGCTGTTTTTGCCCGCAAGGATGCAAATCAGCAACGCCGTCGAAAGCGCCTTGGATGCAAGCGTTCCCAGCGCCAAACCGCGCACACCCATATTGTATCCAAAAACAAACAGCGCGTCGAAGCCAGCGTTTGCCAAAACGCCGGCAAGCATTGCCAAGAGCCCCGCCGCCGGAAAGCCTCGAACCGCAACGAAGGCGGAAAGCCCCAGCGTAAGCAGGACAAAAACCGTGCCCAGACTGTAGACGCGCAGGTATTCGGCGGCATAGGGCAGGGCACCTGCCTGCGCACCGAGAGCGCGCAGCAGCTCCTCCGGAAACAGGCGCAGCAGGGGCGTCAGCACCGCCGAGAGGATCAGCAGCAGGGTGACGCTGTTGCCGAGCGCCTTCTCCGCAGCCGCCTTCCCGTTCTTGGCACCGGTGCTGTGCGCGGCAAAGCGCGCGCCGCCCAGACCGGCCAGCGCCGCAAAGGCGGCCAGCAGCAAAACTAGCGGCTGGCAGAGGCCAAGCCCCGTGAGCGTCGCCGAGCCCTCCCCTGCGATACGCCCGGCAAAAAGTCGGTCGGTCAGGCCGCTCAGCAGGAGCAGGAGCGCCCATGCAAGGGCGGGAGCGGCGCGTCGGAGCAACGGCGCGCGGACACCTTCCGACCCCCGCGTGCCGTTTTGGGTTTTTTCTTTCAATTGCATCTGTTCTCTCTCCGGTCATTCAGCGCCCCGCGGGCGCCTTTTTAGCAGCCGGTCAGCCCTTGAGCTGCCTGTCCCTGCTCTTGTAGTCCGGCAGGATGGATGCCACAAGTGCATAAAATTCCTTGCCGTGATTTTTGTGTGCGATGTGCGCAAGCTCGTGCACCACGACGTATTCGATCGCCTCCGGCGGATAGCGCAGCAGTAAATAGGAAAAGCACAGCCGGTTTTTAGCACTGCAGCTGCCGAAACGCTTCTGCGCACCCGTAATCCGTACACCGGACGGAAAAAGCCCCATCCGCCCGGCATAGTATTCAACAAGCGGGGGAAGCTCGCGTTCCGCTCGGGTGCGGAGCACCGCAATTTCCGCCTCGTCCGGCGCCGGACGGCACGCAAGGCGCGCGCGCTGCCGCTGCAGATGCTCGTCAATCCAAGCGTCGCGGCTTTCAAGAAAGCGGGTAATGCGTGCCTGTGGGCAGCGCCTGGGCGCGCGGACGACCAGCCGCGCGTCCGCCGTAATCTCCAGGGCAAGCGTCCGCCGGTCGGAGCGGATCAGTTCATATGCGGTGCTCATAGCAGTCGCGGAGGTCTTGCAGCAGTAGCTTCTGCAATTGCCCGGTTCGGCATGGGTTCGTCTCCTTCATTTGTGGGAAGAATTTAAAACAGTCCGGTAATGACGCCGTTGTCGTCAACATCAATGGCCTCCGCCGCCGGTGTTTTCGGCAGGCCGGGCATCGTCATAATGTCGCCGGTAAGCGCGACAATAAAGCCCGCCCCCGCCGAAACCTTAAGGTTCCGCACCGTGACCGTAAAGCCGCGCGGCGCGCCCAGAAGCTTCGGATCGTCTGAAAAGCTGTACTGTGTTTTGGCCATGCAGACCGGTAAGCTGCCAAAGCCCAGCGCTTCAAGCTGTGCCGCCTGCTTTTTGGCGTTTTCACTCAGGACGACGTTGTCCGCGTGGTAGATTTTTTTGCAGATGGTTTCGAGCTTTTCCACAATTCCGCTCTCCGTTTCATAGGCGAAGCGAAAAGCACTGTCCTTCTCACAGAGGCGCACGACCTCCTCGGCCAGCGCAAGGCCGCCCTCGCCGCCCTTTCCCCAGACCTCCGAGAGCGCCACGGAAACCCCTAGCGTGCGGCAACGCTCCGCCACGAGCTCAAGCTCTGCCTCCGTATCCGTCGGGAAACGGTTGAGCGCAACAACGCAGGGCAGCCCATAGACCGTCCCAAGGTTTTCTACATGCTGGAGCAAATTGGGCAGGCCGCGCTCGAGTGCACCCAAGTCCTCCTGGCTCAGCGCGGCCTTCGCCGCGCCGCCGTGGTGTTTGAGGGCGCGCACCGTCGCAACGACAACGGCCGCCGAGGGGCGCAGCCCCGCCATACGGCACTTGATGTCCAAAAACTTTTCCGCACCGAGGTCGGCACCGAAGCCCGCTTCCGTCACGGCATAGTCGCCGAGCTTCAGCGCAAGTCTGGTCGCGAGGACTGAGTTGCAGCCATGGGCAATGTTGGCAAAGGGGCCGCCATGTACGATGGCGGGTGTGTGCTCAAGGGTCTGCACGAGGTTTGGCTTGAGGGCATCCTTCAAGAGTGCAGACATTGCCCCTGCCGCGCGCAGATCGCCGGCCGTGACAGGCCGGTCGTCATAGGTATAACCGACGATGATCGCGGACAGCCGCCGCTTGAGATCTGCCATGCCGTTGGCAAGGCAGAGCACCGCCATGACCTCGGAGGCA
>CAYRIA010000061.1:0-11386 GCA_964424175.1 uncultured Oscillospiraceae bacterium | reverse complement strand
ACCCATCCGGGCTTGGTCAAGCGCCTGTTCGAGCTTGAGGTGCCCGAAATTTTCGACGGTCTTGTGGAAATCCGTAGCATTGCTCGGGAGGCGGGGAGCCGCACAAAGCTTGCCGTCTGGTCAAATGATGCGGACGTTGATCCCATCGGCGCCTGTGTCGGCCCCAAGGGCGGCCGCGTTGCCCGCATTGTTGATGAGCTGGGCGGCGAGAAGATTGATATAATCAAATACAGCGAGGTTCCAGAAGAGTTTATTGCCGCGGCGCTGTCTCCGGCTGATGCTGTTTCGGTCACGATGCTTGACGAGGGCAAGAGCTGCCGCGTCATAGTACCCGACAGCCAGCTCTCCCTTGCCATCGGCAAGGAGGGGCAGAACGTCCGTTTGGCCGCAAAACTCACAGGCTATAAAATTGATATTAAACCCGAATCTGAGGCAAGGCTTTAAGGCATCTTTAGGAGAAAGGGGTGATCGAAGTGCCGAAGAAAATACCGATGCGGCAGTGTACCGGCTGCCGTGAAATGAAGCCCAAGCGCGAGCTGCTCCGCGTTGTGCGTTCGCCGGAAAATGTCATCTCCATTGACTTTAAGGGCAAAGCGCAGGGAAGGGGCGCATATGTGTGCGGAAACCAGGATTGTCTAAAGAAGGCGATCAAAAGCAAGGCGCTCGAGCGCGCCCTTGAGACGCCTATCCCAGAGGAAATCTACGCGCAGCTTAAGGCGCAGATGGAGGCGGGGGATGAATAAGGCACTGGGTTACATCGGGCTTGCCAAAAAGGCGGGAGCAATTGAAATTGGGGAAACGAATACGGGTGCAGCTGTGCGCGCGGGCAGGTGCCGCCTGCTGATCCTTGCCGCGGACGCCTCCGATAACGCTAGGCACCGGGCAGAGGGGTTTATCAGC
Source organism: uncultured Oscillospiraceae bacterium (assembly GCA_964424175.1). Lineage (GTDB taxonomy): Bacteria > Bacillota > Clostridia > Oscillospirales > Oscillospiraceae > UBA2658. The sequence goes on along the minus strand of CAYRIA010000061.1, from coordinate 10,486 downwards.
GGCAGACAGACGCCGATGATTACCCTGCCTTTTGACAAAGCTACGCTCGCCCAGATGACGGGCGTGGGAGGAGGTTCGATGGCGGCGTTTACGGACGCCGGGCTGGCGGCAGTTTTCATTGCGGCGCTCGCCGAGGAGGAACCAGCCTATCTCGAAACCGCGGCGCTTCTGGCGCAAAAGAACCGAAAAGTTCAGCAGCGGCGAAAAGAGGCTTTGACACATGAAAGAAAGCTGAAGACTGGCAAGGCGGTGGACCCCGCCGTGGCGGGCAAGAGGAGGAGAAATAGATGAGTACACTGATCAAATACAGAGTTCACGAGGTAGCTAAGGATTTTAAGCTCAATTCCAAGGACATTGCGCAGATCCTGACAACCTATGCCACCACACCCAAGAACCATATGCAGGTTCTTGAGGAGGGCGAGCTGGACCTTATTTTTGAATATCTTACCCAGCACAACCAGGTCGAAGACCTTGCGGAGGTGTTCGCTGTGCCCGAAAAACCTGCCACAGCGCCGGCGAAGCCGCCCGAGGCACAGCCTGCCGATAAGATGGATGGGTCATCGGGACAGAAGGCGGAGGCGCAGAAGCCGGCCGAGGGTGGCGCAAGACCCGTTCAGCCGCAAAGGCCCGTTGAAAACAAGCCGCACACGCCGCGTGCAGTGCCCGAAAAGCGCGTGATCGACACCCGTGGCTCCACTGTTAATATTGCAAAATACGACGAGCGTCTGGATAAGTTTGTCCCCGACAAGGTCCAGAACATGCAGCACGGCAAGGAAAAATTCACTAACAAAAACAAAGGCCGCCAGGTCATTAGCCAGAAAAAGCGGCAGGAGGAAAGGGATAAGCTCCAGCGCCTCCAGTTCGAACTTGCTAAAAAGGCACCTGTAAAGGTTTTTATCCCGCCTGAAATCAGCGTCGGCGAGCTGGCCATCCGGATGAAGAAAACTGGCGCGGAGGTTGTACGCCAGCTCGTCAGAATGGGCACGATGGCCTCGCTATCGGACACCATTGATTTCGACACCGCCGCACTTGTTGCGATGGAAATGGGCTGTAAGGTTGAAAAGGAAGTTGTTGTTACCGTTGAGGAGCGCCTTATTGACGTCCGTGCCGACAGCGCAGACGAGCTTGTTCCTCGTGCCCCCGTCGTTGTTGTTATGGGCCACGTCGACCACGGCAAAACCTCCCTGCTTGACAGCATTCGCGCTGCAAATGTCGCCAGCGGCGAGGCCGGCGGCATTACACAGCACATCGGCGCTTACAGCATTGAAGTCGAAGGTAGCCCTATCACTTTCCTGGACACCCCGGGCCACGAGGCATTTACCTCGATGCGTGCCCGCGGCGCGATGGTGACCGACATCGCCATCCTCGTCGTCGCGGCGGACGACGGCATCATGCCTCAGACCGTGGAGTCGATTAACCACGCCAAGGCGGCGGGGATCCCGATAATCGTCGCCATCAATAAAATGGATAAACCTACTGCCAATCCCGACCGCATTAAGCAAGAGTTGACCCAGTATGAACTGGTCAGCGAGGAATGGGGTGGCGACACGATCATTTGCCCGATTTCCGCGAAAACCGGGATGGGTATTGACAAGCTGCTTGAAATGGTTGTGCTGACTGCCGAAATGCGTGAGCTGAAGGCCAACCCCAGCCGCGCAGCTCGCGGCACGGTCATTGAGGCTCGGCTGGATAAGGGCCGCGGCCCGCTGATGACCGTTCTTGTCCAGAACGGAACGCTACATCTGGGCGATATCGTCATCGCCGGCACCGCCGTCGGCCACGCCCGTGTGATGGTTAACGACAAGGGCGAGCGCGTAACCGAGGCCGGCCCCTCCGTCCCGGTTGAAATAGCGGGCCTTTCCGAAGTTCCGCAGGCCGGGGATACCTTCAACGCTGTCGATGATGAACGTATGGCACGCGAGCTAGCTGAACAGCGCAAGCAGGAGTGCAAGGACGCTCTGTACTGCGCGCCCAAAAAGGTCTCGCTTGAGGATCTGTTTGCAAAAATTCAGCAGGGCGAGATCAAGGACTTTAATATCATCGTCAAGGCAGACGTACAGGGCAGCGCCGAAGCGGTTAGGTCTTCGCTCGAGAAGCTGACAAACGAGGAAGTGCGCGTACGCGTGATTCACTGCGCGGTCGGCGCCGTTAGCGAATCGGACGTGATGTTGGCTGCGACGAGTGGCGCACTGATCGTCGGCTTCAACGTGAGGCCGGACAACGCTGCGCGTGACTATGCCGCGCGGGCGAACGTCGATATCCGCATGTATCGCGTGATTTATGACTGCATTAACGAAATCGAGGCAGCGATGAAGGGTATGCTTGCGCCCAAGTTCAAGGAGGTCGTCACAGGCCATGCCGAGGTGCGCCAGGTTATCAAGATCTCAAAGATTGGTACTGTCTGCGGCAGCTATGTCACAGACGGCAAGATCCACCGTAATAGCAGCGTCCGTGTCCTACGCGATAGCGTCGTAATCTTCGAGGGCGCACTATCGTCACTGCGCCGCTTTAAGGACGACGTCAAGGAGGTCGCAACGAACTTTGAGTGCGGCATCAGCATTGAAAAGTTCAATGACGTTAAGGAAGGCGATATCATCGAAGCCTACGTCATGGAGCGCATCGAAAACTAAAGAAAATCAGGCCGCTCTCGCAAGGGGGCGGCTCTGAGCGGTTAACGTATACAGTGAAAGGATGGGCGCAGCATGGCCGGATACAGGCTGGACAGGACAAACGACGATATTCAGCGTTCCCTCAGCGAGCTTCTGCGCGCGATCAAGGACCCGCGCGTGCAGCAGGGTATGCTCAGCGTTACACGCGTGGAGACGACGGGGGATCTGCGCTACTGCAAGGTCTATCTCAGCGTTTTCGGATTGCAGGACGAGAAGGCGCTCAAAAAGGGGTTAAAATCGGCCTCCGGCTGGCTGCGGCGCGAGCTTGCGCAGAAGTTAAGCCTGCGGAACACGCCTGAGTTGATCTTCGAAACAGACAATTCAATTGCGCACGGTGCGCATATTAACGAGATTATCAGCAGCCCCGGCTTTTTGGGCGAAGCTTCGGAGAAAAACCATGACGATTAATGAAACCCTACAGCTCCTCCTAGAGAACGACAATTATCAAATTATCACGCATTTGCGTCCGGACGGCGACACCATGGGCAGCGCCGCCGCGCTTTGCTATGCACTGCGGAAAATTGGCAAAACCGCCTACGTCTACGAGAATCCCCAGTTCGGGGATAGCTATGCGTGGGTAACGGAGCCGTATATTGCGCCGAAAGACTTTGTGCCGGGCTTTATCGTCTGCGTGGACATGGCGGACTTAAGCCTTATTCCCGAGGGCTTTATGGGTGGAGCCGACCTGTGCATCGACCATCACCCCTCCAACAGCTTTTATGCAAAAAACACGCTCCTCCAGTCCGAAAAAGCATCCTGCGGTGAAATTGTTCTCTCGTTAGTCAAGGGGCTTTGCGGGCTCGACGAGACGGTAGCAGATTTACTTTATGTTGCTATATCGACAGACACGGGCTGCTTTGTTTACGGAAACACGACGGGGGAGACGCTGCAGGCTGCGGCTGAGCTATGCTTTGCCGGGGCGAGGAACGCCTATCTGAACAAAATCTTATTCCGCACCGTCTCCCGCGCCCGTCTGTCACTGGAAGCCCAGGTTCTCGCCTCCTTCCGCTATTACCATGAGGGCAGAACAGTCATTTCCCTCGTCACAAGGGAAATGATGGACAAGGCGGGAGTGACGGAGAAGGACATGCAGGATATTTCTGCCCTGCCCGGAAGAGTCGAGGGCGCGTTTGCCGGCGCGACAATCAAGGAGATCGAAAAAAATCAGGTCAAGGTTTCCCTTCGCACCAATGGCCTTGTTGACGCTAACCGCGTCTGTGCTTTATTCGGGGGCGGTGGGCATAAAATGGCTGCGGGCTGCACGATGGAGTTCTCCTGCGATGAGGCCGCCGACCTTCTTGCAGATGCGATTCTGGCAGAGTATCCATGAACGGAATTTTCCTTGTTGATAAGCCTGCGGACTTTACCAGCCACGATGTTGTGGCCAAGCTGCGTGGCATTCTGCGTGAGCGCCGCATCGGTCATTCGGGAACGCTTGACCCAATGGCGACTGGTCTGCTCGTCGTCTTTGTCGGCAGGGCTACACGTGCAGTGGAATTTGCGGAAAATCATGAAAAGGAATACATTGCCGGGTTGCGCCCCGGTCTTCGCACTGATACACTGGACACCAGCGGCACAGTGCTAAACAGCACCAATGTCGCACTTTCGAAGGAGGAGCTTCTGGCCGTTCTTCCGGAATTCATGGGCGAAATTCAGCAGACCCCGCCGATGTTCTCTGCTGTCAAGGTGGGCGGGAAAAAGCTCTATGAGCTAGCGCGAAAGGGTGTTGAGGTAGAGCGGAAAAGCCGTCCAGTCACAATTAAAACACTGGAACTGATCGGCCGCGAGGCGGGAGACTTCATTCTCCGGATCGTCTGCTCGAAGGGCACCTATATTCGCACGCTCTGCGGCGATATCGGTGAGCGGCTCGGCTGCGGCGCCGCCCTTTGCTCTCTACGACGGACCAGGGCGGGCATATTTTCCATTGACGACGCGTACACGCTAGGTGAAATCCAAGCACTTGCTGATGCGGGTACGGTCGAGCGCGCGCTGCGCCCGGTGGACAGCCTGTTTTCTGAAAGCCCGCCGCTTACACTATCCGTAGCCCAAACGGCTAGATGCCTCTGCGGGAGCGACTTTCCCTACACCGCAGCGGACGGCGATTATCGTGTTTACGATCCGGATGGTGCGTTTTTGATGCTTGGCAGGGTCGAAAACGGACGGATGTCCACAATTAAGAGCTTTTTTGATCCTCAGCCCCCGGCAAAACAATGAATTTACTCTCGCGCAGGTTTCGCACCAGCGTTTCCGAGCATGGAGGTTAACATGTCAGCAAACTCTGCAAACAGGACGGTCATTGCACTTGGCTTTTTTGACGGCGTGCACAGAGGCCACGCGCAGCTCATACAAATGGCCAAAGAACGCGCACGGGAGTTAGATGCAGCGCCCGCTGTACTTTCCTTCGATGTCAGCCCGGAGTCCGTGATCACCGGCCGACGGGTTCCACTAATCGGGAGCGTAAGGACACGCGAGGAGCTCGTCAGGCGCCTATTCGGCGTGGAGCAGTTCATTGTCTGCCATTTCGATCAGCATATGATGGAAATGCCCTGGCAGGATTTTATTGACTCTTTGATCGCGCGTTATGCGGCTGTCCACCTTGTCATCGGGCATGATTTCCACTGTGGACACAAGGGGCAGGGCAACCCAGACCGCATTTCCGCCTATTGCCGGGAGCGTGGCCTCGGTTGCGATGTAATCTCGAAATTTTCAGTCGACGGAATTACCGTGAGCTCAAGCTACATCCGCGAGCTAGTAGGTGCGGGTGAGATCGTGCGCGCAAACCTCTTTCTCGGCCACCCCTTTATCTATGCAGGAACGGTTCAGGATGGGCGCAAGTTCGGCCGCAAGCTTGGAACACCGACGATTAACCTTGACGGCGATGACGACAGCCTCATCTTGCCTGCGCGGGGGGTCTATGTTTCGTGCGTCCTGCTTGACAGCAGTGAATTACCCGCCGTGACAAACGTCGGCATCCGGCCGACATTCGATGACGGGGACAAGCCCTCTGTCGAAACGTATATTTTGGACTATTCAGGCGACTTATACGGGGAATACGTCCGTATCGCCTTCCATCAGCGTCTCCGCGATGAACTTCGTTTTGACAGCGCGGAGGCTCTTGCCGCGCAGATTTCTGAGGATGTTGGGCGTACGAGAGCGTACTTTGCTGAAAAACGATTAAATAAAGAGCCTGTGGTTTTATAGAACCACAGGCTCTTTATGCCCGAAAGCAAGCGCCCTATTTGGCGACAACCTTTTTCAGCCTTGCGTAGCGTGGCAGGGAGTGCTCGACGGGACGCTCTGGTTCGCCTTGAATCAGCGGAAGTGCATAGTCGATGAAGGCTTGCGTCACGTTGTTGCCATCCTTTGTGATCCACTCGAGCGGAACCTTCTTCTCAACGTTGGCGACGCTGGCCAGCGGAATGAGCTTGGTCTTGCAACTGTATTTGCCGTCTACGTATTCGCGCTCAAAGGCCACCATTTTGCCGGATTCGCCATCTACTGCCGCCTCGACTGCGGTCTTGCCTGCGAGCACCGCCTCGTCCAGATCGGTTTTGGAGGCCAGATGTGCGCCGCAGCGCTGTAGAAGGCTCAGCTCGATACCGCGTACCTTCGCGCCGGTACGTTTTTTTAGCTCGGCCGCAAGCTGAACTGCAAGTCCACCGAGCTGGGCGTGTCCGAAGGCGTCTTTCTGCTGGGCGGAGTCGCCGCCGTATTCGGCAATGAAGCGCCCCTTGGCGTCGTGGATGCCCTCGGAAACCGCAACGAGCACATTGCCCTGCTTTTTATAGATGCCAACCACGTCTGAGCAGAACTTCTCATAGTCGAAATCGACCTCAGGTAGGTAAATCAGGTCGGGGCCGGAACCGCAAAAGCTCGCGAGCGCCGCGCTGGCGGCAAGCCAGCCGGCATGACGTCCCATGATCTCGACAACCGTGATCATCCCGGTGTCATAGACCCGCGCGTCTTTGGAAACTTCCATGCAGGAGGTGGCAATATATCTTGCCGCACTACCGAAGCCCGGGCAATGATCGGTGCCGAACAGGTCGTTGTCGATGGTTTTTGGGACGCCCATAACGCGGCATTCGTAGCCGACGCTCTGCATATAGCGGCTGATCTTCTCACAGGTGTCCATAGAATCGTTACCGCCGTTATAGAAGAAATAGCGCACGTCGTACTTTCTGAAGATTTCGAGGATTCGCTTATAGTCCGTATCGTCCTTTTCAGGGTCGGCGATCTTATAGCGGACGGAACCGAGCTCGGAAGAGGGCGTGTTTTTCAGCAGCTCCAGTTCATATGAATCCTCTTCGTCCATAATATAGAGCATGTCGTTCAGAACGCCCTTGATGCCGTGTGCGGCACCGTAGACCTTTGTGATACAGTCCGCATCCAGCGCCGCGCGGATAACGCCGTAAGCACTAGCGTTAATAACCGAGGTCGGCCCGCCGGACTGCCCGATAATGCAAGAGCCTTTGCATGATTTTTCCATAAAACAACCTCCAAATTGTGAACTGTAACCTAATTTTGTACGAAATGTTTCTTACATGTTGATGATAGCATATTTTTGGAGTAAAATACAGACATAGGATAAAAATGCTCGAGAAATTTTTTAGATTTTTAAGGAGTTGATTTTATGCCAATCGTAACATCAAAGGAAATGTTTAAGAAAGCGTACGAAGGCCATTACGCAATCGGCGCGTTCAACGTCAACAATATGGAGATCATTCAGGGGATTACTGAGGCCGCCGCAGAGGTGCATTCACCGCTAATCCTGCAGGTTTCCGCCGGCGCACGCAAGTATGCTAAGCACGTCTATTTGATGAAGCTGGTTGAGGCGGCAATTGCGGATACGGATCTGCCCATCTGCCTCCATCTCGACCACGGCGACAGCTTTGAGATTTGTAAGTCCTGCATTGATGGTGGATTCACTTCCGTGATGATTGACGGCTCACACCTAAGCTTTGAGGAGAACATTGCCCTAACGAAGAAAGTTGTTGAATACGCGCATGAGCGCGACGTAATGGTCGAGGCCGAGCTTGGCCGGCTTGCCGGCGTGGAGGACGATATCAATGTCTCCGCAGAGGACAGCTCCTACACGCATCCCGGAGAGGTCGAAGAATTCGTCACGAGGACAGGCTGTGACTCCCTAGCCATAGCCATCGGCACGAGCCACGGCGCATTCAAGTTTAAGCCCGGTACCAAGCCCCAGCTCCGTTTTGACATTCTAGCGGAGGTGGAAAAGCGCCTGCCTGGCTTCCCGATTGTTTTGCACGGCGCATCCTCCGTTATTCCCAAGTACGTCGAGATAATCAATGCAAACGGAGGCCAGCTCAAGGACGCTATCGGTATTCCCGAGGAAATGCTCCGCGAGGCAGCCAGAATGGCGGTCTGCAAGATCAACATCGATTCCGACCTTCGCTTGGCCATGACGGCGGGTATCCGCGAGACGATGGCGAAATACCCGGACGCCTTTGACCCCAGAAAATATCTTTCCCCCGCAAGAGATTATATCCGTGAGCTTGTGAAGGACAAGATCGTCAATGTCCTCGGAAGCGACAGCAAGGCTTAAGCCGGACATACAAACCTCGGCTCGGCCACCATTACACGGTTTGGGAGGATGGCAATGCAACCGGTTATGCTTGCACGTATTTACCCCTCCTTGGGAGACAACTATCGCAGGCCCGGAATACTGCTGGTTTTGAGGCTGGCCATCGCTGCCGCTTTGCTGGGCGCTTATTGCCTGACAAAGCTGCCGGACGATATTGGCTTGGCTTTCCTTGTTGCGGCCGCGCTAATCTCGGGTCTTGACCTTCTGCTAGGCGCCGTGCGGGATATCCTCGACCAGAACCTTCTGGGCGAAAGGCTCCCGGCGGTCGTTGCCGCCGGCATTTTGTTTGCGATCGGCAAAGAAGCGGAGAGCGTGCTCGCGATCCTGCTTTTTCAGCTTGCGTATATCTCCCGCGATTATGCACTTTATAAAACGCGTGAGACAATTTGCCGGGTCGTCGATCCGGACAGAAAGCTGCTAAGAACTCCTGAGTACGTGGAAGCCGCGTCAAAGGGTACGGATGGCGCTTTCGCCTTTTTTGAGGGTATGGCGCTTCCGGTTGACTGCGTTATCAGGGATGGCACGGGCACCGCGGACCTCAGCTTCATTACCGGAAACAATAGGAAAATCCTTCTGAAAAAAGGCGATTATGTTCCCGCTGGAAGCATCTGCACCGAGGGGCAGTTCACCGCTGAGCCTGCTGAACATTCGGATCAGGCACTTTACAGAAAGCTTGCGGCGGTGCTCAAGGCGGGCTATGGCGAGCAGACGGACACGGAAGCACGACTGATCAGAGTGACGAAAAATCTCCTTCCGTTTGCAGTTTTAGCTGCGCTGGCCACCCTACTTATCCTGCCGCTGGCAACCGATATCACTCTGAGCGGGTCCATCTACCGTGCGGCAGCAATCCTAGTGATTGCTTCTCCCTGCAGCCTTCTAGTCCCGATTCCACTGACCTATTTTGCGGGTATGGCGGCGGCGCGTGGGTATGGCGCTATTTTTGAAAACGCTAGGGTTGTTGATGACACCGCTGCAGTCAAAGTCGTCGTTTTCAACAAGCTCGGCGCGATTACAGACAGAAATTACCAGATAAAAGAAATCATAACCGATAAAATGGATACAGCCACTTTCCTAAAGGTCGCTGCCTATGCCGCGGCAAAAAGCGAGAACGTTATTTCCAGAGCAATCGTAAACGCTTACGGTGAGGATATTACCAAGGAGTTGGTGCGGGATTTCAGCGAGGTTTTGAATCAGGGCGTGGCCGGTACGGTTGACGGCATCCGAATCATGCTTGGCAACGACGCGTTTTTCAGGGAAGCTGGGCTAAGCCTGCCAGAAGAGTCCGGGGTCGGACTTCGGATCAGCATGAGCGTTAATGGCATATATGCGGGCTGGATAACGCTCAGTGAGGTCGTTCTGCCTGAGGTTTCGGTCAGCTATTTTAAGAGCCTTGCTAGCGCTGGCGCCGAGAGGATAGCCATGGTTTCAGCCGATATGCGGGAGAAAGACCGGGCAGTGGCGACCGAACTGGGCATCGAAGAGTATTATGCGGAATGCCCGTTTGAGGAAAAGCGAACTTATCTCCGTGAGCTAAAGGGGCGCGTCGCCAATCGAGGAAGGCTTGCCTTTGTCGGTGACTGTGAAACAGACGCAGAGTTGTTCGCGGAGGCGGATGTCGGTGTTATGGTCAACGGCATTGCCCGCGGTGGAGAGCCGCCGAAGGCAAATCTGCTGCTGATGGACATTACTGGCGGGGCACTCCCCGCGCTTCTTCGCCTTTCTCGCCGGATCAGGCTACACGTTTTCGCTGGTGTGATTATGCTTGGGGTGGTCAAACTCCTGCTAATGCTTCTGGGCGCGCTGGGCATAGCCCCCATCTGGTTTGTACTCATGATCGACACCTGCGCATCGCTTTTGGTGCTAATCAACTGCACGGGACTGCTTTCACGCCACGGCGGTTTGATCTAAGGTAAGAAAAAACTGCCTTTTGAACTGCACCCCAATCGTTTTCAGCAGCAATTGGGGTGCAGTTTTATTTAAAGGGAGGTTCCTTTTTCATTTTCAAACGGGGGCACATAGAAAGTGTAGATAAAAGCCCTGGCGCGGATGATGAATTATTCTACCGAATCTTGAATGTCCCACTTGACAAGAGGAATGAACTAAATTATAATAAACGAGCTGTGTACGGCAGGAAACGCCTTACTATGCCAAAGAATATGGAGAAGTCGCGTAGCCTGGTCGAGCGCGCACGATTGGAAATCGTGTAACCGTC
>CAYRIA010000060.1:0-11556 GCA_964424175.1 uncultured Oscillospiraceae bacterium | reverse complement strand
CCCCTTCGACGAGAAGGATACTAAATAAGCAGCGACGACAAAAGGGCGGTTTTGCTGCAAAACCGCCCCCTTTCATGCCATTGAACGAAATCGGAGGTTTTGAGATGAGCATAAGAATCATCACAATCAGCCGCGAATTCGGCAGCGGCGGCAGAACGATTGCCAAGGCAGTCGCTGAGCGTCTGGGCTATGCCTACTACGACAGCTCACTGGTCGACCTGATCGCCGCCGAGAGCGGCTATTCCAAAGACTTCATCGAACGCCACGGCGAGGATGCAAACGCCACCAACAGTTTCCTATTCAATCTCTCCCGCGCCGGCAGCGGCACCTACGACGGCTCTTACGGTGTATCTGACAAGCTCTATGTCATTCAGCACAACCTAATCCGGCGCCTGGCTGGGCAGGAGCCCTGCGTGATCCTGGGCCGCTGCGCGGACTATATCCTTCGCGACTGTCCGGATGCACTGCATGTTTTTATTTATGCGGATATGCCCTTTAAGGCCGAGCGCATCGTCTCACTCTATGGGGAGACGGACGTTGCTCCTGAAAAACGCCTTGTTGAGAAGGATAAGCGCAGAAAGGTCTATTACAAAAATTATACTGGTAGGACCTGGGGAATGAGCACTAATTATGACCTCTCCCTCAACAGCGGGAAATTCGGCGTTAATCCCTGCGTGGACATCATCTCAAAGCTTGCACTCGCATGACAAGAAGATCGTAATTGACAAGCCGTGATTATGAGCGTATAATCTTTATAAATGATAGAGATAATCACGATATGTGTTATTGATTACCACTTTTATGAATAAACTGTGAATAAGGGGTGAAAAGCCTTGAGCTTTCAAATAATCGGCGATAGCTGTTGTGACTATCCTTATCTCGAGGATGATTATACCTGGCTTAAGCGCGTCCCGCTGACCATCGAGCTGGACGGTGAGATTTTTGTGGACGACGAATCGCTGCGTTGCGCCGCGCTGCTTAGTAAAATGGCAGCCTCACGCTTTGCGCCGAAATCAGCCTGTCCCTCACCAGGCAGCTATCTTGAGGCCTATGAGTGCGGGGCAGACGACGTTTACGTCGTCACACTTTCGGACAAGCTCAGCGGCAGTTACGAGAGCGCAGTTATCGCTGCAAATATGTTTAAGGAAGCACACCCTGAGAGAAACATCTTTGTTTTTAGCTCGAAAAGTGCGGCGGCGGCCCAAATATCTATCTGCCACAAACTTCGCGTGCTTGCCGAGGCGGGCCTCCCGTTTGACGAGGTCGTCGCGCAGACGCTGGAGTTTATCAACGGGCTTACGACCTATTTCATCCTTGAAACGCTGGATGTTTTCCGAAAGAATGGGCGCCTCAACCACCTGCAATCTATTGTCACTGGTGCGCTGAAGCTCAAGCTCGTAATGGGCGGAGACGAAACGGGAAACATCTGTATGCGTGGTAAAGCGCTTTCGATGGACCGGGCAATTGCCAAGATGATTGAGCAGATCTTGGAGCGCTGCAAAGGCAGAGATCTGAGTGATACGACGCTTTTTATCACACAATGTCAGTGTCCCGACAGGGTGCGCGATGTGCGTGACAAGCTGATGAATAAGCTTCCCTTTAAGGACTGCAAGCTCCTGCGGGCCGGCGGCATCAGCACCATTTATGCCAACGCCGGCGGCTTTGTGTTGGCATATTAATGGATATCGGCGCTCCCCGTCGCTTGGGGAGCGCTTTTTTATGGTTTTTATGGCTTTTCTTGAAATTTCCCCTTGCAAAATCCCTCACTCTATGGTAACATTTCAAGGTCTATGCGAGATTTGCACAGCATCTCGCTGCGCTTAACAGGAACGGTCCTCTGGCGGAACAATTCCCGGCCACGAACGTTTACAGTGAAGGGAGGATACAAGCATGGATTTGGTAAAGACGCTTTCCCAGCAGTATATGAAACCTGAGCTTCCCGAGATGAACGTTGGCGACACGGTTCGCGTTGTTGTTCGCGTTAAGGAAGGAAACCGTGAGAGAACGCAGGCCTTTGACGGCACGATTATCGCCAGAAAACACGGCGGAATCAGCGAGACGATCACAGTGCGCCGCATTTCCTACAATGTTGGCTGTGAGAAGGTTTTCCCCGTACATTCCCCGACAATCGTTTCTGTTGAGACGATCCGCAGGGGCAAGGTGCGCCGCGCTAAGCTCTATTATCTCCGTGACAGGGTCGGTAAGAAGGCCAAAGTCAAGGAGCGCGTTTAATGGAAACGAAAAAAGAGGCGAAATGCCTCTTTTTTCGTTTTTTATAGGTTTTTTGTCGTTGAATTAGAGAAATAGCGCCATCAATGCGGTCATTTTTTATTTAGATATTGCTAAAATGCCACCTTCAAGTATATAATGAGTTTTCAGACATGCACGCATAAAGGAGGCGCTTTTTTGGACATCAAGCCTTTCGAAAACAGTGACGGCAACTCCGACTTCGACTATGAGCGGTTTATTATCGAGGAGGAAGCCTCAAGCGCAGAGAATAAACCTGCGCGGAAAACGCGATCCTCGGGGGAAAAGGAGGAGCCGGCTGAGATCTATGAATGGATGCAGTCACTTGTATCGGCCCTGCTTATCTGCGTGATTGTGTTTGCCTTCTTTGTCCGCATTATTGGCATCATCGGCAGTTCAATGGAGCCGACTTTCTCTGATAGAGACAGTGTTGTAATCTCCAACATTCTCTATACGCCGGAGCAGGGCGACATCATCGTTCTGCGAAAGCTCTCCTTCCAAGAAGAGCCGATCATCAAGCGCGTCATTGCCGTGGCTGGGCAGACGGTGGCCATTGATTTCGAGTCTGGCATCGTCTATGTCGACGATAAACCCCTCGATGAGCCGTATACCGCAGAACTAACCTTAACGCCTATCAACTTTGACGGCAAAGTCACCATCCCGGAAAACTGCATTTTCGTTATGGGCGATAACCGCAATCACTCCACGGACAGCCGCAGCAATCAGGTCGGCTTCGTTGATGTCCGTTATGTGATGGGAAAGGTTCTTCTGCGCCTGCTGCCCATAGACGAATTCGGATTAACACAATAAACACGCGGAGGGAAGCTCATGTCCGATCAGGCCGAAAAACTGAATATCCAGTGGTTTCCCGGCCATATGACCAAGGCACAGCGCATGATCGAGGAGAATATGAAACTGGTCGATGCAGTCTGTGAAATCATAGATGCGCGCATCCCGTATTCCAGTCGGAATCCCGATATTGACAGGCTCTCTGGCGTAAAGCCCCGCCTGTTGATCCTCAACCGCGTTGATCAGGCCGACCCTGCTGCCACCGCGCTCTGGCGTGCGCACTATAAGTCGCTGGGGCTTGCCGTACTCGAAACAGACTGCAAAAGTGGCAAAGGGGTGAATGGCTTTGCAGACGCTATCCGTGCGCTTTTGAAAGAGCGCACCGAAGCGTTCGCCGCCAAGGGACAGGCCCGCCCGTTGCGGGCGATGGTACTGGGCATTCCAAATGTCGGCAAATCGACTTTTATTAATAAGGTCGCCAGGCGCAAGGCCGCAAAGGCCTCAGACAAGCCGGGTGTGACCCGCGGGAAACAGTGGATCACCATTGATGCGGGACTGGAGCTGCTGGATACCCCCGGGATCCTCTGGCCACGCTTCGACAGCCAGACGGTCGGTGAAAACCTGGCCTTCACCGGCGCAATACGGGATGAGATCATGGATAGGGAAACACTGGCTGCAAATCTCATGCTACGCCTGCGCGCGTGCTATCCCGAAAGCCTTAAACAGCGCTATAAGCTCGAGCCCGATCCCGATATAAGCGGCTTTGACCTCTTGGAAGCTGCCGCTAAAAATCGCGGCTTTATTCTCTCAAAAGGGGAGTATGATTTGGAGCGTATGGCCGCCGTCCTACTGGACGAATTTAGGGACGGACGCCTCGGCCGCATTAGCCTGGAGAGCCCGCAGCCATGAACAAAGACTTATGGAGCCTTGAAAGTTCGCTGCTTGGCGAGGGAATATCTCTGCTCTGCGGCGTGGACGAGGCGGGGAGAGGCCCTCTTGCCGGTCCAGTTTGCGCCGCGGCCGTCATCCTGCCGCACGGTTTAACGCTTGAGGGTCTGGATGACTCGAAGAAGCTCACGGAGAAAAAACGCGAGGCGCTGTTCGCGCAAATCCTCGTGTCTGCAGTAAGCTATGGGATCGCCTTCGCTGACGTGACCGAGATTGAGGAGCACAACATCCTCGCTGCGACCTTTCTTGCAATGAATCGGGCAATTGCGCAACTCAAGCCAACGCCAACTTTGGCGCTGATCGACGGTAACCAGGCGAAGGGTATCGATTTTCCCTGCCGTTGCGTTGTTGGCGGAGACGGCAAATGCGCCAGCATCGCCGCTGCTTCCATCCTTGCCAAGGTGACGCGTGACCGCCTGATGGCGGATTATTCAGAAAAATATCCGCATTATGGTTTTGATAAGCACAAGGGCTACGGCACGCAGGCGCATTACGCCGCATTGCGTACATTCGGCCCCTGCGATATTCACCGACCGTCCTTCCTGAAAAAGTTCTATGCGGAGGGCTAAAACATGGAGCAAAAGCTGACCGGGCGCTTTGGTGAGCAGGCTGCGGCGGAGTACTTAAAGAAAAAGCGCTACCGCATCCTTGGGCTGAACTATTCCTGTCGCTTCGGCGAAATTGACGTAATCGCCCAAAATGGCAAATACGTCGTCTTTGTGGAGGTCAAGCTACGAAGGTCGGACAGCTTTGCCGCTGCGAGGGAATTTGTCACGCAGTCGAAGCAGGCAAAGATCATCAAGACCGCCTCCCTCTGGCTGAGTAAGAACGAAACCGGCCTCCAGCCGCGCTTTGACGTGATCGAAGTCTATGCGCCGGAGGGCATGGCCTCCAAGACCGTCAGAATTAATCACATAGAAAATGCATTTCAGTGAGGAGCACGCCAATGAAGTACATCAGCACAAGAGACAGGAACAATCGCATTTCCGCCGCCGCGGCTATTGCGCAGGGGCTTGCCACCGACGGTGGGCTTTTTCTTCCTGAAGCCATCCCGAGCGTCACGCTTTCCGAAATCGAATCACTCTGCAAAATGGATTACCGCGCGCGCGCAGTCGCCATTATGGGCAAATACCTCGACGAGTTCACGGCGGAGGAGCTGAACGCCTTTGTCGCTGAGGCCTATGGGGACAATTTTGACTGCATGGAAATTGCGCCGACCCGTTTTCTGGACAATGATACTGCCTTTCTTGAGCTCTGGCACGGACCCACGAGTGCCTTCAAGGACATGGCGCTACAAATGTTGCCGCGGCTGCTCACGGCCTCACTGAAAAAACTGGGGGAAAAGCGGCAGGTCTGCATCCTCGTGGCTACCTCTGGGGACACGGGTAAGGCCGCACTGGAGGGCTTTGCCGACGTGCCAGGCACCAGCATCGTCGTGTTTTACCCGCGTGACGGCGTCTCCGATGTGCAAAAGCTCCAGATGACCACCCAGCGAGGCGCAAACGTTTTTGTCTCCGCCGTGGAGGGTAATTTTGACGACACACAAACCGGCGTGAAGACAATCTTTAGTGACCGCGCCTTTGCAGAGCGTCTAAACGAAAAGGGACTCTTCCTCTCCTCGGCGAATTCCATCAACTGGGGTAGATTGCTCCCACAATTGGTTTACTATTTCTCTTCATATTGCGATTATGTAAACTCAAGCTGTATTAAACTTGGCGATCAGCTTGATTTTTGCGTACCGACTGGCAACTTTGGCGACATTCTGGCAGGCTGGTACGCCAAAAAAATGGGGCTGCCCGTGCGGCGGCTGATCTGCGCCTCAAACCGCAACCGTGTGCTTACCGACTTCATCGAAACCGGCGTCTATGACCGCAACCGCGAGTTTTTCACAACGCTCTCTCCCTCGATGGACATTCTCGTTTCCTCGAACCTTGAACGCCTGCTGTTCCTGCATGCCGATGACACTTCCGTCCGCGTCTGGATGGAGGCGCTGCGGGCGGAGGGACGCTATGACGTTGGCCAAAAGGTACTAGCCGGGATTCAGGCCGACTTTGCGTGTGGCTGCTCAAGCGACGAGCAGGCAAAGGAGCATATCGCACAGCTTTTCCGTGAGAGCGGCTACCTTATGGATACACACACCGCGGATGCTTACGGCGTTCTAGCTGAACTGCGCGCAGAAGGGGAGCGCTTCCCAACCGTGATCGTCTCCACAGCAAGTCCCTATAAGTTCTGCGACAGCGTACTCGATGCTCTGGGTGAGGTAAGCACAGCCCCCGGCGCAAAACTGATTGAACGCCTCTCGGCTGTGACTGGCACGACGCCTCCCAAACCGCTGACGGAGCTGGACGGCAGGCAGCTGCGCTTTGACGGGTGTATATCGAAGGAACATATGTCCGAAACAGTCATGGGTTTTCTTGAAAAATAAGCGAAAACCGCGGAAGCCTTCTGAGCATTCCGCGGTTTTTTATGGAAAGAAATGAAAATGTGGGTCGGAGAGGCCTTCTAGGCCGCTCCGACCATGATGAGCGCTTACTTGCAGAAACTAAAGCAGCGGCTAAGCATTTGGAACAGAGCCGCACAATCAAAACCAAAGCACATATGCTAAACCTCCTTTAAGTATTTATCCCTTGAGGACGGCTATATTGTAACTCTTTTGTAACCTTTTTGCAAATGTAATGTTTGACAATGAAAATTGCTCCTTTGCTTCCAGCTGTGAGCAGAAACAGTGGTAGATACCAGCAAAGCTCTGGCGTGAGCTTTGTTTGCGATCAGCAGGTAAATTCAACAGATGCGCTCAATATAACCCCAGGATATAGCCTCTATTTTGGAAAAGCTCACAGTTGACTTTGGGGAATTAAAGCAATATACTGTTAAACAAATCAAGGTCAAATCAATGCTGTTTGAAGGGAGGCTCGTCAAATGCGCAACATCACCGTTACCAACATGAACAACGTCCGCATCGAGGCGGGCCGATTTAGCTATGCCTATTATTACTTTTTTACCGACGGAAAAAGGAATAGGCATGCCATAACAGAACGATAAGGTCTTTTATCAACACAGATATTAGGCGGCTCGTCTGAAGGCGGGCCGCCTTTTTATATCAAAAATCGATTTGTGAGGAGATAAGAACATGAAAAAAAGCGCTCTTGCACTACTGCTCGCCACAATGATGCTGCTCTCTCTGGCAGCCTGCGGCAGCCCCGCCCCGAAGAATAGCGCCGTCCCTTCCGAAGCTCCCTCCGCCGACCCTACCGGATCCGTCATCAGCTATAACGTCGGTATTGTCCAGCTCATCCAGCACCCCGCGCTGGACGCCGCAACCCTGGGCTTCAAAGATGCGCTGACGGATAAGCTCGGCGACAAGGTGGTTTTCGATGAGCAGAACGCCTCAGGCGATCCCCAGACCTGCGCCGTCATTGCTAACCAGTTTGTTGCCTCAAAGGTTGACCTAATTATGGCCAACGCTACGCCCGCCCTGCAGGCCGCGCAGACCGCTACAGCTGAAATCCCTGTACTCGGCACCTCTGTAACCGATTACGGTACGGCGCTGGACATTGACAACTGGACCGGCACAACCGGAACAAATGTTTCAGGAACCAGCGACCTTGCTCCGCTGGACCAGCAGGCCGAGGTCATCCGTGAGCTGTTCCCGGACGCTGAGAATATTGGCATCCTTTACTGCTCGGCTGAGCCGAACTCCAAGTACCAGTCCGATGTGATCTCGGGCTACCTCAGCGAGATGGGCTATACCTGCAAGGAATACACCTTCTCCGACTCCAATGACCTGCAGACTATCGTCACAGCGGCGGCCGCCGAGTCCGATGTGATCTACGTCCCGACGGACAACACCGTGGCTTCCAACACCGAGATCATTCGGAACGTCTGCGTTCCCGCCGGTATTCCCGTTATTGCTGGTGAAGAAGGCATATGCAAGGGCTGCGGTGTTGCGACCCTCTCCATCAGCTACTACGACCTCGGCTACGCTACTGGGCTGATGGCCTATGAGGTTTTGGTCAATGGCGCGAACCCCGAGACCATGGAAATCCAATTTGCGCCCAAGGTCACAAAGATGGTGAATACTGAGATTGCGCAGGAATTGGGCATCACCGTTTCCGACGCTTACACGCCGATTGCTGCTGAGTAAATCAGCATTCACAATCCGCTCTTCGCGGCGCCCTCCTATGAGCGGCGCCGCCTAGAAGCGTATTTTGGCAAAGCTTTTAGAAAGGACTAGGCAATGGATATGCTGGCATCTTTTGTAGCAGCGCTCCCCGGCAACGTCGCACAGGGCGTTATCTGGGGGATTATGGCGCTCGGCGTTTATATCACCTTCCGGCTGCTGGATTTTGCGGACCTCACGGTTGACGGCTCTTTTGCGACAGGAGGCGCCGTTACCGTTGTGCTGATTTTGGCAGGCGTTCCCGCGCCACTGGCCCTTCTGGCCGCGGTTATTTCAGGGGTTCTTGCAGGACTTGTAACCGGGCTTCTGCACACCCTGCTTGGTATTCCGGGCATCCTCGCCGGGATTTTGACGCAGATCTCTCTATGGTCTGTCAACCTGATGATTCTGAGCGGAGCGAATAAGGCGGTCAATGTCGGCAAATTTTCGTTGGTTGTCTCCCTGCGCAATTCTCAAAACGCAATTGTTACGGCGCTGTGTATCGCCGGCATTTTGATTATTCTGCTTTACTGGTATTTCGGCACGGAGCAGGGTAGCGCCATCCGCGCGACCGGCTGCAACCCGCATATGTCTAAGGCTCAGGGCATCAATATCGATGTGATGAAAGTCATTGCGCTGTGCATCGCCAATGGGCTTGTTGCGCTTTCCGGCGGGCTGATGGCTCAATATCAAGGGTTTGCGGATATAAAGATGGGCCAGGGTGCAATCGTGATCGGGCTTGCTGCCGTCATCATCGGCGACGTACTGGGTGACGCCCTGCTCTCCACGCGGATGAACTTTTTCATCCGGCTGAGCTTTGCCATTATTGGCGGCGTGGTCTATTATCTCGCGATCGGTATAGTCATCTGGCTCAAGATGCCGACTGATTTGCTGAAGCTGCTGACGGCTGCAATCGTGGCAATCTTCCTTGCGGCGCCTTACCTGCGAGCCAAAGCCAAAAATTCTTTCGCATCGGCGGGGAAGAAGGGGAGGCGTAAAGATGCTTGACCTAAAACAGATAGACAAAACCTTTAATCTCGGCACAATCAATGAAAAGCGGGCTCTCTGTAAGTTGAGCCTCCATCTGCACGAGGGAGACTTCGTCACAGTCATCGGCGGAAACGGCGCAGGCAAGTCGACGATGCTCAACGCCATCGCCGGTGTCTGGCCGGTTGACGGCGGCGCAATTACAATTGATGGCGTCAACGTCACCGCGCTGCCTGAACATAAACGCGCAGCTTTCATCGGAAGGGTTTTTCAGGACCCGATGATGGGCACTGCACCCAATATGGCCATCGTGGAAAACCTCGCCTTGGCTTACCGCCGCGGGAAAAATCGGGGGCTCTGTTGGGGTGTTACACGCCCCGAGCGCGCACGCTACCGCGAGGCGCTCAAGACCCTCGGTCTCGGCCTGGAGGATCGCATGACCGCAAAGGTCGGCCTGCTTTCCGGCGGCCAACGTCAGGCGCTGACGCTCTTAATGGCGGCGCTGCAAAAGCCGAAGCTGCTTCTGCTCGACGAGCACACGGCTGCCCTCGACCCTGCGACTGCAGCTAAGGTGCTCGAGCTTTCGGAGAAAATCGTCGGCGAAAACCAGCTTACGACCATGATGATCACGCATAACATGTCTGACGCCATCCGCCACGGCAACCGACTCATTATGATGAACGAGGGCAGAATCATCCTCGATATCTCTGGCGAGGAGAAAAAGCGCCTGACCAAGGCAGAACTTTTGCAGAAATTCGCGGAACTAGCCGGCGTTCAGGAGGAAACAGACGAGATGCTCCTGTCCTGACGAAAACCGGAGTCTCCAAATGAGACTTAACCAGTCAAGCTGCTTGCATAAAAGGACGCCCCGATACGCTGTTTCGGGGCGTCCTTTGCGAGATGACATCAGTATTTCAAAGTCTCAAAGCCATCCGAATAAAACCGGCTGCCATCCTTTAGCACCCAGCAGGCCTCAACGCCGTCCATGGCGTTAATATAGGCCAGCGCCTCCTCGTGCTGCAGGACGAAGGCGGCGGTAGATAATGCATCCGCAAGCCCGGAATCCTTGCAGACGATCGTCACCTGCGCATAATAAGCCGCCGGCATCAAGGTCTTCGGGTCGATGATGTGGTGGTATTGCGCCCCGTCGACGGTATAATAGCGCTCATAAATTCCGCTGGATACGACGGAGCAGTCCTCAGCAGCAACAGTCAGGAGCTCTGTTTCACTGCTGTCCAGATCGGGATTTTTCACACCAACCTTCCAAGGAACAACCAAATCACTGCCATCATCAAACTTTCCGCCGAGGGCACGAACATTCCCCCCCACGCTGAAAAGCAGATTCGTAACTCCCTGTTTCTCAAAGTATTGTGCCACCTGCTCTGTTGCATAGCCCTTCGCTATCGCCCCCACGTCGATGCGCATCAGCGGATCTCGGATATAGACGGTCGAAGCAGCGGCGTCGATGACCAGATCGTCAATGTTGGTGTGCTCGTTTGCCTCTTGCAGCAGCGTCATCGGCGGAAGCTCCGCATTCTCCGGATCGTCAGCGCCCGCCTCCCGGTAATCGTGCCAGATTTCGAGCACCGATCCAAGCGCGATGTTCAGCGTTCCGTTTGTGAGCACATATTGCTCCTTCGCATATTGCAGAAGATCAATAATGCGGCTGTCCACTGTCACGGGCACCTCGCCGGCGTTCTCGTTAATGGTTTTGATGTTGTTCACATCTACATAGCCATCATAGATTGAGTAAAGTTGGTGGTATTCCTCTAACTTATCCCGAATACGCTCGGCAAGCTCTGTAAAGTCCTCCTTACTGTCGGCATAGCCTACGATGCTTGTCACCGTGTCAAATAAAGATAGGAATTCCGCCTGATAACGGATGTGTTTTGGCTCAGGTTGCATCCAGCCGCAGCCGGAAGTCAGCAACAGCACGGCGCAAAGTGCAAGCGCGGTAAGTCTTTTCATTTACTGTCTCCTATCAAGATGCCGCCAATGTGCCCGCCTTAATCAAACGCAGAAAACGGAAAGGCATTATCCGCCTTTCCGTTTTCGCATAAAAGCGAGAATTTTTGTTATTTCACCGCTTTGGCAACCAAGGCCAGGAAGTCGCTGATGTGAATTGTAACGGAGCTGAGCAGGTCGGCCTCGGTTGTCACGCCAGTCTCATCAACCGCAATACCCGCAACCTCGGCTGCGGTTTTGCCGGTTATATATTTGGCAAATGCGGCAGCCTGCTCGTTCCACTCTTTACCGATGGAGGAGGCCTTCTTCATGTCGTAGCCTTCGCCAAGCTCGTTCTTCGTCTGGAGAGCGGCGTCCAGATCGCTGGTGATCTTTCCGGTCTTGTCAAAGTTGACGTTGCACTGCGAGCCGTCGATGGCGCAGCTCGTGATCACACCGGACGCGTCGGTCGTCAAGGCCAT
>CAYRIA010000059.1:0-11691 GCA_964424175.1 uncultured Oscillospiraceae bacterium | reverse complement strand
TTGAACTACGCCCGCGCATTTTGCGTTAGCCATAGAATAATACCATCTAATAATTTGCTTGTCAATATCTTTGTTGAACCTTTTGCCCGGGCCGGAGCGCTAAAGCACAACGATGGTCACGCCATTATTTGCGCGCTCAAGATCGCTGTCTCGCCGCAGTTCGTCGCATTTGGCGAAGGCCGCTCGAGTGGCCTCGTTGAAGATAGAAAACTCCTCGCCGGGGATAAAGTCGCGGATGACGCCCTTTGCCTTCTGCTGCTGAAGATAGCGGCGGGCTTCAGTGCGGATTTTACCGCCCTTGCCGGTTGAACCATAGCCGTGAATGAGTTTTAGCACAGTGCAGCCCAGCGCCTTGCTTTGGTGGATGTTGAAGGTCACGCGCTTAATTGCGTCTGCCGCCGTTGGCAGGTCCGCCTTGATGTTGACTTCTCTGAGCTGAGAGGGCATGGTAACTCCTTTCCGTAGGGAAGGACGCCGCCTGTCCGGCGGCGTCCTGTCCGTGCGCATGGGGTTTAAAGATTCTTCAAAGCGTATGCGCGGCCAAGTGAAAAGGCTATCCGGTTCAGCTCAAGAAATCTGGGCTTTACGCAGTCGACTAGTGCCTGCTGCCAGACCTCCTCGGCAAAGTCGGTCAGCGCCGAGAGAATGCCGATTAGCACCACGTTTACGCTCTTTGCGCTTCCCGCCTCGGTCGCCATTGCCAGCGCGTCCGCCGCGATGATTCGTGCACCATTTTCACGGAGCTTTTCGACGATTGCGTCGGGATAGGCCATAGCGCCGGTGATGACGGGCATGGGGCTGATGCGGCGGTCGTTTAAGATCATCGTACCGCCTTCCTTCAGGTAGGAGATCCAGCGTGCTGCCTCCAGCCGCTCAAAGGCGAGGATATAGTCAGCCTCGCCCTGGTCAACGAGGGGAGAGGCGACCTTTTCTCCGAATTTGACATAGGTCACGACGCTGCCGCCGCGCTGGCTCATGCCGTGAACCTCGCTCATTTTCACGTCATAGCCGCGGCCCAGCAGCACGCTGCCAAGAATGCGCGAGGCGAGGAGGCTTCCTTGACCGCCGACGCCGACGATCATGAGGTTTGTGGTCTTGCTCATCTATTTGCCCTCCTTTTTCCCGATGGCGCCGGGCTTGCACATCTGCACGCAGAGCTCGCAGCCGACGCAGAGGGTGGGATCGATGGTGGATTTTTTGTCCGCAAAGCTGATGGCGGGACAGCCGATGGTCATGCACATGCGGCAACCGATGCACTTGTCATGGTCTACGGTCAGAGCCGGTGCTGTTTTGACCTCCGGCAGTAGGATGCAAGGGCGTCTGGCGATGATGACGGAAGGCTCCTCGACGGCCAGCTCCGCTGTGAGAAGCTCACGCAGCTCCGTGAGGGCATAGGGATCAACCACACGAACGCGCTTCACGCCGATGGCCTCGCAGAGCTTTTCGATCGAGACGGCAGGAGCGGGCTCGCCCTTGAGAGTTTTGCCGGTGGTGGGATTTTGCTGGTGGCCGGTCATGCCGGTAATGGAGTTGTCGAGGATCAGCACGGTGCTGATTCCCTTGTTGTAAACGATGTCGATGAGGCCGGTGATACCGCTGTGCATGAAGGTGCTGTCGCCGATGACGGCCACGGACTTTTTTGCGCTCTCCGTACCGCGGACGGTGTTGAAGCCGTGCAGGGCGGGGATGGACGCACCCATGCAGATCGTCGTATCCATTGCACCCAGCGGGGGCAGAGAGCCGAGGGTGTAGCAGCCGATATCGCCGGAGACCATCAGTCCCATCTTTTTCAGGGTATAAAACAGCCCTCTGTGCGGACAGCCGGGACAGAGCGTGGGCGGGCGCGGGGGCACGGTTTCGCCGAAGTCTATGAAAGGAGCGGTAGTCATGCCGAGCGCGCGGAGAATTCTGTTCTGGCTCAGCTCGCCGCAAAGGCCGAATAGATCCTTGCCTCCGTCAACCCGGATACCGTTTGCGCGCAGGTGTGTTTCGATCACGGGGTCAAGCTCCTCGACGACAATGAGCTTATCGACCTTCGCAGCAAAATCTGCAATGAGCTTTACGGGCAGGGGATTGACCATTCCGAGCTTTAAGATGCTGGCATCGGGGAAGCACTCGCGCAGGTACTGGTAGCAGATACCGGCGGTGACAAAGCCGATAGAGGTTTCGCCCATTTCTACGCGGTTTATGTCGCTGGTCTCGGCATATTGCGCGAGCTTTTCCATGCGTGCTTCGACAATGGGATGGCGGTTTTTTGCGTTGCCGGGCATCATCACGTACTTGGCGGGATTCTTTTCATAGGGCTTGAGCTCACGCTCGACGCGCTCGGAGAGCGAAACGATGCTCTGCGAATGCGCGACACGGGTACAGGTGCGGAAGATGACAGGTGTGTCGTACTCCTCGGAAAGGTCGAAGGCGAGCTTTGCGTAGGCCAAGCACTCGGCGCTGTCGGAAGGCTCCAGCATCGGTACCTTGGAAGCGATAGCGTAGTGGCGGGAATCCTGTTCGTTTTGAGAGGAGTGCATCCCCTGATCGTCGGCCACGGCAATGACCAGCCCTCCGTTAACGCCGGTATAGGAGACGGTAAACAGAGGATCAGCGGCGACGTTCAGACCAACGTGTTTCATCGCGCAGAAGGCGCGCGCACCGCCAATGGAAGCGCCAATGGCGGCTTCCGCGGCCACCTTTTCGTTTGGCGCCCACTCGGCATAGATCTCGTCATATTTGGCAACGGCCTCGGCGATCTCGGTCGAGGGCGTGCCGGGATAGGCGGAGACGAAGCGGCAACCGGCCTCATATAGCCCGCGCGCCACAGCTTCGTTGCCTAACAGGAGCGTTTTCATGGGTGACCCTTCCTTTCAAGACGGCTTTAAAATGTTTCTTCCATGATACGCGGGATGGGCTGCGCAGTCAAGAGCAAAGCTGTACCAATCGCCGCGAATGAGGGGGTGCAAACGTGGAGGAAATGCCGGATTCTCCGGGCCTGCAGAAGGCGGACAGGGGGATTGCAGCGGATGCGTTGCCGATTTTTGACAGAGGATGGGGGATAAAACCCGGTACGAGAGGGATTTGCCCTCTTTTTTTATTCATAATTGTGTGCTACAATACATTGTTAGGTATGCGAAAAGCCCGAATAAGCACAAAAGGAAGGCGCAAAGCCAATGAGTATTATTTCAAAAATCTTCGGCACCCACAGCGAACGGGAGCTGAAAAAGATAAAGCCTCTTGTGGACAGCATTGAGGGAATGGCAGAAGACTATGCCGCCCTGACGGACGCGCAGCTGCGCGAGAAGACCGATGAATTCAAGGCGCGGCTGGAAAAGGGCGAAACATTGGACGAGCTTCTGCCCGAAGCCTTTGCCACGGCTCGCGAGGCCGCCAAGCGTGTTTTAGGGCTGTACCCCTTCCGCGTGCAGCTCGTCGGCGGCATCGTTCTGCATCAGGGGCGCATCGCTGAGATGAAGACCGGCGAGGGTAAAACCCTGGTGGCGACGCTGCCGGCGTATCTCAATGCGCTTGAGGGCAAGGGCGTGCACATCGTAACGGTTAACGACTACCTTGCCAGGCGCGACAGTGAGTGGATGGGCAAGGTCTACCGCTTTCTCGGCCTGTCCGTCGGACTGATTGTCCACGGCCTGACGAACGAAGAGCGTAAGGTCGCCTATGCCGCAGACATTACCTACGGCACCAATAACGAAATGGGATTCGACTATCTGCGTGACAATATGGCAATCTATAATACGCAGATGGTGCAGCGCGGGCACAGCTTTGCCATCGTCGACGAGGTCGACTCCATCCTCATCGACGAGGCGCGCACGCCGCTGATTATCTCTGGCATGGGCGATAAGAGCACCGAGCTTTACGGGCAAGTGGAAGCATTCGTCTCCCGTTTGAAGCCCGTCGTCTACGCCAGCATCGACGAGAAAAGTGAGGAAGCCGAGGATCTGGATGCCGACTATGTGGTCGACGAAAAGGCCAAAACCGCGACCCTCACCGCCCGCGGCGTCAGGAAGGCCGAGCAGGCCTTCGGCATTGAAAACCTTTCTGATCTGGAAAACTCCACCCTCTCCCACCACATTAACCAGGCCGTCAAGGCACATGGAGTGATGAAGCGCGATATTGACTACGTCGTGAAGGACGGCGAAGTGATCATCGTGGACGAATTTACCGGCCGTCTCATGCTTGGCAGGCGCTACTCTGAGGGGCTTCACCAAGCCATCGAGGCCAAGGAGCACGTCAAGGTTGCCGAAGAGAGCAAGACGCTCGCGACCATCACCTTCCAGAACTTCTTCCGGCTCTATGGCAAGCTCTCCGGTATGACCGGTACGGCGCTGACTGAGCAGGAGGAGTTTATCTCCATCTATAACCTTGACATCATCGAGGTTCCAACCAATAAGCCCCTTGCACGCATCGACAACCCCGATGCCGTTTTCAAAAACGAGCAGGGAAAGCTCAAGGCCATTATTGAGCAGATCCGCGCCTGTCACGAAAAGGGGCAGCCCGTGCTGGTCGGCACGGTTTCCATTGAAAAAAGTGAGCTGGTGAGCGCCCTGCTCAAGCGCACGGGCATCCAGCACAGCGTCTTAAACGCCAAGAACCATGAGCGGGAGGCGGAGATCATCGCGCAGGCCGGAAAGCTGGGCGCTGTGACCATTGCTACCAATATGGCTGGTCGCGGCACGGACATCATGCTCGGGGGCAACGCGGAATACCTCGCAAAGCACGACCTGAAAAAGCATGGCTTCGGCGATGAGCTGATTGCCGAGGCGACGGGCTACGGTGAGACCGACAACGAGAACATCCTTGCCGCGCGCAAAATGTTCGCCGAAAGGCATGCCTTCCATAAAGACGCCATCGCCAGCGAAGCGGATGCCGTCCGTGCGGCGGGAGGCTTATTCATCATCGGCACCGAGCGCCACGACTCCCGGCGTATTGACAACCAGCTCCGCGGCCGCTCCGGTCGTCAGGGCGACCCTGGCGAGAGCCGCTTCTACCTGGCGATGACGGATGACCTGATGCGCCTGTTTGGCTCCGAGCGGGTGCAGGGTATGATGGAGCGTATGGGCGTCGACGAGGATACCCCGCTCGACTATAAAATCCTCTCCAACGCCATCGAGCAGGCGCAGAAGACTGTCGAGAGCCGCAACTTCCAAAGCCGCAAGAGCGTGCTGGAATACGACGACGTGATGAACCTCCAGCGCAACACCATCTACGACCAACGCCGCAAGGTACTCGACGGCGAGGATATTGCGAGCGCCATCCAAGCCATGATCGCGGAGTTCATTCGGGAGCATGTGCACAGCGGCATGGAGGGGCGCGACTACTTCGCGGACCTGGCGCAGTTTGAAAGTGCCCTCGTTCCCTTTGAGGGGATGTTCCTGACCCGGGGTGAGCTCAAGCCCAACATGAAGGCACTTGACCGAATGACCACCCAGTCGCTCACGGATGAGCTGCTGGAAAAGGCAGAAAGGGTCTATGCCGCTCGTGAGGCGGCCTTTGGACCCATGCCCAACGGAGTGCCGCTCATGCGCGAGCTTGAGCGCGTGATTATGCTGCGTGTGGTCGACGAATACTGGATGGATCACTTGGACGCCATGCAGGAGCTGCGCCGGGGCATTGGCCTGCGTGCCTATGGCAACGATAAGCCGGTTGATGCCTATAAGCGTGAGGGCTTCGATATGTTCGAGGAAATGATCGGCGGCATCCGCACGGAGGTTGTGCGCCGCCTGTTCACCGTGCAGATCAAAAAAGAGCAGCCCATTGAGCGTAAGAGCGTTGCCAAGGGCGCGGTCAGCAGCGTCGGCGGGGACGAGTCCGTAAAAAAGCAGCCCGTTAAGGCCTCGGCAAAGCCCGGGCGCAACGACCCCTGCCCCTGTGGAAAGATGAAGGCGGACGGCTCGCGTCGCCTGAAATATAAGGAATGCTGCGGCCGGAACGAGTAAGCTGCGGCTTTAAGGAGTCCAGATCGTGGAATTGATGAAACCCTTTGCCGAAATGCGCGTTGGGGAACTGGTCTATATGACTGCCCCGAACATCCCTTTCACCCACGCGTTCACAACGCGCTGGGGCGGCGTTAGTAAGGGCGCCCTTGAAAGCCTGAACCTCGGTGAGAACCGGGGTGACGCCGAGGAGAACGTGCGCGAGAATTATCGCCGTGTGTTTTCAGCCCTCGGCCTTCCGGAACAGGACGCCTGCTATACCCGTCAGGTGCACAAAGATACGGTGCGCGTAGTGACGGATGGGGACAGGCGCGCGTTGTTTTCGCCCTTCTCCTATGAGGCGGACGGGATTGTGACAAACGTCAGGGGACTGCCGTTGTTCTGCTTCACGGCGGACTGTGTGCCTGTGCTGCTCTGCGACACCAAGGCGGGCGTTGCGGGTGCAATCCATTGCGGCTGGCGCAGCACGGTGGCAGATATCCTCGGCGTTGCCATTGCGCGTATGACGGAGCTGGGCGCACAGCTCGACAATATCTGCGCGGCGATTGGACCGGCCATCGACCTGTGCTGCTATGAAACGGACGCCGACGTGCCTGCAGGGATTGATCGTCTCCTCGGCGGCGAGAGCGCGGGCACGTATTTCCCTGTTGGCGATTCCGGAAAATTCATGGCGGACCTGAAGGAGACGAACAGAAGGCGGCTGCTGCAGCTTGGGCTTTTTGCGGCAAATATTGCGGTCAGCGATGAGTGCACTGCCTGCAACAGCGACAAATACTGGTCACACAGGGCGACGGACGGCGACAGGGGCGCGCAGGCTGCCGTCATCGCCGTTTCGTAAGCGGCCAACCCGAAAGGATAGCTTATGGCGACACGATTCAAGAAGGGGACGAGCCTGCTGCTTGTCCTAGCTGCGCTTTGCGGCCTGCTCGCCGCCTGCGGAGGTACCGAGCAGGAAGAGCCGCCTTTACCCTCAGACGCTGGCACCAAAGCCGACGAGGTACACTATTATAAAGCTGATAACGTTTTTTCGCTCAATTGCGACAAGGCCTATAGCTTCAACCCCTATACGACGAAAAACGTTCAGAACCTCTTGTGCGCCCAGCTCATGTACGATAGGCTCTTTACTCTGGATGATACCTTCGCCTTTTCTCCGGAGCTGATTACGGACTATAGTACGGAAGACGGCATCCATTGGAAGTTCTATGTGGACACAAGCGTGAGCTTCTGGGATGGCTCTAAGCTGACAGCCTCGGATGCCTCCTATTCCCTCCAGCGCGCGACGCGAAGCCCGCAGTATGCAGAGCGCTTCAAATGCGTTTACGGCGTTAATGCCCTCGACGAGAGCATGTTTATCGTCACGCTAAACTATGCCGACAGGCTGTTCCCGGCGCTGTTGGATATTCCTGTCGTTAAAAACGGCAGCATTGAGGAGGCGGTGCCTCTGGGCACCGGCCCTTACCAGCCCGATGAAGACCGCATGAAGCTGACGGCCTTTTCCGGACACAGGCTGTACGCCTCTCTGCCGGTCGATACCATCTATCTTAAAGAAGTTACCGAGACGGAGGCCTTTATCACAGCCTTTGAAAACTCGGAGATTGACCTCGTAACGAATGACCCGTCGAGCGCCTTCAACCTCGGCTACGGTTCGGCAAACGAAATTCGCAATTTTCCCACCACGAATATGCAGTATCTCGGCTTCAACAGCAAGAGCCGCTTTTTCTCAAACCCCCTCTGCCGAAAGGCCATGACCTATGTCGTCGACCGCGAGCATATTGCAATGGACATCCTGGGCGGCGCTTCGGCCGTAGCCACCCTGCCCATGAACCCAATCAGCGCGCTGTATAACGACGCGTTTTCCGACATCGTCTCCTACTCCGTCAGCAAGAGTAATGCCGCTTTCGATGAGGCGCTGGTGCAGGACTACGATGATGATGACAAGCGCGAAATCATGATAACCGGCATCCCGGTGGAAATCGATCTAGACTTCCTCGTGTGTAGTGAAAGCCCCGCCAAGGTGCAGGCCGCGCAGTCGATAGCGGACAAGCTAATTGCGCTGGGGATTACGGTCGAACTGAACAAGCTCTCCTGGGACGATTATTCTGCTGCGCTGGCGGCGGGAGAATTTGACCTATTTTATGCCGAAACCCGGCTGACGAACGACTTTTCGCTGCGGAACCTCCTTCTTTCGGACGGCATCCTTAATTACGGGAAAATCTCGGATGCCGTGCTGGAGCAGCACATCACGGACTTCATGGCCGCCGGGGATAACGAGCGCCAAAAGGCCGCCGATCTGATGTTCAAATACATCACCGACACCGCGCCGATTGTTCCCATTTGCTTTGAAAAACAGCAGGTAGTTACCCACAGAGGCGTGGTAACCGGCATGAGGCCGGTTCGGGATAACGTCTTTTACGGGATAGAAAACTGGGAGATCAATACGGATTGATTCTGAGAAAGGGGTTTAGCTATGACCGACAGAGAGCTGCTGAATGCGGCAAAGGGCGCCTCCGAGTCTGCTTACGCGCCCTATTCCCGCTTCAAGGTCGGTGCGGCGCTCGAATGTGAGGACGGGCGCATATTCACCGGCTGCAATATTGAAAACAGCGCACTTGGCAGCACCATGTGCGCCGAGCGTGTGGCAATTTACAAGGCGATTAGTGAGGGCGAAAAGCGCTTTTCACGCATTGCGATCTACGGCGAGAGTGAGGACTACTGCATGCCTTGCGGTGCCTGCAGGCAGGTGCTGACGGAGTTTGCCGGCGATATGGAGGTGCTCTGTGCCAAGGCCTCGGGCGGCTATGTGAGCTACAGGCTCAGCCAGCTCATGCCGCACCCTTTCAGGCTCAATCAGTTTTAAACTCGAACCTAACCAATATTAGTCCGGCAAAGCGGGTTGGATAGTTTGGTCAGGCTACCGGAGAAGGGAGGCCGGAACCATGGAGCTCGAACAGCTAAGTGTGTTCATATCGGTCGTCGAAAACGGCGGCTTTACCCGTGCGGCGGAGACGCTGTATATCAGCCACTCGACGACCTCGCGAAATGTCTCGGCACTAGAGGAGTCGCTGGGTGTTCAGCTTTTACACCGCGAGGGGCGCACGGTCAGGCTCACGGAGGCGGGTAGCCTCCTCTACCGTGAGGGAAAGGCACTGCTGGAGCAGGTGGCGGTACTGGAAACCGCTGTCCGAGATGCGGGCGACACAGGGCGTCCGACGCTCACAGCAGCCAGTGTAAGCCTGTTTTCTGATTCGCTCAACGCGGTTTACGCGGACTTCTGCGCGAAACACCCGGAGGTCATACTTGGCGTCCATCACCACGAGCTTTCGGAGGTGGCGGCGCTAGTGGACAGAGGTGAGGCGGATATCGGTGTGAGTTTTTCCTATGCCCTGCCGCAGGACATGGACTCGTTAGCCTCTCAAAAGGCCGCGGAGGAGCATTTCTGCCTCGTCTGTGCGGAGGGACACCCTCTGACGGCGCACAAAAGCGTCCGCGCCGAGGAGCTCTCGGCGTTCAGCTATATCAGCGTGGGCGAGCAGCGAAGCGACTATGCAAAACGATTGGAAGAGGCGCTGCTCCGCGGGCGGGGGCTGGGTGGAGTTATTACGGTTCCGACGCTGGAATCGCTGTTTCTCCAGGTTCGCAGCGGCAACGGCGTTGCCCTTGTGCCTTGCCCGATGGTGCGGGAGCTGGGTCGCGGCTGCGCGTCTTTGGAGCTTGCAGATGTCGACACGCGCTTTGAGCTTGTCGTTTTTTGGCGAAAGGACAACTTAAACCCTGCGCGGCGGCTGTTCACGGAGCTGCTTGCGGGGAGCTGAGAACGGCGGTTCGCGTGGGCCGGCGCATAGAAAGAGGAAAGTATGAAAAAACGATTGAAAAGAGCGCTTGCGCTTGTCTTGATGCTTGCGTTGCTGCTTCCGGCTCTGCCGGTGGGTGTGTCAGCTGCCGGGTTCCCGGATGTGCAGCCCGGCGACTGGTTTTATGAAAACGTGCAAACACTGGCGCAGTATGGCCTGATAAACGGCAAGGAGGACGGGCTTTTCCATCCGAACGACACGATTAAGCGTGGCGAGTTTATCAAGCTCATCACCTTGGCTGGGGAGCTCCTGATCTTTCCCAAGCAGGGTACCCACTGGTCGGAGGAGTATTGGAACGCACTCAATGAGGCGGGGGTGCTTGAGGTTGTTGAGACCATCGATGATAAGAACACACAAAAATCCTACCCCCTTATTCAGCTGAAATCTGCAGAACTCGAAAAGCCGATCAGCCGCTATGAAATGGCCTATCTGCTCAACCGCGTCGTCTATCTGGTCTATTATTTAAACCCGATGACGCTGGCCAGCAGCTCGGATAGCTTTGCCAAACACATTGCGGACTATGACACGATGAACAAGGCTTATCAGGGCAGTGTCGAGCAGGTCTATATGAAAGGGATCCTCACCGGCTATGCCGATGGTTCCTTCCAGGGTGACAAGTCGCTCACGCGGGCCGAGGCGACAACGGTGATCCTGCGTCTGCTGTTCCCCGAAAGCCGTGAAAAGCAGGGCTGGGCGGTGGAAAAGGAACGGGAGGTCGACCCGACCTTTACCTCCTTCGCCTTCAAATACAGGAACATGACTGCAGCGGATCGTAGGCTGGCGCTGTTCGGAAATGCAAGCAAGACCTATTTCTCTAGTCCCACCGATGCGGGCGGCCACATTGTGACCGTCTCGGTCAAAACCTGGGACATCGATAAAAACGGCGCCAAAATTACCCGCACTTGGGGACTACAGGTCAACACCTTGGTCGCACGCGAGGTACAGGCCATCTTCGAGGAGATCTACAACAGCCCAGAGCGCTTCCCTATCCACGCGCTGGGTGGCGCGCGTTATTCCGACACCCTGCGTCACAGCTGGGGCTGCGCCATCGACATCAATCCCAATGAAAACTACTATGTCAATTACAAAACGGGTCAGCAGGTCGGCAGCTTCTGTTACAAGACCAGCTCGAGCCCCTATTGCATCACACCGGACGGCAGCGTCGTGAAGGCCTTCGCCAAGTACGGCTGGGGCTGGGGGGGGCAGGGCTGGAGCACCGCTGTGGACTACATGCACTTTTCCATCCTCGCCTCCGGCGGTTGAGCGTGCCATACGCAATACATATATAAATAGAAAGGGAGCGAATTATCGCTCCCTTTTCGCCTTTGAGTCGATTTAGCTCAATTGCCGAAAAAATGCGCATAATTGCCCGGAAACATGTAAATAGCACTTGACAGTAGGGGGAAATTCTGATATTCTAACGGAGCGCTTGCTGGGACAGTTGTGCCCAAACGGCGCAAAATGCGAAGAAGCGAGAGATTGCGGGCGCTTGCCCGGTAACTTTCGTGGAGTATGTCCGTGCCGGAGTTATCCGGCAGCAATCGGGCGGTTGAGCGTGTTTCTGCAGCACGGCGTATATCGGTTGGACGGCACATGAACCGGACACAAATCCGGTTTGTTTTTCGGACAAGGTCTGATACGCACGGCAAAGTGTGCAGAAAATCGTCTCGCCGAACGTCAAAAATGCCGTTGGGAATAATCCCGCGGAAACAAACGTTCAGGAGGAATTTTACATGGCAGCAGCAAAAAAAATGATCCGCATCAGACTCAAGGCTTATGACCATCAGCTCATCGACAAGGCGGCCGAGAAGATCGTCGAGACCGCAAAGCGCACGGAGGCCCGCGTTTCCGGGCCCATCCCGCTGCCCACCGAGAAGGAAATTATCACCGTTCTGCGTGCC
>CAYRIA010000058.1:0-11810 GCA_964424175.1 uncultured Oscillospiraceae bacterium | reverse complement strand
CGGCACGCATGGCCATGCCCATCTTTGTGTGGTTGATAAACAGCACCAGCACCACAACCAGCACGACCGTCAGGATGGGCGTGATGACCGTGACGCGCTTAGTCACAGCCTCACCGATGGTAATGGTGTCGGAAATCCAAGGCACTGCAGGATAGTTCTTGTTGAGGCCGCCGGTGATGTACAGCGCTAGATTCTGCAGCAGATAGCTGACGCCGATAGCGGAGATCATGATCGACATACGCGGCGAGGTGCGCAGGGGCTTATAGGCCGCTCGCTCGATAGCAAAGCCCAGAAGCACCGTGAGGACAACCACCAGTGGAATCGCCACGTAAAGAGGCAGACTGGCTGCAAGATAGATCATGATGAGACCGGCTACCATAAAGACGTCGCCGTGGGCAAAGTTGATGAGCCGCAAAATGCCG
Source organism: uncultured Oscillospiraceae bacterium (assembly GCA_964424175.1). Taxonomy (GTDB): domain Bacteria; phylum Bacillota; class Clostridia; order Oscillospirales; family Oscillospiraceae; genus UBA2658. Next base: position 11,388 of record CAYRIA010000058.1, on the reverse strand, counting down.
TACACCATGGTATATCCGATGGCGATAAGCGCATACTGACCGCCGACAGAAATACCCGACAGTAGATACGGCAAATTGTCAGAAAAAAATTCCATAGAGAGGATCCTCCTCAGATTTGGGCTGTCTCGAAAGGGTGCGAACACTCGTTCCCTTTCGAGGCAGCCCAGTGTCAAATTGATACTAAACACTGATAGAAAGGCCGCTAAGATTTGCGCGGGATTTCTGTATCAGTCAAAGAAAAGGATGCCGGAAGGCTGATGCCCACCAAGGACGATGACGCACAACGGCGCAAAAGCCCCGCAATGATACCAGGCTTTTTATCAATGTTTAGTATGAGCGCCACAATTTCAGAAAAGGGCATGGCGGGAGCTGTGCTCCCGCCCATGCCACTTATGTAGAAGTGATCAGAGGTTTGCTTATTTTGCTTTCTGAATCGCGATGAATTCCCAAGCACCGGTCTCGTTGTTAGCCAGCTTAACGTAAGCGGTGTCGCGGACGGCGTCGCCGTTAACGCTGTCAAACGCGATGTCGCCGGAAACACCGGTGTAGGTGACGTTCCAGAGTGCCTCGTTAACTTTGACGGAATCGGTGGAGCCGGCAGCCTTGAGGGCCTCAAGCGCAACAAAGTACGCGTCATAGCCCATCGCTGAAACAGCAGCAATGGTGGTATCGCCGCCATTATTGGCAAGCGCGGTGGCATCGCTGTTCAGCCAGGCTTTGAAGCCGTCATCGAAGTCCTTATTGCCGCCCTCCTGATAGAAGGTGGTGATGTAGACTTGGATGTCTTTGCCCTTTGCAGCGTTTAGGATGACGTTGGAATCCCAGGTGTCGCCCGCGAGGATAGGCATAGTCATGCCCTGTGCCGATGCCTGATCAATGATCAGAGCAGCAGCCTCAGTAGAAACCGGGGAGAAGAAAACATCCGCGCCGGCGTTCTTGGCGTTGGTGACGTAGGAGGTGAAGTCAGAGTTGCCCTCGGGGAAGGTTTCATAAATGACCTCGCCGCCAAGAGCCTCAAAAGCCTGCTTAAAGTAGTTGCAGAGGCCGACGGAATAGTCATCGCCGAGCTTCGCAAGGCAATAGGCCTTCTTAGCCTCAAAATTATCTTTGGCGAAGTTCGCCAGAACAGTGCCCTGGAAGGGATCAAGGAAGCAGATGCGGAAATAGTGGGTGTTACCTTCAGTGACCTGCGGGTTTGTGCAAGTGATGCCAACCGCAGCAAGGCCAGCATTCTTAAAGGTATCGGAAGCCGCAATGCAGACGCTGGAGCCATAAGAGCCAAGGACGACAGAGACACCAGCGCTCACGAGTGTGGCAGCCGCAGAAGGTGCCTTATCGTTCGAGGACTGGTTATCTGCTGTGACAAGCTCAACTTTATAGGTTTCGCCAGCGATTTCCACTGTGGGCTGAACCTTGTTCGCATACTGAACGCCGAGAGCTTCCTGTTTGCCGCCAGCACCATTGTCGCCGGATGCAGGCTCAAACACGCCGATTTTAACAACCTTTTCGCCTGTGGATGCGCCGCCGTTGTCGGCGGGATCATCCTTCGTCGCTCCCTGGCCGCAACCGGTGAAGAGCGCAACGAGCATCAGGCACGCAAGAATAAGAGCCAAATACTTTTTCATTACTTTTCCTCCATTAGTTTGCGGGCTGATAGCCCGCACCTTGATATTGTCCGTCATACACGAACATCTGTCCGCGCATAACTACGTAAAGTATTATAGCGCACCAAAACGTGATTTGCAAGGTTTAATAACGATTTATTCAAAACATTTTGACTGTTTTGGCGATTCAGGGATTGATTCGTTAAATGTACGAATATTCTGACCAATCCGCGCTACTTGCTTTCATTTCTCTAACACTTTGTATACTTTTTGGCCAGTAGAACCTGTATTCCCCTTTATCTTTCCGCTAGGTAGATGAAAACGCAGCATATGCTGCAAATTATGTTTCCTACGAGGTTAATCTGCTCGACCTGAGAAATATAATATTATGTAAACTATTCTCATCATTTGAATTTAGCCAAATCTTGTTTACGGGTTTGTATAATTCTGGGAATAATCCCTGCTTCACTTCATTTACTAAGCTTTTTACCTGTTGAAAAAGCTGTTGAGAATGTTTATAACTTTTCGATTATGGGTTATTCCGCGCTGTTTATGTAAATAAAAAACGTCGCCTTCGGTCGAAAGACAGCGAAATCTGTCTTGCATTTTCGATGTAAAGCACAGCGCCAAGGCGGAGATCGGGTGAAAAGCCGGAATTATCATTGTATTATTATACCAAACCCTCAGGCGTTCTTTAATCCTTTAACGCACGATAAATAATTCAAAACATGAAATTAAGTGTTGCTTTCTGAAAGTGCTTGCGCTATTATAACTCTGGAATCTTTAAAGACGGTACTGCGATGCCGGCAAGGTTGAATGAATAGTGCGAGGACTGTGTTTTTCTACGCGTCCTTTCTTTAACCTTGTCTGCCTATGCGGACAGGGCTTTTTTATTGCAGTTGATCCGGTATCCGCAGCCATAGGAGGTGCTTGCATGAAATCTAAGGCACAGGTAATGAGCGAAGCGGACGTTGCGCGCGTGCTGGTGAGAATCGCGCACGAGATTCTGGAAAAAAACCGTGGCGCGCAAAACCTCTGTCTGATTGGGATCAGAACCCGTGGAGTCCCGCTGGCGCACAGGCTTGCGCAAAACATCCGGAACATCGATGGCACCGAGATTCCGGTCGGGGAGCTTGACATCACTCTATACCGCGACGACCTGACGCCGGTGGACAAAAACCCTGTGGTTAACAGCACAAAAATCCCCTTCTCCGTTGAGGGGAAGACTGTTGTGCTGGTTGACGATGTGATCTTCACTGGCAGAACGGCCCGTGCTGCGCTTGAGGCCGTGATGACAACCGGTCGCCCGGCAAAAATTCAGCTTGCCGTACTGGTTGACCGCGGCCACAGCGAGCTGCCGATTAAGGCCAACTACGTCGGGAAAAATCTGCCGACATCACTGAGCGAGGTTATTGCGGTACATTTGGCCGAGCACGACGGGCAAACAAACGTGTGTATCAATGAAAAATAAACGATAGAGGAGAAAGAAAATGCAAAAAGAAAAACAGGTCATCGGCTATCTGCCCGATGAAAAACCGGCGCTTGGAAAGCTCCTGCTCTACGCAATCCAGCAGGTCATCGTCATGTTTCCCGCAACCATCGCGGTCGCGCTGATCACTGGCTTCCAGGTCTCGACGACTCTCTTTGCCAGTGGCCTTGCCACCATCTGCTTTGTGTTCATCTCCGGCAAGAGAATCCCGATGTACTATGGTTCGAGCTTCTCCTACCTGTCCGCGATATCCGGGCTTGCCGCCGCGCAGGGCTTTGCGAAGGTTAACGGCATCCTACCGACTGAGGCCATCCAGATCGCCCAGTTTGGTATCATCGCCTCCGGTTTAGTTTCCGTCGCAGCCGGTCTTTTGGTCAGGTTCTCCGGCAGAAACGCGGTTGAAAAGGTTCTCCCCGCCACTATTACCGGCTCCATCGCCATGATCATTGGTCTCACCCTCGCGGGCAATGCCCTGTCCGACGCCGCCCCGGTGGCAGACGCCGCCGGCGCAGCGGGCACGAGCTGGGTCTGGGCCGTCTCCCTTGTGACTCTCATCTCTACGGTCATCTTCTCTAAGTATCTCAAGGGTTTCCTCGGCCAGCTGCCCCTGTTGCTTGGTGCTGGTGTCGGCTGCCTTTTTGCCGCAGTCCTCTATTGGGTCGGTGGAGCCGAAATGAGCCTGTTCCGTAGCCTCCCTGAAGAGGCGCTTGCAGCCTCCATCTGGAAACTCGGCGACGGCAGTATCTTTGCCCTGCCCGCCTTCTCCCTGCCCAAGCTCTCCTGGGCAGCCGTTGCCGCAATCATGCCGATTGCAATTGCCACTATTCCCGAATCCACCGCCCATATCTATCAGCTCGATATCTATGTCAACGACCTCGCCAAGAAAAAGGGCAAGAAGAGCTATGAAATTGCAGATCTGCTTGACCGCAACCTGATTGGCGACGGTATCTGCGATATGATCTCCGGCGCCGTCGGCGGCCCCGCCGGCACGAACTATGGCGAGAACATCAGCACAATGGCTATCACCAAGGTCTTCTCTATCCCCGTGCTCATTGCTGCTTCTGCAATCGCTATGGTCATCTCCTTCTTCACCCCACTCATCCGCGTAATTTACGGCATCCCCGTCGCCGTCATCGGTGGCTTGGAGATCTACTTGTTCGGTGCGATTGCTGCCCAGGGTATTGCCATCATGATCGACAAGAAGGTCGATATGTTCAGCGCAAAGAACATCGCAGTCATCGCCTCCGTCATGGTCATAGGCGTCGGCGGCCAGTACGCCTTCGGCGGAACGATCCCCTTCTTTGGCATGAACGTGCCCTGCATCGCAGGCGCCGCTGTCTTCGGCATTCTCCTGAACCTGCTCCTTGGCATAGGCGACAAGAAGGATGCACCCACAAAATAAGCGTCCAGACCCGTATATAAGCCCTCAGCCGCGTCCTCCCGAATAGGAGAGGGCGCGGCTGTTTGCGTTGCGGCATGCGTTGACGGGTCCGCCCGCCTGTGGTATATTATCGGTGAGAGAAACTGGTGCTGCTTACCATTCTCACAACTATTCCGCAAGGAGGGAAGTCTATGACACAACGGGCAAAAGCAGCAATTATAAAATCCTTTAAAGAACTGCTCACGAAGCAGTCCATTGATAAAATTACGGTTAAGGAGCTATGCCTGCATTGCAATGTCAACCGGCAGACCTTCTATTATTATTTCACGGACATTATGGACATCTTTAAATATGTATTCTTTAAGGAGCTTTCACGGGATATTGCTCAAAACCGCACCTTTGATACCTGGGAGGGCGGCTTTCTGGCAACGGCCAACTACCTTAAAAACAACACGAAGATGATCCTGCACATTTACCACTCCTCCTATTGGCCGGAGGCGGAGAGCTTTTTTACCAGCCTTTCCAATAAGTTAATGCTAGATGTGGTGGATGAATGCATTGAAAACCTTGGTGTCTCAGTCACCGAGAAAAACAAAAACTTTATCATCAACTTTTACAGGCGCGTATTTAACGGCCTGTACATTGACTGGGTAAAAGAGGGCATGGAGGACGAGCCGCGCGTCTTGCTGGAAAAGCTCCTTATGATGATCTCCGGGAGCGTCCCACGCTCGGTAACCGCCTTTGCTGAATATGAAAAGTTGAACGAATCTCCCTAACACACGCCAGATTTCTTGAACCGATAAAGCTGAAGGTATAAATTCCCTCTTACTATTTGTCAAAAACATGACATTTTTTTAAATGTGTCTATTGCGACAAAACCGATTAAATAATAATATAACAATATCATGGAATATCGGTGATAACGCCGAAATTTTATTTTGAGGGGAATTGTATTATGTTCGTTTTCAATGAAAACGGCGGAACAATCATTTCCGCCATCCTCGCATGGCTGCTCGTTTTCGCAGCGTTGTTCTCGCTGAACGAGGTTACGCGCAGGTTCAAGTGGATCGGGTTTGCGGCATTCTTTGTCCTCCCGATCGTCCTCACAGTCCTGTGGTTCTTCGTCCTAGAGGACGCCTACATGGATTGGTTCCATCTGGTAAAGGTCTATTCGTCTACCGCAGGCTGCATCATCTTCTGGTGCATCCGTTTCGTCGGGGGCACACGCAAGGACGGTACCAAATGGCGTCTGGCGGATAAGAAATGGGCCCTCACCTTGGCTCCTCTGATCCTCGCAATCAACATCCTTGAAGCCTGTATCCGCGATTTTGAAATTGGCAACCTAGCCTACACCGTACCGACGGCCGTAGACGGTCTTAAGGTCATCAGCGGCCCATGGAACTACATGAACGCTATCGCTGGTATCCTTAACATCATCACGATCACCGGCTGGTTCGGCATTGTTCTCCGCAAAAAAACCCTGAAAGACGGCAGCCGCGATATGCTCTGGCCGGATATGCTCTGGTTCTGGATCATCGCATATGACCTTTGGAACTTTACCTACACCTATAACTGCATTCCCAGCCACTCTTGGTATGCGGGTCTTGCGTTGCTCATCGCTCCCACTCTTTGCGCCTTCACAGTCGGCAAGGGTGCGTGGCTTCAGCACAGAGCACAGACGCTCGCCCTCTGGTGCATGTTCGCACAGACCTTCCCAGCCTTCCAGGACGAAAGTAAGTTCCTTGTTCAGTCTGCCTTTAACTACAATGTTTACATGTTCTGGGGTGCCCTCGCGTTGGCGTCCAACATCGCGGTCTTTGTCTACATGATCTATAAGGTTGTCAAGACCAAGAGGAACCCCTATCTCGGCGAACTCTACACCGACCTCAAGAAATACCAAGAGGTTAAGGAATTGTCGGAAGTCGCTCCCGTAAAGTAACCTAATTTTTTCGCGGCAGGCATTGAACAATGCCTGCCGCTTTTTCATCTCAAAACTCGCTCCCTTCCGGATGTTTTTCTTTTCAGACCGATATCCGATTATTGATATATCAGGAAATATATTGTATAATCGTCTTGTCAATCTACGGCTACTGTGCTATAGTATCCCTATAATTAATAATGATTCTTGTTATTTATTTTCCTAATTATTACACAACATATACTAAGAAAGGCTGGTAGACATGAAAAAAGAACAGAAATTCTACATCTGCAAGACCTGCGGCAATTTAATCGGAATGATCGAGGATTCCGGCGCAAACCCCTTTTGCTGCGGCGACAAGATGACTCTGCTTACCCCGAACACTGCGGACGCTTCCGCGGAAAAGCATGTCCCCGTCATTAAGGTCGAGGGCAGCAAAGTCACGGTCGAAGTCGGTTCCGCCCCTCACCCCATGATTGAGGAGCACCATATTGCCTGGATCTACATCCAGACGGAGACAGGCGGCCAGCGCAGGGCGCTCGACCACACCGGTGCCCCCTCTGCCACCTTCATGCTTACAGAGGACGACAAGCTCGTCACCGCTTTTGCTTATTGTAATCTCCACGGCCTTTGGAAAGCAGACGCATAAGCGCCAACCACTAATATTGATAAAGGAGAATGATTATGAAAAAATACACTTGTAGCCTCTGTGGCTATGTTTACGACGAGGCAGTCGGTGATCCCGACAGTGGCATCGCTCCCGGAACCAAGTTTGAAGACCTGCCCGACAACTGGGTTTGCCCCCTCTGTGGTGCTTCTAAGGACAATTTTACCGAAAACGCATAATTAGCAGGGCGCTAAGCCCAACCGGGAGGTTCGTATATGGATACAGCAGCAATGCTTAAAATCACCTACGGTCTATATATTGTCGGCTCAAAGCTCGACGGCAAAATGACCGGCTCCGTTGTGGACGCTTTTATGCAAACAACCGTGACGCCGACGCCGACCGTTGTACTCTCTTGCATAAAGACCAATCAGACCAACGCCGCGATCAAGCAGACTGGCGAGTTTATGGTTTCTATCCTTGGGACGAAAGTGAATCCCTTTGTCGTCGCTAACTTCGGTTTTCAGTCCGGACGTGATGTTGACAAGTGGGCAAACGTTGCCCATGAGGACATCGACGGCCTGCCGATTCTTGCGGATTCGGTCGCCTATCTACGCTGTAAGGTCGTCGACGCCAAGGAGCTTTCTACGCACACCGTATTTTTCTGCGAGGTGACCGAGGCTCTGCTCGGTGAGGGTGAGCCGCTGGTTTATGGCGACTACCAGAAGGATATGCGGGTCAAGGCGATGGAGGCATTCAAGCACTACAAAAGTACAGGCGAGGTGCCTGAGCCTCCCGCAAAATGGGTTTGCCGTATCTGCAACTACCTTTATACAGGTGAAACACCCTTTGAGGATCTTCCGGACGATTGGAAGTGCCCGAAATGCGGCGCACCTAAGAGTGAATTCATTAAACAGCAGTAATCCTGCCTCCGCAACAAATGAAAAGCATGGACGTACGCCGCCGGCGTGCGTCCATTTTCTGTACATCTCACAAACTCTACTCTTTCAAATTCTTCCAAAGCGTGATACAATATCCGCAACCAAATTCCGCTGCTAAAGCATGCTCTGCGGGATGGCAGGAGGGCGCTGGTAAAAAAGGAGGCAAAGTACCATGCTCAACATTCAAGGACTGACCAAGCGTTACGGCAGCAAAAACGCCGTTGACCAACTTAACCTACACATTTCGCCGGGCGAAATTTACGGCTTTATTGGCCACAACGGCGCAGGCAAGACCACTACAATCAAATGCTGCTGTGGCATCCTCCGTTTTGAGGCGGGCGAAATCGAGATCGACGGCATCTCTGTGAAGCAAAATCCTCTGGAATGTAAAAAGCGCCTGGCCTATATTCCCGACAGCCCCGACCTTTACGACTTCCTCCCGGGCATTGCGTATCTCAACTTTGTCGCCGATATCTTTGGTGTTTCTACAGGTGAACGCGAGGCAAGGATCAAAAAATACGCCGATCTCTGGGAACTGACGCCCGACCTGGCCCAGCCGATCTCCGCCTACTCCCACGGAATGAAGCAGAAGCTTGCGCTGATTTCGGCATTTATTCATGAGCCAAAGCTCATCATCATGGATGAACCCTTCGTCGGCCTTGACCCCAAGGCCTCGCATCTGCTGAAGCGGCTCATGCGCGAGCATTGTGACAATGGCGGCGCAATTTTCTTTTCCACCCATGTACTTGAGGTCGCAGAAAAGCTCTGCGACAAAGTTGCCATCATCAAAGAGGGCAGGCTTGTTGCCTCCGGAACAATGGAGGCTGTCAAGGGCGACGGCTCGCTTGAGGACGTCTTTCTTGAGCTGGAGGAGAACGATCATGTTTAAGGCCCTGCTTAGAGTCAACTTTTCTGCGCTCTTCACACGCTTCTTTAGCAGAAGCGCAGCAAACACCCGCAAGGGTGGCACATCCAGGCTCAAAACCGTCGGCTTCCTGCTGCTGATGCTCTACGCCTGTTTTGCCTTTATGACGATGTTCGGCATGTACTTTGAGCAGCTTGCGCTTGCCCTGTTTACCTATGGCCTCGGCTGGCTGTATTTCACGCTTTATGCAATTGCGGCCTTTGCCTTGATGTTTCTGGGAAGCGTTTTTATGGTCAAAACCCAACTCTATGAGGCAGGAGATAACGACCTTCTCCTCGCAATGCCCATTCCGCCAGGGCTGATTCTCGCCGGGCGTATGGTCATGCTGATGATGCTAAACTTTGTCTTCGAACTGATTGTCGCGGTGCCTGTCCTAGTGATGTGGCTGCGGGTCGAAACACCTACGGTGGCGCAGCTGGTTTCCTTTATTTTGCTCGTTCTCGCCCTGCCTTTCCTGTCTATGGCGATCTCCGGCCTCTTTGGCTGGCTGCTTGCGCTTGCGACAAGCCGAATGCGGAAGAACAGCCTCATAACAGTTTTGTTTTCTCTAATCTTTCTCGCGCTGTATTTCGTCCTGGTTACCCAGGCGAATGTCTATATCCAGCAACTCGTAATGAACGGCGAGGCCGTTGCAGGGAAGCTTGCCGCTTTCAGCCCGCTTTATTGGCTTGGCAGCGCGGTGGCAAACGCCAACATTCTGCACCTTCTCTTATCGCTGCTTACGCTTCTTTTGCCTTTCCTTGTGATGGTTTTGATTCTCTCTGCGACTTTTTTGCAGATTGCTACGGCAAAGCGCGGCGCGGTGAGACAAAAATATGAGGAGAAAGCCATGCGTGCATCCTCGGTTTCGGGCGCGCTGTTTAAGCGCGAGCTGAAGCGCCTGCTCTCTTCACCCGTTTATATCCTCAATGCAGGGCTAGGTGTCATTTTTATTTTGATTGCCGGCGTTGCACTGCTGATCAAACGCAGCCTCGTACTGCAGCTTATAGCTCAGCTTGGTGCGGACGGCTCTCTGATATCCGTCGTTATCGTTTTGGGCCTGTGCCTTATGGTATCCACGGTGCTGTTTACTGCCCCCTCCGTCTCGCTAGAGGGCAAGACACTTTGGATTGTAAAATCTTTGCCTGTTACCCCTCAGGACCTGCTTCGGGCAAAGCTTCGCCTGCACATTTATATCACAGCGCCGGTTACCGTGATTTGCTCAGCCGCCGCAGCCTTCGTCTTTTCCGTCTCTGTCTATGACAGCCTGATTATGCTGGTGGCGCCCTTTTTTTACGTTCTGCTGTCGGCAAACATCGGCCTGATTTGCAATCTCCACAACGTCAACTTAAATTGGGTAAACCAGACACAGGTCATAAAACAGAGCATGGCCGTGTTCGCAGCGATGTTGCTGAGCGCTCTCGTTGTCCTGCTTCCCGGCGGAGTTTATCTGCTGCTTTTCGCGGATGGCGCACACTATGTACCGTTTATGTCGGGCTACACTGTCCTGCTTATCGTCCTCTGGCGGCTGACACAGGGCTGGATTCTGACAAAGGGTGCAGATAAATTCGATGCACTTGGCTGACGCTCCTGCACGAACCTGCTTGACCATGACGCGCGCGGAGCGCATAATACTAATGAGGTGATTGAATATGAAGGTGCTCCTGATCAACGGCAGCCCGCATAAGACTGGCTGCACCTATACCGCCCTCTGTGAGGTCGAAAAAGAGCTGAAAAAGCTGGACATTGAGACAGAAATCGCCTGGATCGGCACGCAGTCAATTCGCGGATGCACGGGCTGCGGCAAATGCGCCAATGGACGCTGCGTTTTTGACGATGATTGTGTAAACCGCATGCTTGAGCTTGCTGAGGGCTCGAATGCCTATGTTTTTGGCACGCCCGTCCATTACGCGGGAGCAAGCGGTGCACTGACCTCCCTGCTTGACCGCTTTTTTTACGCAGGCAGAGGCCATTCCTATAAGCCGGGCGCAGCCATCCTCAGCTGTCGGCGTGGTGGTGCTACCGCGGCTTTTGATCAGCTTAATAAGTATTTTACGATTAGCAACATGCCCGTTGTCTCCTCACAGTATTGGAACATGGTACACGGTAACACGCCGGAGGAGGTCAGACAGGATCTTGAGGGAATGCAGATCATGCGCACGCTTGGCCGCAATATGGCCTGGCTGCTCAAATGCATCGAGGCCGGAAAAGAAAGCGGCGTCCCTCTCCCGGAGCGCGAGCAGCGGGTAATGACGAATTTCATCCGCGCATAACCCATAAAAAACTGCCCTTCCTCTCGGCGGAGGAGGGGCAGTCTGCTTTTTACGCGCACTATTCCTTTTTGGAATAGCTGAGCTTGTAAATCAGGCGCATAACAAGACAGTCTATACGCCCAAGAGGCACAGGCTTTTCCGTAAGGCTTGCCGTTATCTGAGCGTAGGCATTCTTCTCCAGCACGAGCTGAACCGCGTGCGCCTCGGAGGAGTTGTGCGCGCAGCAGAACGCGCCTAATCCCGGGACAAGCACCCCGGCGCGTTTTCCAAGAGC
>CAYRIA010000057.1:8971-12039 GCA_964424175.1 uncultured Oscillospiraceae bacterium | reverse complement strand
AACTCAGTTGTCAACGATTAATTCAAAATCAAAATACTTTTTGGCGAAATCCACGTCTGCAACGGAATAACAGCGACCCTTGAGGTATTCGAGCGCACCCGCGCCGGTCTGAAAGCGAAAGCACAGGCGATAGGAATACAGTGCCTGCCCCTTCTCACTAAAGGCCTTATTCTTCCGCTCCTCGCCGTATTTCCCGTCTCCCAGAAGCGGCGTGCCGTTTGCCGCCATCTGTGCGCGGATCTGGTGCGTGCGGCCGGTGAGCAGGCGGCACTCTACAAGGGAGAGCCCATTTTTCGTGACGAGCGTGCGGTACTCGGTAACCGCTTCCTTCGCGCCGGGGCAGCTCTGCTTCCGAACATAGACTTGGTTTTTAGAGGAATCCTTAAACACCCAATCCTTCAGAACCCCCGCCTTCGGCTCCGGCCTGCCATGCACCGCACAAAGATAGTATTTGTCAATTTCCCGCATCTTAATTTTCTCATTCAAAATCCGCAGCGCCTCGGCATTTTTTGCGGCGATCACGATGCCGCCGGTGTTGCGGTCAATGCGGTTGCACAGGGCTGGCGCGAAGGCATTTTCCTGCCGCGGACTCCACTCGCCCTTCTGATAGAGATAGGCCTGGATATTGGCAATCAGCGTGTCGAAGCTCCACTCCCCCGCGCTGTGGCAGAGCACGCCGGGCTTTTTGTCCACAAGCAGAAGGTTCTCGTCCTCATAGACCACCGTCAGCCTCGGTGCGCCAACTTTGAGATAGGCATTTTCCTCCGACGGCGCTTCAAAAAACTCGTCGTTGATGTAAAGCTGAAGCTTGTCGCCGAGCACCAGCCTGTCTCCGCGCTCGGCGCCCTTGCCGTTGACCTTAATCCTCTTGAGGCGGATATACTTCTGGAGCAGCGCTTCCGGCAGCAGCGGGACGGACTTCCCCACAAATCGGTCAAGCCGCTGGCCGGCGTCGTTTTTGTTCACGGTCAGTTCCTTCATTTTTATTCTCCAAGACGGTTTAAATCCGGGGCACTGGGCCTTATAATAAGAATTATACTGTGCCACAGGCGCAGTACGCCGTTGTGGTATAGGCAATGGTATCTTTATAGTGGCCGCTTTTCGGCTATTATACCGATTATAGCACCCCTTTATCTGTTCGTATAGCGCAATTTTCTGTTGACAAGCCGTAATTAATAAATTATAATGCTTAAGCGACTATGTGAGGTGCTCCATGAGGCTAAATCTCTGCGAAATCATCGAAATGCCCGGAAGCAACCTGCCTTTCACTTGTACCCTCGACACGGAAAGGCTGCTTGTGCCTGCGATTTTGCATTTTGTCACGACTCCCCACGCGGAGGGTGTGATTCGCAATTCCGCCGGTGCTTTGTCCCTGACGGGCACGATTTTCACCGAAATGGTCTGTGTCTGCGATCGTTGCTCGGCCGAATTCCAAAGCGCACTTGCGCTTCCGCTGGAGGCCAAGCTCGGAACAGACGCCTCGGACGAGGACAATCCCGAGATCTTCCCGCTTGAAGGCGACTGGCTGGATCTCAGCGATCTGCTCGAAACCGCCTTCATCCTCGGCACAGAAACAAAGTTCCTTTGTAGGGAAGATTGCGCGGGGCTGTGCCCCCGTTGCGGAAAGTCCCTTGACAGTGGCCCCTGCGGCTGTCAAAATGAAATCGATCCAAGATTGGCTGTTCTCGGTCAGCTTTTGGACCAGCAGGACAAATAAAAGCTGTCGAATCAGCTCATAATAGGAGGTGTCAATATGGCGGTTCCAAAGAGAAAAACTTCAAAGGCCCGGAGAGATAAGAGACGCAGCTCTCATTGGAAGCTCGAAGCGCCCGGTATCGTCGCCTGCCCCAATTGCGGCGCGTATCATCTGCCCCACCGCGTATGTAAAGCCTGCGGTTACTACAACGGACGCAAGGTTCTCGACGTAAAGAGGTAAACTTTGATGCTTGAGGAGAGGAGGCCAATGCCCCCTCTCTTTTTGCATTGCCCGCGAAAGGCGAAGCTATGGGTTCCATAATTACCAAAATCGAAAAAACAAGCCCCTTGCGCCATAAGGTTAAGCCCGGGGACAGACTTGTTTCCATCAACGGCAAGCTTATCGAGGACGTGCTGGACTATAAGTTCTTTTCCTATGACACGCGGCTTGAGCTGGTGTTTGAGGATCAGGGCGGACGCCGCCGCAGTCTGAAGATTAAAAAGGCAGCCGGCGCCGACCTGGGTCTGGAGTTCGAGACCTATCTGATGGACGGCGCGCGCGCCTGCCGCAACCGCTGCCTGTTCTGCTTTGTCGACCAACTTCCGCGTGGGATGCGCAAAACGCTCTATTTCAAAGACGATGACGCGCGCCTGAGCTTCCTGACGGGCAATTATATTACGCTCACGAACCTTTCTGAACGGGAGCTTGAACGCATCATTGCGCTGCGAATCAGCCCCATCAATGTCTCCGTCCACGCAACAGAGCCGGAGCTGCGCGCAAAGCTCCTTGGAAGCCCGGAGGCCGCAAAGGGCTACACCCTGCTGCAGAGGCTCGCCGCCGGCGGAATCACCATGAATTGCCAGATCGTCTGCTGTCCCGGCTTAAACGACGGCGACGCACTCTCCCGCACAATGGTGGATCTCGCCGCCCTCTATCCGCAGGTGTATTCCGTTTCCATTGTCCCTGTGGGGCTAACAAAATACCGCGAGCGTCTGTCCCCGCTGCGTCCCTTTGACGAGGCCGGTGCGGGCGAGACGATCGACCGCATCAACGCTTTTGGGGATCGCTGCCTGAAAAAGCACGGCAGCCGCATCTTTTTCCCCTCGGACGAGCTGTTTTTGCAGGCAGGCCGCCCGCTTCCGGAGGACGGCTACTATGAGGAGTACACCCAACTTGAAAACGGTGTCGGCCTGCTGCGGCTTTTAGAGGTCGAGTTCCTTGCGGCGCTGGAAAATGCAGACGAAAGCTGTGACGGCGTGCCCTTTTCTATCGCCACGGGTGTTTCAGCTGCGCCATTTCTGTCAAAGCTACTAATGACAGCGCGGGAAAACTATGCTAACATGGATGGTAGGGTCTATCCCATCGTCAATGA
>CAYRIA010000057.1:0-8871 GCA_964424175.1 uncultured Oscillospiraceae bacterium | reverse complement strand
ATGGACGTGGCCGGGATTTTGCAGCGCTCGCGCAAGCCGGTCGTCCTCGTTGTGAACAAGGTTGACAAAACCGGAGATGTAGATCCCGGCTTTTACGAGTTTTACTCCCTCGGCCTTGGCGATCCCATCGCCGTCTCCGCCGTGCACGGCCACGGCACCGGCGACATGCTGGACGCCTGCGTCGCTGCCTTCCCGGAGTTTGAAACCCATGAGGATGAGGATGAGCGCATCAAGGTCGCCGTCATCGGCAAGCCGAATGTCGGCAAATCCTCGCTGATTAACCTCATTCTGGGCGAAAACCGCTGCATCGTCTCTGACATCGCAGGAACCACCCGCGACGCGGTGGACAGCCGCGTGGACAATGACTACGGGAAATATATCTTCATCGACACCGCCGGAATCCGCCGCCGCTCGAAAGTGGATGACCGGATCGAGCGTTTTTCCGTCATGCGCGCTCAGCTTGCCATCGAGCGCTCGGACGTCTGCCTGATTATGATCGACGCTCGCGAGGGCGTGACCGACCAGGACACCAAAATCGCAGGCCTCGCCCACGAGGCAGGCAAGGCATCGATCATCATCGTCAACAAGTGGGATCTGATTGAGAAGGATTCCAAAACCATGGACAAAATGCGTGCTGAGGTTCTGCGCGACCTGGCATACATGACCTACGCACCCGTGCTGTTCATCTCCGCGATGACCGGCCAGCGCACGCAGCGCATCTTCGAGCTGGTCAACTACGTGGACAACCAAAGCGCCATGCGCATCACGACCGGCATGCTTAACAACGTCCTGGCCGACGCACAGGCCAGGGTTCAACCGCCTACGGACAAGGGCAAGCGCCTAAAAATCTACTATATAACCCAGACCGGAACGCGTCCGCCTACCTTTGTCATCTTTGTCAACAGCCGCGAGCTGTTCCATTTTTCCTATCAGCGCTATTTGGAAAACCAGATCAGAAGTGTTTTTGGACTGGAGGGTACGCCCATTCGCATGGTTGTCAAGCAGAAGGGTGATAAAGAGTAATGTCTAAGCTAACAGTTTTTCTTGCTCTCACAGCCGTGGCCGCTTATCTGCTGGGCGGGATTAACGGCTCAATCATAACCTCGCTGAACTTTTTCAAAAAGGACGTACGGCACTATGGCAGCGGCAACGCGGGACTGACGAATTTCGCGCGCACCTTCGGCTCGGACGGACTTGTGGTGGTTCTCCTTGTGGATGCTCTCAAGACGATCGCCGCGATTCTGCTAGGCGGCTGGCTTGTGGGCATGGCGGAGCAACCGATGCTCGGCAGAATCTTTGCCGGCTTCTTCGCTATGCTGGGACACGTTTGGCCGGTTTATTATCGCTTCCACGGCGGCAAGGCCGTGCTCTGCGCAGGCACGATGGTCTGGATGATCGACTGGCGCATTGCGCTGCTCTGTTGGGCAGTTTTCCTTGTTGTCGTCATCTTCTCGAAATACGTTTCGCTGGGCTCTGTCTCCAGCGCCCTGTTCTTCCCCGTCGGCCTGCTGGCCTTCGGCTATACGGGTACGGAGGCGCTTCTGGGGCTGCTCTGTGCTCTGCTGCTGATTTTCGCCCACCGCGAGAATATCCGGCGGCTGCGCGCCGGCACAGAAAGCAAACTCAAGTTCGGCGGCCGGCCAAAAAATCGCTGAAAGTCAGAAAGCGCCGTCCGCGGACGGCGCTTTCTTATAAGCAGGGATTCGACTCCCGTCACTAAAAGAAAGAGACTGAACATGATCAAGCTAATTGTATCCGACCTGGATGGTACGCTGCTCAACGACGCGAAAGCTCTCCCCGAGGGCTTTGACGTCCTGCTTGACGCTCTGACCGAGAAGGGCATCATCTTTGCGACGGGCAGCGGCAGAACGTATTTCTCTCAGCAGCCGCTGTTTGCCGAATATATTGAAAAAATGAATCTGATCTGCGACAACGGGGCGCAGATCGTTGAACGGGGCACCGGCATTTTTACGAGTGTCATCCCCTACGCGGAGTGGCGGAGGGCCTGCGCCTTTCTTGAGCCGCGTCTGCCGGAGGCGGCAATCATCCTCTGCGGCGTCAATGGCACATATGCCCGGCCCTACGGCAGCGCCGCCGCGGCGGAGATCATGGAGCGCACCTTTTTCGGTGTCCGCTTCGTGAACGCGCTGGGGGACGTGCAGGATGATATTTTCAAGATCGCCATTTGCAATCCGAATGCCGCGCCGGAAACCCTGGCTCTGTTATCCGGGTATGATCTTGGTCCCCTGAAGGCCCTACACTCGGACGAGAGCTTCGTCGATCTGATAAACGCGGACGTCTCCAAGGGTCACGCCATCGAGTTGCTCCAGCGGCGCTATGGTGTGCGCAAAAGCGAGACGATGGTTTTCGGTGATTACTATAACGACATTGAGATGCTCGCACAGGCGGACTACAGCTATGTGATGGAGAACGCGCCCCCGGATTTGCGGGCGCACGGGCGTTTCCTCGCGCCGAACAATAATCTGGGCGGCGTGGTAAGGGTCATTCGGGAATACCTGGCCAGCCTATGAGCCGGCTCCGGCCCTGCGGCTTGGCTTTGTTTTCGTCAAAATCTATTGACAAATCCCCTCATATCTGTTATCTTATTTCAGCAGCCACGAATATCTGGGGGTATAGCTCAGCTGGGAGAGCGCTTGAATGGCATTCAAGAGGTCAGCGGTTCGATCCCGCTTATCTCCACCAACAAAAAGTTCTGAAATCTCAACGGTTTCAGGGCTTTTTCTTTTTTGCTCTATTCCGTAAAACCCGGACATAGCCAGAAAGAGCCTCCTGTCGTAGAACAGAAACTACGACAGGGGGCTCTTTCTTTGCTTCCTCACAAGCAGAAACACGCGAACTCTTTCATCAGCTGAAGCAGAGCTTAGCTATATGGCGGATTTAAGCCATCACGAAACCGCCGCCTGTTTGAATGCACTCTCCGGTGATAAAGCTCGAATCGTCAGAGGCGAGGAACGAAACGACTGCGGCAACCTCCGAGGGCTGACCCTTTCTGCTCAGAGGAGTGAGCATGACTGCCATGTCGGCAACATCATCGGGCATGGCTCTTGTCATGTCCGTGTCAATCATGGCAGGTGCAATGCAGTTTACGTGAATATTTTTCCGCCCTGACTCTTTTGCGAGGCTCCGTGTAAACCCTATCACGGCACCCTTGGACGCGCTGTAGTTTGTTTGCCCTGCGTTTCCCCAGGCCGAGGAAGAACTGAGGTTGATGATTTTTCCATATTCCTGCTCGCGCATCTTGGGCAAGACCGCTTTGCAGCAGTAGTATAGACTGTTGAGATTGACATTGATAACGGAGTGCCACTGGTCGGCCGACATTTTATGAAGCATTGCGTCCCTTGTGATGCCGGCGTTATTCACGAGAATGTCCACCCTGCCGTATTTCTCAATAATGCTGCCAAAAACCGCGCTGACATCAGCTTCGTCACCGACGTCGCATTTCATGGCAACGACAAGTTTTCCCGAAGGATCAATTTCCTTCGCCGCCGCCTCGACCTGCTCCAGATTGAGATCCAGAGAAATGACCAGAGCGCCGTCCTCAACAAAACGCTTAACGGTTGCCGCGCCTATTCCCCTGGCGCCACCTGTAACGACTGCGATTTTACCATCCAATTTTCCCATGAGATAATTGCCTCCTTCTGTTGTTGTTATTTTTAGATCAATACGGATTTGCCGCAATAGGATTACTTAATCAGTTTCTGAATCAAACCCAAGACCTTTGAAATAGGAGAAGACCGACAACGCCGTCATGATTGTCATCAGAACCGCAAGCCCAATCCAAACCGGAGTCCAGCCGAGGGAGCCGGAAAGGCCGGAGACGATCATTGGGCCCAAGGCGACGCCCAATCCGTAGAAAAGACTGATAATGCCGAAGATTGTGGCATAGTCCCTCGTGCCCACAATTCTCGCCGTCAGGTAGGGAGGCGTGACTGTGGTCATTGAGGACACAAGGCCGAACACCGCGCCAAAAGCATAGGGCAAAACGACATTGCTGTTGCCACCGGAAAATATGAAGATCACGATGCAGACAAGAAAGGCGACGAGGCAATACAATTGACCGAAGAGAATGCCCTTTTTATCGTATATCCAACCCAGCACAAACTTTGCAAAAATCTGTACAAACAGGCCGATTTGGAAAGCCGTTGCTGCGACATTCGCGTTAAACCCGGCCCCTTCAAGATAAAGCGAGATATTGTTCTGAACGCCCAGATTAGAAAAACCGATAAGGAATCCGCTGATTGCAAGCAGCCAGAAGGCGCCAGTTTTTATGAATTTGCACAGCTTGATGCCCGTTGCTACCAGCGCTGTGTCTGCTTCAGCGCTATTCTGCCCGGCGCCGTAGGGAAGCAAGCCCTTTTCCCGGGGTGTGCCCCTGACAATGAAAAGCGTTATGAAGATCGATACCGCGGCGGCGAAGATGCCGAGCACCAGGTATACCTGCTGCCAGCCCGCGGTGGTAATGAAGTCGTTGACCAAGAGGTATTTTATCAGCTCAACGAAAAGCAGACCGCCCGCAACACTTCCTGTGAACGCGATGCCTGTGGCTACGCCCTTTTTCTCCTGAAACCAGTTGTTAATCAGAATGCCGCAGGGGACGATAGAGATGCCGCTGGCCCCGATTCCCGCCAGGACCGAGAAGAGGTACATGATTCCGAGGGAGGGCGTCTTCGTCCAGAACTGTGACCAGCCAAGAATGCCGACCGACATGATAAGCGCGTAAATCGGCATGAGCTTTTTCATGGAGATTTTTGCCATGAGTCTTCCCGCGACTGCGCCTCCGATAAGGTTTGACAAAACCGCTATCATAAAGACAAGCTGGATGGAACTGTCATTCGCCCCAAAATAGTCCGCCAGTCTCGGTGCAAGCGGACTAAAGACGTTTACCAGAATACCAATGGACACTGCCATTAAAAGGAAACACGCTCCCACCATCAGCCAGTGGTAAGTCGTTTTTTGCTTGACCATCATACACCTTCTTTTCAAACATTATTCTTAAATTACACGCTATTGCACCTCTGAGTCATGGCGCTCAGGTTGTATTTTCGATCTTTATGACGGTAGCGACTATGCGAAAAGCTTCCGTGAGCCTGTCGGTCCGGCAATCATAATAGACATATCTACGACTTTTAAGCCCTTCAAGATTTTTTCAGACATACAAATACCTCCCTATAAATATTGTTCCGTTTGAGCAGCCCTACTCCCATCCTATTAAGCTGATGAAAGCAAAAAGCATGCCAAACGGAACAATCTTTATTTTGTGCGGAAAGTTTATGCAGTCTCTCCAGCGGGGCATTTCACAGTTGTGCAACTTGTCCAAGATTCCTGCGGCACAGGTTGAAAGCAAATTTGCATCCTGCAAACGCGGTTCGCATTGTGCAAATGTGGAGTTAAGGGTTTTGTAACGCAATATATCGAAGGGCATATAGAAAGCTCTTTACAAATACAACCTCGGGTTGTATTGTATAGTTGAGGTGAGAATGATGCTCTCAAAAAAGCTAAAGCAACTACGAAAAGAAACGAAACTTACGCAGGGGGAGCTTGCCGCCCGGTTTGGTGTCACACAGCAGGCCATCGCAAAATGGGAATCGGGACGTGCGCTGCCCGAGCCGGAAACAATTGCCCGCGTTGCAGAATTTTTCGGCGTTACAACAGATTATCTGCTCGATATAACGGACACGTTTACCGCGATTGGGCCTGTTTCAAGTGTGCGGATTATCGGCACCGTCAAGGCCGGATATGACGCTCTTGCACTTGAAGAGGATTTGGGCAGCGCCCTCGCCGATGTAAGGGACGCGGAGAACTATCGCTACCTGGTCGTAAAAGGAGATTCGATGTCTCCCTATATCCGTGAGGGCGATCTTGCCCTTGTCCGTCTTCAGTCCAATCTGCAAAACGGTGATCTTGGCGTCGTCATTTACGGGGACGGTGAGGCCACGCTGAAAAAATACCACTATGCAAATGGGACCGTCACGCTTTGCCCGTTTAATGACGCCTATGAAACCGTCACGCTCTGCGGGCACGAACTGGAGCGGCTCGTGATTTTTGGCCGTGTTGTGGAAACCAAAACGTCATGGTAACAGGAGTACGGCAATGGATTTAATGGAAAAACTGACAATCCTGACCGACAGTGCCAAGTATGACGCGGCCTGCACCTCGTCCGGTGCGGACCGCCCCGGGAAAACCGTTGCAGCAGGATGCTGTCATTCCTTTTCCGCCGACGGCAGGTGTATCAGCCTGCTGAAGGTGCTGATGACAAATTATTGTATTTATGACTGCAAGTACTGCGTTAATCGGGCAAGTAACGACTGCCGCCGGACGGCTTTTACACCGGATGAACTCGCAGAGCTGACAATCGAATTCTACAGGCGCAACTATATTGAAGGGCTCTTCCTGTCCAGCGGCGTTATCCGCAGTCCGGATCACACGATGGAACTGATGATTCGAACACTGCATCTTCTGCGCTACCAACACAATTTCTGGGGCTATATCCACGCGAAGACCATTCCCGGTGCCTCGCCGGAGCTTGTGCATCGTCTCGGCCTCCTTGCAGACCGGCTCAGCATCAATGTTGAGCTGCCGAGTGAGCAAAGCCTGAACCTGCTCGCTCCGCACAAAAAGCGAGAGGCCATCTTTTCACCCATGAAGCAAATTTGTCAGGAGGCCGAGCAGAACCGGCAGGAACTGGTCATCTACAAAAAGGCCCCGAAGTTTGCCCCGGCCGGGCAGGCGACACAGATGATTGTTGGTGCAAGTCCGGAGACGGATTACCAGATTATTACACTCGCCAGCGCGATGTATGGCAAGTATGCGCTCAAGCGCGTCTTTTACTCGGCTTATATCCCTGCGGTCACCGATTCTCTCCTGCCTGCGCTCGATACCAAGCCGCCGCTCCTGCGTGAGCACCGTCTCTATCAGGCGGATTGGCTGATGCGTCAATACGGCTTCAAGGCGGAGGAAATTTTAAGTCCGGAAACGCCGAATTTTAACCCCTATCTCGACCCGAAGTGCAATTGGGCCATCAATAACATGGAGCAGTTTCCCGTGGATGTGAACACCGCTGAGCTTGAAACCCTGCTCCGTGTTCCCGGCATTGGCCCAACAAGCGCACGGCGCATCGTAATTGCGCGCAGGAACGGGCGCTTGGGGCTAACTGAGCTCAAGCGCATTGGCGTGGTTCTGAAGCGCGCGCAGTATTTTATCCGGACATCGGACTGGCCTCCAAGCACACGACCGGATAAGCAGATGACCATGCGGGCGCTGATTGACCCGAACATTTATTCGTTTGGGCTGGAGCAGCTATCTCTTTTTCAGGATTCGCCGGGGGCCCGGGCGCTGCCGACAGGTCGGGACATGCAGTCCATAACCGAAGCTGTGGAGGAGACGGTTTTATGTCTGGCGTCAAGCCTTTAGCGGTTCCCGCCGATGTCCTCTATACCTACGACGGAAGCCTTGACGGTTTTTTATGCTGCGTGTTTGAAAGCGTATACACCCACGAGCTTCCAATCGACATTTTGCGCGAAGAGGAGGCTCCTCTGACGCTGATGGGTGTTCGTGCTATCGAAACAGACCCTGTTAAGGCGGAGCGGGTACGCGCCTCAATTCCCTTGAAAATTTCCGCCCGCGCGTTGGAGCTTGTGATGCTCGTGTTTTGCAGCTGCTTGCCAAGCAAGGAACTGCGCCTTCTGGAATTCCTTCTGCTGGGTTATCGGGAGGGCGGAAAGCTGTGCTTCAAGCTGGGGGACCCTGTGATGGCACCGCTTTTGCGCGCGGAAAAGCATCTTTTGCACGAGGCGCATCTTTTGAAGGGTTTTGTCCGCTTTACCGACGTCGGCAGTGGGCTGGTCGCCACAATCACCCCAAAAAACTATATCCTGCCGTTTATCGCGCGCCATTTCGTTCTTCGGTATCGTGATGAGCAGTTTATGATCTTCGACAAAGTCCACAAGGCGGCGCTTGTTTATCAAAACGGCAAACCGGAAATCCTTCAAGTCGATCATGTAACATTTCCTGAAATCACAGAGAGTGAGGCGCACTATCAGGCGCTGTGGAAGCAGTTCTACAACACAATTGCAATTGAGGGGCGGGAAAATCCGCGCTGCAGGATGACCAATATGCCCAAGCGGTACTGGCAGAATATGCTGGAGGTCCGCGACTTGGTTCATCCGGTGGCAGACTGACTGCAAACGAATACCATGCACCGGACAGTGCAGGTTTGCAGTTTGAACTGCATACTCCCAGTATTCCTATCACCAAAAACACAGAAGACACGGGCAATTTAGATGCCCGTGTCTTCTGCAGTATTTGTCGGTGGGGCGCGTCAGCAATACGCGTTTCCCCCCAGGGGGGATAAGCATCGTTATTCCTTGCTTCGGTATTTAAAGAGCTGCTATCGCTTCAATTTCAACGAAAGCATCCTTAGGAAGTCTTGCTACCTCCACACAGGATCTGGCCGGATAGCCTTCCTGAAAGAATTTTTCGTACACCGCATTCATCTTTTGAAAATCTTCCATATTTTTAATAAATATCGTTGTCTTTACGATGTTTCTTCCATCAATTCCAGCTTCCCCAAGTATCATCAGTAGGTTTTTCATGGATTGCTCTGTTTGTTCCTCAATACTTTCCGGCATTGCTCCTGTCGATGGGTCTAGCGGTAATTGTCCCGAGGTATATAACATACCATTACAGCCAATTGCCTGCGAATATGGGCCAATATCTGAGAAGCGGTTAAGCAGATTAAGGATAAAATATTTAATATCGCTGTAAAGGTCCCTGCCGCAGTTCCAAATCTGCGGTTAACTACTTCCGGTATTGTAATAGCCAGCGTCTTTCTAATCTTTGGTGCAAAGTATG
>CAYRIA010000056.1:9599-12314 GCA_964424175.1 uncultured Oscillospiraceae bacterium | reverse complement strand
CAAAAAAGCCCGGCACACGTCGGACTCGACAAAATTTCAGGCGGCGGGCGGCTTAAGCTGCCCGCCGCCTGCCGCAAATCCGGGAGTATTGATCATGCAATGTGACCCGGTCAATTGACAGACGGGCATAGCACTTTATATACTTAGAATAGAATACTCGTGTAAAACGCGCGCGTATGCAGCCAGCAATGCTTTAACGGAGGTGACAGACGGATGGAAAAGAAAAAATTGCTTCGCGTTGCGGTTCCGCTTGTAATTGTGCTTTTGCTCGCGGGGCTGTGGTCGTTCAAAAACCTCAGCGGAAAGACTCCTGCCGAGGAGGGCACGCCCGATCCGCTGAGCGGTCTTGAACTGAGCGAAACGGAAAAATCGGACTTCGCGCTCGATGCCGAGGGGTTTGACCTTGAACTGCTCAAGGGCTACGGCTTGCCGATCATCATCGACTTTGGCGCGGACTGGTGCGGACCCTGCCGTAGTTTCAAACCGACTCTTGAAAACATACACGTGGAAATGCTGGGCAAAGCGATCATCAAATATGTGGATGTGGACGAATACGCCGCACTAACGGGCGATTTCCCAGTTACAGTGATTCCGACGCAGGTCTTTATAGACGCGGACGGCACGCCCTATGACCCAGGAGATCAGCTCGGCGTCGAGTTCAAGCGTTATGCCGACCGGGAGAACGGCGAAGTGGTTTTTACGGCGCACGAGGGGGCGCTGACGGAAGAACAGTTCCGCAGCATATTGGCGGATATGGGGGTTGAGAAATGAACCAGTTGCTGGAAACCCTTTCCGCGCTCATCACAGAGCAGTTTTGGCTTGCGCCCCTGCTCGCTCTGCTGGCGGGTGTCGTTGCCTCGTTTTTGCCCTGCTCACTTTCGAGCATCCCGCTGATCATCGGCTACGTCGGCGGCACAGAGCAGCGCGACCCGAAGATAGCCTTCCGGCTATCGTTGACTTTCGCAGCGGGTGCGGCGCTGACTTTCTCGGTGCTGGGCGTCATTGCCGCCGCCGCCGGGCATCTTTTAGGTGCGGCTTCCTCCTGGTGGTATTTCGTGCTCGGTGCGCTGATGCTGCTAATGGCCTTGCAGACATGGGAACTGTTTGAAATCATCCCTTCCAGCTACCTCGTTTCAAAAAACAGCAAAAAGGGTTACGGCGGCGCTTTTCTTGCCGGAATCCTCGGGGGTGTTTTCTCATCTCCATGCTCAACGCCGGTGCTGATTGCCCTGCTGGCCATCGTCGCGGGGCGCGGAAGCCTCTTGTGGGGCGTCGTTTTGCTGCTGTGCTATTCGATTGGCCACGGCGCGTTGGCTGTGCTGGTGGGCACTTCCATAGGCTTTGTAAAAAAGCTTACCTCCAGTGAAAAATATGGCCGGGCAAGTACATGGCTCCGCTATGTGATGGGCGCGCTGATCCTGCTCATCGGGTTTTATATGTTCTATCTCGGCTTTTAATTGAGCGTAGGTTTCACACTTTCATAGCCCGACCGTTTTTGCGGGGATGTTTCTGTACTTTTGCGCTCCTCCAATTGCGGGGATGTGATTGGTTTTCAGCCGTTTTTCCTTGACATTGGGCTTTTCTATGTTAAACTGACAGTAATCGAATAGATTTACCTAAATTGATGGAGGCGCGGTTGTCATCAGTAGGCTTGCCGGATTCTCGGTGGCTGAAAGGGGCTATCGCCGAAGTATCCAAGGCACAGGGCGTGCAGTTGGGTACTGGGCTGCGGGAGAATATGTCGCAGACTGTCACGAAAGTGGAGAGCTATCATGGGTTAAAGGCGATTATCCCCGCCTTATATACGTTTATTATATTTATGTATAGCCATGAGTTTTTCCTCTATGAAAAATTCATGGCTTTTTTACGCATAACAACAAAAATGAGGAAGGAAACTACTGATGAAAAAGATCACAGCACTCTTGCTTGCGCTTACGATGCTCGCCGCTCTTGCGGCCTGTGGCACCGGCGCGCCCGCCGAAAGCACACCTCCCGCGACCGAAAGCACCCCCTCTGGCACCGAGAGCGAAGCTCCCGCCGTACCCTCTGGCGTGGAGGATGGAGTCCTGACCGTAGCGATGGAATGTGCCTACGCACCCTATAACTGGACGCAGGCTGACGACTCTAACGGCGCGGTGCCCATCAAAGATTCCAGTGAATTTGCAAACGGTTACGACGTGATGATGGCCAAAAAGCTCTGCGAGGCCAACGGCTGGGAGCTTGAGATCGTTCGTCTGGACTGGGACTCCCTAATCCCCGCTGTGCAAACCGGTCTTGTGGACGCGGTCATCGCCGGGCAGTCCATGACGCCTGACCGCATGGAGCAGGTCGACTTTGCCGGCCCCTATCTCTATGCGACCATCGTCTGCCTGACCCTGAAGGACAGCGCATTTGCCTCGGCCAAGGGCATTTCGGAGCTCGCCGGCGGCACGGCAACCAGCCAGATGGGCACCATCTGGTATGACACATGCTTGCCCCAGATCAAGGATGCGAAGATCCAGCCTGCGGCTGAAACCGCCCCGGCTATGCTGATGGCGCTAGCCACCAAGACGGTTGATTTCGTCTGCACAGATATGCCCACAGCTCAGGGCGCGGTTATTGCCTATCCCGAGATGGTGATTCTCGACTTTGCTGGCAGCGAGGATGATTTCCAGGTCGCCGACAGCGACGTGAACATCGGTATCTCTATCATGAAGGGAAACACGGTTCTTCTCG
>CAYRIA010000056.1:0-9589 GCA_964424175.1 uncultured Oscillospiraceae bacterium | reverse complement strand
CCCTGAACGGCGTTCTCGGTGGTATGACTGCGGATGATTTCAATAAGCTGATGGCGCAGGCCACCGCGATTCAGCCCAACAACGACTGAGTACAGGGTGATAATCCCTGAAATCCAGAAAAGGAGCCTGAGCCGGAATGGATAGACTGACCCAACTCGGAAGCGACATTGTCAAGCTTTGGGGGAATTACGGCGCCACCTACCTAAACGGCATGTGGGGTACGATCTGGCTTGCAGTTGTGTGCACGCTGATCGGTTGCTTAATCGGCTTTGTCTGCGGTATTCTCCAGACCATCCCCTGCGAGAAAAACGACAATATCGTCAAACGCGGGTTGGTCGGCCTCATTAAGGTGATTATACGTATCTATGTCGAAGTGTTTAGAGGCACGCCGATGATTCTGCAGGCTGTGTTCGTCTATTACGGCCTGCCGTACTTCACAAACAATGCCGTCCGCTTCGACAACGTAGTGGTGGCCGCCCTCACGGTCGTCTCAATCAACACCGGCGCGTACATGGCTGAGACCGTGCGTGGCGGCATCCTCTCCGTCGATCCCGGCCAGACGGAGGGGGCCAAGGCCATCGGAATGCGACACTTTCAGACCATGACGAGCGTCATCCTGCCGCAGGCCGTGCGCAGCATCATGCCGCAGATCGGCAACAACCTGATTATCAACATCAAGGATACCTCCGTCATGTTCATCATCAGCTACACCGAGTTTTTTGCCGTGCACAAGGCGGTGGTCGGTGCGACCTTTATGTATTTCCCCTCTGCGGTTATCACTATGGCAGGCTACCTGCTGATGACGCTTCTATGTTCGCTCCTCCTGCGCTGGATGGAACACCGCATGGACGGGGCAGACAGCTACGACCTCGCCACCACCGACACGCTGGCGCACACCAGCGGTACGCTCAATTTCCGTAAGAGGCGGCATGAGGCAGAGACGCGCAAAAAGGCCGGGGCCAGTGACGTCGGCAATCTGAACCTCGACCAGAACGAAAGGGGGCGCTGAGATGGATGACAGGCTTTTACAGATCAGCCACCTTTCCAAATCCTTCGGGAAAAACGAGGTGCTGCGCGACATTGATTTCTCTGTGAAAAAGGGCGACGTAACGAGTATCATCGGCGCCTCTGGCTCCGGTAAATCGACCCTGCTGCGCTGCATTAACCTTTTAGAAACGCCCAGCTCGGGCGAAATCCTGTTTCACGGGCATGACGTGACCGCACGCGGCTTCAACGTACCCGCATACAGGGCGAAGGTCGGCATGGTGTTTCAGAGCTTTAACCTCTTTGCCAACATGACCGTACTCGACAACTGTATGATCGGGTTGCGCAAAGTTCTGCATATCGACAGGGCCACCGCCGAAAAGACGGCGAAATACTATCTCGACAAGGTCGGCATGTCTCCCTTTATCAATGCAAAGCCCCGGCAGATCTCGGGCGGACAGAAGCAGCGCGTAGCCATCGCGCGAGCACTGGCAATGGAACCGGAGGCACTGCTGTTCGATGAGCCGACTAGCGCCCTCGACCCCCAGATGGTCGGCGAGGTACTGGATGTGATGAAAACCCTAGTCCGAGAGGGTTTGACCATGCTGGTCGTGACCCATGAAATGGCCTTTGCGCGGGATGTTTCCAGCCGCACTGTTTTTATGAAGGACGGCATTATCTGCGAGGAAGGCTCACCGGAGCAGATTTTCTGCAAGCCCGAAAAGCAGGAGACGCAGGAATTTCTCTCCCGCTTCTTCAATCACTGACAGAATTAAACGCAAAGAAACCGCCTCCGGGCGGTTTCTTTCTTTTCAATTGCTCTTGCTCTTTGCGGTGCCTTAAGGAAAAGCTGCGTGTTGATTCATGCAGGCGATGTTAGCGCTAGCCACGAAAAGATCAAATAAAACGTGCATAGAAATTTTGTTTTTTCGTATCCTTTTGAGGGTTTGTGTGGTAAGATAACTTTAAGAATAATGAATTAAGTTGCGCGGTCGTTTCGACAAGACCTGTAAAGGAGTCCGCTCCCCTATGCAAAGCACGATGCTGGCGTTCATCAACGACTACGGATACCTTGGCGTTTTTCTGTTAATCTTTATCGAAAATATGTTCCCGCCGATTCCGTCCGAGGTCGTTTTGGTGTTCGGTGGCTTTCTGACGACGCAGTCCGAAATGAGCATTCCCTTCGTCATTCTTTCGGCGACCCTCGGCGCGACCTTTGGCGCAGCTGTGCTGTATCTGATCGGTAGGTTACTGGACAGAGAGCGCATCAAGCGGCTGGTCTCCGGCCGCTTGGGTCAAGCTATCCATCTCAGGCCGGACGATGTGACAAGGTCTGAGTCCTGGTTCAAAAAATACGAAAAAAAGGCCGTCCTCCTTTGTCGCTGCGTGCCAGTGATGCGGAGCCTTATCTCCATTCCCGCGGGGATGGCAAAGATGCGGCTTTTACCCTTCTTTGCGCTGACCGTGCTGGGTACCGCTGTCTGGAACACGCTTTTGGTGCTGATCGGCGTGTTGGCAGGAGGCGCATGGGAAAAGAGTTTGGAATACCTAGACCTTTTTTCTACGATCGTGATTGCGGTGCTGGCCGTGGCAGTTGTTCTCGGTGGCCTGTATTTTCTCAAAAGGCGCTTTATTGATCCTCGGAGAAAGGGTGATGGGGAAGAGTGAGAGTCTAAAAAGGCAGCTTCCCAAGCAAAAACAGGGATTTGTTTCACATGCTCGTGATTTTTTCCCGCTTTTGCGGGCGAATTTCGTGGAATCCGTGTATTGCCCGGCTGCAGAGGGATCGCTTATAATTTAGTAGCTGCCGCCGAATGCGCGGTTTTTTCACGCAGTAACTTCTGCGGGAGATAGTTTCATACAGAACATTGATTCAGGGATGTGGTCATAATTTTAGAATTTCAGCTTGAGTGGTTCATCAGTCAGGTGCTCGCAAACCCGATTTTGCTGATAACGGTGTTGCTGACTCTGGGCGTAATTTTTGTCAACGGCTGGACAGACGCGCCGAATGCGATTGCGACCTGTGTTGCAACTCGCGCGATGTCGGCGCGCTCAGCGGTGCTAATGGCAGCTGTTTTCAATTTCCTCGGCGTGCTTTTTATGACGCTGATCAATGCGACAGTCGCCATGACCATTAAAAACATGGTCAACTTTGAGGGGCATCCCGGTGACGCGACGCTGGCACTGTGCGCTGCGCTGTTTGCGATTATTGTCTGGGCGGTCACAGCCTGGTATTTCGGCATTCCGACCAGTGAGAGCCATGCGCTGATCGCCGGTCTTTCCGGCGCTGCGATTGCATTGCAGGGCGGATTCAGCGGCATCAACGGGGCGGAATGGGTCAAGGTGCTTTACGGTCTGGTGCTCTCCACCTTCCTCGGTTTTGGCTCCGGCTTTCTCATCACAAAGCTAATGGCCAATCTCTTTCGGGATTTTGACCGCCGGAAGACCTCAGGCTTTTTCCGAGGTGCACAAATTTTCGGCGGCGGCGCGATGGCCTTCATGCACGGCGCGCAGGACGGGCAGAAATTCATGGGCGTTCTAATCCTCGGCGTCTTTCTTGTTAACGGCAGTGATACGGCGGGCAGCGTTATTCCGCCGCTCTGGATGATGGTCCTCTGTTCGGTCGTGATGGCCGTTGGCACCTCCATTGGCGGGTATAAGATCATAAAGGCAGTCGGAATGGACATGGTCAAACTCGATTCCTACCAGGGCTTTTCCGCAGATCTTGCGGCTGCTTCCTGTCTGCTGTTGTCCTCATTACTCGGAATTCCAGTCAGCACAACCCATATGAAAACGACTGCCATTATGGGCGTTGGCGCGACCAAGCGCCTGTCGGCCGTCAATTTTGGTGTTGTCAAGGACATGGTGCTCACTTGGGTGCTGACTTTCCCAGGCTGCGGACTAATCGGTTATTTGATGGTCAAGCTGTTTGCGGTCATTATACGATAAGCCGCCTGCCGTCGCCGCCAAGGAATGAACGAAAGCCTGGGCTAAACCGCTCCCACATCGGTAGATTCTTAGGAGAGTGGTCAGGCTAGATTAGAAAGGGATAAATTATGGCAAAGAAGGACAGCTTCTATTTCAACAATTTTGTGGAAAGCGCACAGGTTTCCTGTGAGGCTGCCTGTACGCTCAAAGCGATTCTCAGCGATTTCAGCGCGGATACGCTGGAAAAGAACAGGGTTTTGCTGCATGAGATCGAGCACAAAGGTGACAGCAAGCGGCACGAGATGACGAATGTCATTGTACGCGCCTTCATCACCCCCATTGAGCGTGAGGATATACTCAAGCTTAGCCAGTATATCGATGATGTGACGGACTCCATCGAAGATATCCTGATCCGCATCTATATCAACAACGTCACCAGCATCCGCCCGGACAGCCTTGAATTCATCGACATTGTCATCGACTGTTGCAACGCCATGAAGTTGATGCTCGAGGAATTCCATAACTTCAAAAAGCCTAAAAAGCTCAATGAGTATATCATTGAGATCAACCGTCTCGAGGAACTTGGGGATGACCTGTACGTCCGTTGCATGCGGAATTTGCATACCAGCTCGAAGGATCCTTTGGAGATTATCGCATGGCGGGAAATCTACGATTTCTTTGAAAAATGCTGTGACACCTGTGAGAACGTCGCGGACATTATTGAGAGCATCGTGATTGGAAATACCTAAGCGAACGGAGACAGCGTGAAAGACAGCGCTGTCCGGATGCGCAAATCGCCTAACCTATGGCAGAGCGATTGATATGCAAAACAATCAGTCCTTTTGCTTGTTTTGCGACTTCAATAATGCGAAAGGAACAGTCAGTATGAGCAACATCTGGCATGACATGGATCCGGAAAGAATTACCCCTGAGGATTTTATTGCCGTAATTGAAATCGAAAAGGGCAGTAAAAAGAAATACGAGTTGGATAAGCAAACGGGTATGCTGATCCTAGACCGCGTCCTCTATACCTCAACGCATTACCCCTCGAACTACGGTTTCATTCCACGTACCTACGCGGACGACGACGACCCGCTGGATGTGCTCGTCTTCTGTAGCGAGGGCATCGACCCGCTGGCCACGGTTAGGTGTTACCCAATTGGCATGATTACCATGCTTGATAACGGCCGCAACGACGAGAAGATTATTGCTATTCCCTTTGCCGATCCCACCTTTAACGGCTACAAGGACATCAAAGACCTGCCAAAGCATATCTTTGAGGAGATCCGGCATTTTTTCTCCGTCTATAAGATGCTTGAGGGCAAGCAGACCAGCGTTGACGAGGTCAGGAACCGCGAGGACGCAATCGCAGCCATTCGCAAGTCCATCGATACATATAAAGAGAAATTCTTAGAAAATAAATAACCCAGCAAAAATTGCGCGCCGCCGGATTCCCAGCGGCGCGCTGCCGTTTCGCGGCTCAATAGCCAAGTTCTTCGTCGATGATAAGCACTTCAACTTTCTCCATCCCGCTCATCTTTTCCCAGAGAACTACAAGGCCGCGGCAGATGCGTTCAGCACTCCTGCAGTCGTGGCACTTCAAATCGCCCTTGGCACAGGGGGTGTTTTTCCCCAAACGACGTGCATTGAGCGGAGCGGCAATGTTGCGCGCACGCCAGAGCGCCGCATCAAAATCCTCTGCAAGTTTGTTCTTTCCGATAATTATGTAAACTTCCTTCTTGCCATAAAGTGTGGCGGAAACTCTGTTTCCGCTGCCGTCAATATTGAGAATTTCACCCGTTTGCGCAAGGCCGTTCGCGCTGGTTATGTAAACTTCTGCGCAGACGGCCTTCTCCCGTACGCCGTCTGAGTTCTGGAACCAGTGCCAGAACACTTCGTTGTTTTCACATAGCCTGTCGAAGAGGCCGAGTGACTCCAGCGTTACGCTGCCGCCGAAGCCGATCGTCCTGCCCTTGAGCTGCGCAGCAAGGTGCTCAACAGCCTCCGTACCAGTCTGGAAATAGTGCGGGTCAAAGCCGCGGGATTTGAGGTTTTTGAGGGTTGCTTCGATGTCTACCATTTCTTCAGCCTCCTGTTATCTGAATTTACGACACACCGCATCTGCAAACTGCGTTTTCATAGTGTACACTTCGGATACTATACCCCTTTTGGACGTGAAACGCAAGCAGGGCATTCCGTACAGGATTGGTGAAAATGCCGTACAGCTGTCGAACAATAGACTTATATTGTAAATAGCCCTTGCACACAGTAGGAAGTATTTGATATAATACCCGTGTTATAAACCCAAAATTGCAAGGGATCTTCTGGCATACTGCAAGCGGAGGCCAAATTGGCGGCTGAGCCGACAAAGGGCATAATGCAAGCGGCCTTGCAGCCCAGAGCAAATCCGGGCGTTTGCACAAAAAATACAGGCTGGCCGTTATGTTTCTTGCATGCTCCGTGCGGCCAATGTGTTTTGTATTTAATGACTATGGAGGAAAGACATGAAAAAGTATTTGGCATTGACTCTTGCGCTTGTGCTCTGCTTGGCCCTTCTTGCTGGCTGCGGCACAAAAAAATCCGACGAAACCTATGTGATCGGAACGGACACAACCTTTGCGCCCTTCGAGTTTGAGGACGACAACGGCAAACACACAGGCATCGATATTCAGCTAATGGAAGCGATTGCCGAGGAGATGGGCTTTAAGGTCGAGTGGCAGGTTCTGGGTTTCAACGCCTCCGTCACCGCGCTGGAAGCCGGACAGGTTGACGGCGTAATCGCCGGTATGTCCATTAAGCCCGAACGCGAGCTGAAGTACGACTTCTCCGAACCGTACTACAATAGTACTACCGGCGTCGCGGTCAAGGCAGATTCCGCTTTTGCCTCCCTTGAGGATCTCAGAGGACAGACCGTCGTAGCAAAGACCGGCACCACCGGTGCACAGTATGCGGAGTCCATTGCTGAAGAGTACGCGCTGGAACTGATTTATGTGGAGGAGTCCTCCGTCATGTATACATATGTCGAGTCCGGCCAGGCTATGGCCTGCTTCGAGGATTATCCGGTCATCCAGTACGAAATTGCCCGTGGAAACGTCAAGTGCAAAGTCATTGGCGAGTCTGAGGCCTCCACCCCCTATGGATTCGCAGTCATGAAGGGCACAAATGCTGAGCTTCTTGCGGCCTTCGACGAAGGCCTTAAGCGTATGAAGGACAGCGGCAAGTACGACGAGATACTCAATACATATTTCGGCGAAAAATAAGCCGTCATCCGCCGTTCGGCGGTCTCAGCGGGTGACCGAAGGGTTTCCTCCGGTCACCCCCTGTGCTTTATTCTGTTGTGACAACAATACCGATTTATTCTGAAACAAGCATATTGCTGCCAGTATGATTGTTCCAGAATAAATCCGAAACGGATAGGATTTGCCCATGGAATTTTTCAATGATTTAATTAGTGGCCTCACGGGCTTCTGGGGCGGTATTGAGAGCTTTACTGCGCTGTTTATGAAGTATCTCCCGTCTTTTGTGAAAGCGCTGGGCATGACAGTGCAAGTCACGCTCATCTCGCTTGCGCTGGCGACGATTCTTGGCGTGGTATTTTGCCTGTTTAAACTCTCAAAGTCCCGATTCCTGCAGGGAGCGGCCAACGTCTATATTAGCATCATCCGCGGAACACCTCTGATTGTGCAGATCCTGTTTATCTATTTTGGCGTTCCGATGGCGCTTGGCTTCACCTGGACGCTTGTCCCCGCGGGCATCATCATCATGTCCCTAAACGCAGGCGCGTATATGACGGAGCTGATTCGTGGCGGTATCGAGGCCGTCGACAAAGGCCAGCTTGAAGCGGCGCGCAGCCTGGGCCTGTCCTACGGGCAGGCACTTGTCAAGATCATCTTGCCTCAGGCCTTTCGGCTTATGCTTCCGTCGATCATAAACCAGTTCATTATTACGCTCAAGGACACCTCGCTGCTTTCAGTTATCGGCCTGCGCGAGCTGACGCAAAATACCAAGATCATCGTCGCAAACAATATGGAGGCGTTTAAGATGTACGCCATCGTCGGCCTTTATTATTGGGTGATCGTGACGGTGCTTTCCGCAATAGCACGGATGATTGAGAGGAGGACGACCTATGGCAAGTAAAATCATCGTCCAGAACCTAAAAAAGTCCTTCGGCAAGCTTGAGGTTATAAGAGACATCAGCACCGAAGTCGAGGAGGGCGAGGTTGTTGTCGTTATTGGCCCATCCGGCTCGGGAAAGTCGACTTTCCTGCGCTGTCTGAATCATTTGGAGGAAATCAATGGCGGTACGATCATTGTCGACGGCTACAACCTGACGGATAAGAAGACAGATCTCAACAAAGTGCGTCGGAACATCGGTATGGTTTTCCAGCATTTTAACCTTTTCCCGCACAAGACGGTCAAAGAAAACATCATGCTAGCCCCGCTGACACTTAAAACCATGAGCCGCGAGGAGGCTGGGAAAAAGGCCGATGCCCTGCTCAGGCAGGTCGGCTTGTCCGATAAGGCGTGCGTCTATCCGGCCCAGCTCTCCGGCGGACAGAAGCAGCGCGTTGCGATTGCTCGCTCGCTGGCTATGAACCCGGACGTGATGCTCTTTGACGAGCCCACCAGCGCCCTCGACCCCGAAATGGTTGGCGAGGTGTTGGGCGTAATGAAGGATCTGGTACGTATGGGCATGACGATGGTCGTTGTGACCCATGAGATGGGATTTGCCCGTGAGGTTGGAGACAGGATCCTCTTTATGGATAACGGCTATATCATCGAGGAGGGCACGCCGGAGGAACTGCTCAGCCATCCCAAGGAGGCGCGCACCATCGATTTTCTCAGCAAGGTACTGTGATTCTAGGCAATAAGGATAAAAAAAGAACCCGATACGGGTTCTTTTTTGCGTTTTTAGTCCTGCTGTGCTTTGAGGAGATCGCGGATTTCCATGAGTAGAAGTTCCTCCTTGCTTGGCGCGGGCGGGGGAGCAGCCTCAGCCTCTTTTTTCTTCTTGCTCACGTTCAGGAGCTTGACGAAGAAAAAGATTGAGAGGGCAACAATCAGGAAGTCCATAATCGTCTGGATGAAAAGGCCATACTGGAGTGTGGCTGTTCCAACCACGATACTGAGGTCAGAAAAGCTCAGCCCACCCATGAGGATGCCAATTAATGGCATCAGGATATCCGCAACCAAAGAGCTGACGATTTTTCCAAAAGCACCGCCGATGATGACGCCGACTGCAAGATCAATCACATTGCCCTTAAAAGCGAATTCCTTAAACTCTTTTAGCATTAGAGCACCGCCTTTTGATGTATTTTTTACCATTTTAAATGCGGTAAACATTTTTGTCAAGTATGCAGACAGAAAAGCTTGTGCTGCCTGGCGATTGCCTAGCCGACAACCCAGGAGAAAACGTAATCCGTTTTTTCTGGCACGCGCAGTGCGGGTGCCGGGCCCACTTCAAAGTGGCCGGAAAGACCCTTTTCAACTGCCGCCAGATGGAAATGGCAGGCGGCAATGCCCATATCCACTCGCTGGAAGTCAAGGCCCATGCCCTTGTCCGCGCCGCGCGTATGCGCCAGATAAAAATGGTAAGCCTCTGTATCGCGAACGACGCGCCATGGCTGCTTGTTGACGGCGGAGGGGGAAAGACGCAAAAGTTCAAGGGGAAGAGCAT
>CAYRIA010000055.1:0-12519 GCA_964424175.1 uncultured Oscillospiraceae bacterium | reverse complement strand
TTAGTATATCGGCTGGTTTTATGTCCTGTCCGACACAACCCCCGGACTCGAAAAGGAGAGAAATGATCACAGCTCCTTATGCGTCAGCCTCTACGGCTAGGGCGTCGCTCTCCGGCAGTGCTTTGGTCTTAGCCAGAGCCTTCTTTTTTGCAGAAGTGCGTTTTTTGGCAGCAGCCAGTGCGAGGCGCTCTTCTTCTAGGCGCTGTGCACTTTCCTCTTCGCGTTGTCTGCGCTCAGCACCTATCCGCTCGCGCAACATGCGCAACGCGGCATCCATATTCTTCTGAAAATTGTATTGTAATCGTATCCGTGACCTGGCTGGTGACGATGCCTTCTCCAAACTGGTGATGGTGGACCTTTTCATTTATCAGGTTCATTGCTCGGGCCTCCGTTCCTCTCCGATACGCTGGGAGATGTAAGCAGGTACACTTTCCTTTGGGATGTCGAGTGCGGCGGCAAGCTCTCCAAAAAGGAGATCCTCCGCCCGCTTCATAAACCGTTCGTCCACGGCTCCAAATTTGCGCTTTTCCTGCTCGACAGACTGCTTCTTCGCATAGAGGGACATGGAGAGCTCGATCAGCTCAGCACAGTCGTGCGTATTCAGCGATGCTTCATAACGCTCGGTGAGTTCGCGCAAAATGCGGCTATGGAAAGCCTCCGCGCGTATCGTCGGTATCATGTCAATCAGCCGTTCGGCTTCATTTTTTGAGATAATCGGCCTCATATAAACTTTTGTTGTGCCGACCGGTGCAAAGAGCGTAAGCTTTTGGTACAAGGGCTCCAGGACATAAAAAGGCTGCTGATTTTCTGTGCCGGGACCATCGAGCGCTTTGATATCAACAACTTTACAGACCCCTGTGCCTCCATAAAGAATGAGATCTCCAATATGATACATTGCTGTTACCTCCTGGATTCTTCTCCGAAGAAGCATCTTCTAATGATTTTTCCGAAATAGCTCGCGGAGCAGCTTGTTAGCTGCTCCGGCGTGCCGGCAAGAATAGAATGAATCCGCATTTGCGCCTCGGGCGGAGACAGTTATCCTATCAGCGGCTTTTTGTTAAACAAGACGTGTAGTTCTGACAACAGGACTTACGTTCGTCAGAACTACACGTTGTAATAGTATTGTAACATATTTTAGAGGCGAATGTAAGAGAAACTTTTTGACAAACGCGGTCAAAAAGGACGAAAAGGAGACTTTTCAGGCGCTATCTTGGCGTGTAATTGAATAAATCGGTGCTCAGATACTTTTCTCCTCGATCTGCCAGAAGCACAACCATGAAGCCCTGATCCATGTCCTTAATGCATTCGAGCGCGGCAAGCATTGCGGCGCCGCTGCTCATTCCAACAAAAATTCCTTCCTGGAGCACGATCTGCCTGGCCATTTCAAAGGCGGCTTCCGATTCAATCATTACCGAACGGTCAATTTTAGAGGGGTCATAAATCTGGGGGACTATGGCTTCCTGCATGTTTTTAAGCCCCTGGATATAATGGTTACGCACCGGCTGAGCTTCAATAATTTTGATAGCGGGGTTTTTGCTTTTTAAGCCCATTCCAACGCCCATGATGGTTCCGGAGGTTCCGAGAGCGGACACGAAATGCGTGACCTGTCCCTGTGTGTCCTCCCATATTTCGTTTGCTGTGGTATAGTAATGGGCCAACTTGTTGTATTCATTTGAAAACTGGTTGGGCATGAAATATTTTTCCGGGGAAGCATCGCAAAGCTCGTGGGCCTTCCTGATTGCACCGTCCGTTCCAAGTTTTGGGTCTGTTAGGATGATCTTTGCCCCAAAGGCTTCGATCATTTTTCTCCGTTCAATGGAAACTGCTTCGCTCATAACAATTTCAACCCGATAGCCCTTCACGGTGCCGATCATGGCAAGACCGATTCCCGTGTTGCCGGATGTCGGCTCAATGATGGTCTTGTCATGGGTCAGGATTCCGCAGTCCTCTGCCTGCTCGATCATTTTTAATGCAATTCGGTCCTTAATGCTTCCGGTCGGATTGAAGCCTTCCAGTTTTGCATACAGCTGGACATTTGAATTTGGATTTAGCTTATTGATCCGCACCAGCGGTGTATGGCCGATTGCGTCAAGTATATTGTTATACATGGTATTCGTCCTTTCAATTGCAAAATACGATCTATCTATGTCCAACCAGCCATCTCTTTGGGCGATGGCGGCTTACGTGTCGAAAATTGGCTTAGCTCCTGAATACATTAACATGTTCTCCGCTGCCAATCAACCGAAAATAAAAAATAGTTGGATTTCACGTTCCTGCGACGATGCGTTATAAAGCGACGCATGTCCGCCTGAACACAGCCTTGTTTCAACGACCGTATATTGCTGTTTGTTTTTGCCGCCGTTGGTCATATGACCATGCAAAAAGCTCGGAAGCAGGTTTGCATCGCCCAGCTTCCGAGCCTTTTAGGATAGCCTACACTATAAACGGATCATTTCGCCCTTCATAGCTGCGCTTGAACCGTCGCTGCGGAAACCTTCTCCCCGCATTCTATGCAGAATTGAGAGCCGGGGGTGAGGGGCGCATTACATCTCGGGCAATTGGAAGGGGCTTGCGGAGCTACCTCCCCACAGGTTTTGCAGAATTTGGCACCGGCGGAAAGCTCTGCTCCACATTTGGTGCAGTGCAAGGCGTTTGTCTGCGGGCTTGGGGCGACAGGCGGCATGGGTCTCGCGATGGGCATTTGCATCTGTGGATAGGCCTGTGCCATCGGCATAGCTGGGGGCGCTTTTTTCTTTCTGGCGGAAAGAACGGCAACCAGCACAACGACAAGCACAATTAGAATCAAAGCAATTACCAAGATTGAGGGCAATCCAAGGATCTTACCGCCGGAAAAAGCGCTGCCAGCGCTCGGATTCGCATCCGCTGCCTGACGTGCATCGGCCAGTAATTCCTGAACGACGGGGAAGCCGGGATTCGTTTCATTGATCCCCCGCAACAAGTCAAGAGCTTTACGATAATCGCCGCCGTTATAGGCTTCGAGCGCTTCATTAAAATCTGCGGAAAATTCGCTTTCTGCCGGCTCGACATTGATTTCGTTCAAAAACTGTTTGGCGATGCTGATGGGAATGGCAAAATTCATGCCTGCGGCTGATGCACCGGACTCTTCGAGCATACCGAAGGTGTTGATTCCGATGACCTCACCCGCCTCGTTAAAAAGTGGGCCGCCAGAGTTGCCGCCATGGATTGCAGCATCGGTTTGGATGATGCTCCAGCCACCAGCCATTTCCTTTTTTGCACTGACAATACCTTGGGTCATTGTCGGTTCCTGTATGGCTTGTGCGACATTTAGCGCATCTGAAAGCGTTGCCACGGCGGGATAGCCCATTGCGTATACCCTGTCACCCGTACGCAGCGAGGCATCATCCCCTAATTTCACGGTTGGAAGATTTGTTCCTTCCATTTTTAAGATGGCAATATCTTTGCCGGGGATAGGCTCTCCCATTTTGCGAAGGTCAAGACCTTTGCCTGTTGCAGTAACATCGCTTCCAGGGGTTACGTTCCCAATGAAGCACTGATAGGAGGTCTGCAGATTGTTAATTTCCATACTTTGCGCCAACAGGCGATACCAGGCGTTTGCAATGCCATCCCACTCCTCCTGTGACATTTGATATCCTTCACGCCGCAAGTCCTCCATGAAAGAATCTGCTGCCTCCACGGCGTATTGTTCCAGAGAGCTCATCGCAAACTGAAGAGTAAGCTCCTCTTCGTCCGTATGTACGACATGGGCGTTTGTGACCATGTAACCATCGGGTGTGACAATAAAGCCTGTGCCCACAGCGGCGCTGCTCATTTGCTCGGTTTCAGTATTCCCGGTGGAATAAGCATAGTATTCCATGTAGGAGATCATTAATCCCACCATGGCCTGATAGAGTTCCTGATCAGTACTGCCGATCTCCCCGGCTTCTACCATTCGTGTCAATTCCATCTCAAGATCATATGAAAAGCTTTCGTCTATGGCAAACTCATACCATGTGACATCGGCGGTCCATGTCGTCTGCACAAGAACTACGCCAGGCTTGTTGATTGTTGCCAGTGTGCGCGTATCCATCGGTGCAGCGTAAGCAGCTTGCGGGATGCTTATCAGAAGCAAAGCCGCAATAAATAGTCCGACAAAAGTGCGTTTTATCATAAAAATCTCCTCAACTTGTTATTCATATCTTGTTGTAGCGAAGCCGGTCACTTCCGTTCCGGACTGTTTGCCTGCAGTTTCGTTCATTTAAGGTGATTTTTTCTCCGCTCCGGTGGTCTATCCGCGTTGGACTTGGTTCAGATTCGTGGGTTGCTCCAAAAGTTCCTGTCCCTACATGGGGGAGCCGGTCATCATCCCTTTAAACATCTGCCCGATCTTCAGAGAGGGAACCTCAACATAGACATCTGCATTACTTACGCCAATTCGCATGGACATGGTCACGGCACCCGATTGAGAGTTGTCGTATCCCCCCTGCACGTTATCGCCCTGGATTTGCGGGTTAATCACACCACTGCCTTGCATATCGGCGGAGAGCAGTGCCATGCCGTTAAACTCCGCCAGAGGGGCAAGGGTTGTGACATCGGCACTTTCGTCGGGCATTAGGGTAAAAAAGCTATCCGCATCATATGGAAGGATCTCAAACGCAATGGAATCGGAGCTACATTCAATATTAAAGCCGCCGCTGACGGCAAACGCCTCATTGGATAAAACGGACGCATCCAACTGAGTGCGGACATAGGCTGAGCCCTCATATTTGCCGTAAATATCGGTCCCGCCACTCTTCTTAGCGGATAGGATTAGCGTATAGTCAACAGGCAGTCCCTCCGATTCGACCGTGATGGTTTGGTCGACATACAGCGTCCAGTTCGCCTCCACTTCTGCCTCGGGAGTCTCCGGAGCGACAGACGACGTGGGGGTGGGCGTAATTTCAGCCGGTGCCGTCGGCTCGTTGCAGCCTGCAAGAGACAGGAGCAGAGCAGACAGGAGAATCCAAACCAGTAGCTTCTTCAATGGCGTCACTTCCTTATCTTTTATTATAAAAATGAGCCGGAAATCTTCGGGTTTCAATCCGGGGGAAAGTCACTTGATGATTCTAATGCCGCCGATAACAGGGAGGGGCTTTTCCAGACCCTTGTTGGCATTGATCATGCCGATAATCACAAGTGCGAGTATAGCAAGAGCCCATGCCCAGGACAGAAGGGAAACAATTGCCCATAATCTCCAAGAAATTGCCAAAATAATGGCAGATAGAATGCTGATGACGATTTGCCCCGCAATGGATGCTAGCAGGAGAACAAGACCTTGATTCGCATGGAAGCGACCGATTTTTGAATCAGGACAGGAAACCAGTGGAAGAAAGAACAGGATGCCTAAATATGCCAGAATAAAAATGACCTTGTTTTCCTTGGCTTCACTTGCAACAGTTGTTCTCTGCGCGGTATTTGTCTGGTCGAAGGCAAGGGGTGCACCACAACCATCGCAAAACCTCATAGTACCGGCGATTTCTTTTCCGCAATTGTGACAATTCATAATAAACCTCCCAATATTTTCCTCATCTTTTTTTAGCCGCTTTTCAATAAAGCGGAATTTTCTTAGGATCGGACGGGGCTGCCTTAGCTGCTCATCCCCCGCCGCTGCCGCTAATCACAGCTTTGCTCCGCAGTCGCCACAAAACTTTGTGCCCGGGGGATTCTCTCTGCCGCAGGACGAACACTTTGCCGCGGCCGGCGCAGTCATGGAAGCGCCGCAGTGACTGCAAAAGCGTACGCCCTGCGCATTTTCTTTTTTACAGCTAGGGCAGATAGCAAGCGCCAGGGACGCCCCGCAGTTGTTACAGAACTTACCCGTTCCGGCAGGCTTAGAGCAGACGGGGCAGATTGTTGTCTTGCTTTCCAGCCGCCCTTTCCAGACGGTGGTACTCTCAGCGGCCTCCTCGATATTGCGCCGCATGGCATCGGCACGGGCTTTTGCTACCGAGACTTCCTGCCGTGGCGCACATTCGGTGCACAAGCCCTCGTCTTCGTTGAAGCAGGAATCACACACCCATTTGCGGCAGCTGTGACAGCGATGAAAATGCTGCTGCGCTTCGTTTTTTGACCGCTCAAAGGCCGTTTCGTGTTCCTTTTGCCACTCCGGGCTCATGCCCTCAAAGCGGTCGGAGAGGATGCTCCCGCCTCGCTCCAAGGAGTATCCGAGATTACCCAAACGCCCGCCGAGCAGACTGCCCAGCACACCTGCTCCTTGGGCCAGTCCCCTTAGTCCGCGACCCCTTTTATAGGTTTCCGATTCGATAAAGCTGCTTTTGTACCCATCCTCGCAAAGATCGCAGTAGAAGGTGAATTGGAAACCGG
This sequence comes from uncultured Oscillospiraceae bacterium, assembly GCA_964424175.1. Lineage (GTDB taxonomy): Bacteria > Bacillota > Clostridia > Oscillospirales > Oscillospiraceae > UBA2658. The sequence continues at coordinate 6,177 of CAYRIA010000055.1, read as the reverse complement.
CATCTGTGGAATTGTCCTCATAATTCCTGGTGAAAGATTGCAGCATACAGTTTACCTCACTTTAATTGCCTTCATTTTCTTGCCGCAGGCGGTGCACTTTGCGTTATCAAAAAATTGCAGGGTACCGCAGCGGGAGTTCTGACAGCGCACCATAAGCGTTACACCACAGGCTTCACAAGCATCCTGCACAAAGGTCGGTTTTCCGCAGCTGGGACAGGAGATCGTAAGCGCTCTCCCGCATCCGGAGCAAACGGGCTGGCCTTTGTCGATGGGGCGCAGGCAGGCAGGACAAAGATAGCCAAAAGGGCTTCCGCTCCGGCAGGAGGGGCAAAAGTGCGAGTCTCGCTCGATGTATGACCCACAGTGGATGCAGGGCTGCTTATAGAAGGCCATATTAGCCCTCCTGTCTTGCGCCACACTCGCCGCAAAAACGTATGCCGGGGGCTAGCGGCGCACCGCATGCCGAGCACTTTGAAGCGCCCAGCTTTGAACCGCATTCCTGGCAGAACTTAACGCCATCCGGATTTACATGACCGCAGGAGGAACAGGTTAGTCTGTCCGTCTCTGCCCGTGCCGCCGATTCTGCTGCCTCCTTTTCTGTTTGGGCACTTTGCAGCTTTGCCTTTGCGGCGGAAAGATTCTCCTGCACCAGAGCCAGCCGGCTCTCCAGCTCCGGAAACTGACCGCTGCCCCGCATCAAAGCCTGCTTTCCGATCTGCGCATAAAGCTCAAGCTCTTGCTTTTCAAATTCACCCAGCTCCGACTGTGCGGTAAAGAGCTTCATATCCGGATTATCTTGTGGCATGAATCCGGAGAGACCCTTGAGCAGGCCCCCAAAGCCTCCGAACAAATCACTCATCCCCATCCATCCTTTCTGTATATGCTTCAAATTGCGGCGCACCGCACATGGCACAGTATTGCGCGCCCTTAGGCACCGCCGCTCTGCACCGGACGCAGATGCAGGGCATACAATCGGTACACATCATTCGGTTTTCGTTAAAATGTTCGTCGCACACCCAGCGATAACAACAGCTGCAGCGGTTGAAGTGAAGTCGCGCATCCCGCTCGCCCAAACGCAGAGCCTCCTTCAGAGTCTTGCAGTTGAGCTGCGGCGTGGTATAACCATTGCCGCAGAGCTCGCAAAAGAAGGTCAGGCAAAAGCCGCCTTCGTTACGGACGGTTCGGCATTTTGGTGTAAATTGGGGAACTGTTTCAATCTTCATAATTTTAGCCCTCACATTCGGACAACCTTATGCCTCGCAGGCCATATGAAAACGGAGGTGCATAGACAGAGACGAAAAGGGTAAAGCACTTGATTTAGCTGTTCGCCCTTGGTAAAATGTAGATAATGCCGTTCTTATGTTTTATTATATTGAGGAAACAAGCGTCTGTAATCATCTTTGGGGTGATTGTCAAGCCTTAATCGGGGTGATTATTGGGGTGATTGCTCGCCTGTGAGCGATATACTTATCTCAGCCGCCGGAAAACGGCTTGCCAAGTGCCGAAAGACTGCCCCAAGCGCAACTCCATACAACAAGCTCGCGGAAAGGAATAAATGTTCCTATGAAAAAGAACTACATCGTCTTAATGGCGCTGCTGTTGTCCCTCCTCCTGTGTGCCTGTGGCCAATCCAGCAAACTAAATCCAAAAAATCCCGTAACGCTTAAGCTGTGGCATAATTTTGGCGGACAAATGCAGGCTACAATGGATGAACTAATTGAGGAGTTCAACGCCACTGTAGGCAAGGAAAAAGGAATAATCATAAGCGTCACCTCGATTTCCGGTTCGGCTGCCCTTCAGGAGAAGCTTACTATGATTGCGGCGGGCGACCCCGGCGCACCGGAAATGCCCGACATTACCACCTGCTATCCGGCCACGGCCGCGCTGCTTGCGGAAAAAGAACTACTTTCTCCTATTAGTGAGCAGTTTACCGAGGCGGAGCTTGCAGAATATCTACCCCGCTTTGTGGAAGAGGGTCGGCTGCCCGACGGAGAGCTCTATGTGTTTCCCTTTGCTAAATCAACCGAGGTGCTTTTTCTAAATCAGACCCTTTTTGAGCGTTTTTCATCTGCTACAGGGGTCACAGCCGACAGCCTATCTACCTTTGAGGGAATTGCCGCAGCCGCCATGCGGTATTATGAGTGGACAGATGAACAAACACCGGATGTTCCAAACAATGGAAAAGCTTTTTATGCCGCTGACACGGTTTTCAATCTGGCCCAGGTAGGGATGGAACAGATGGGGACTTCTTTCTTCGAGGGAGAGCAGCTTCGGCTGAATACCCCGGAATTCGAAAGAATCTGGAACGCTGTCTTTGAACCGGCAGTGCGGGGCGGCTATGCAGTCTATGACGGCTATTCCTCCGACCTTTCCAAGTCCGGAGACATCCTTTGCTCTACAGGCTCTACTGCAGGGATTCTCTTTTACGGTGAGGAGATCACCTATCCCGATAACACAAAGGAAGCGGTGGAATACGCCGTTTTGCCCTATCCAAGCTTTGAGAGCGGCGAAAAAATTGCCATCCAGAGGGGTAGCGGCCTGGTGACAGCAAAATCAACGCCCGCAAAAGAAGAAGGAGCTGCACTTTTCATCAAATGGTTTACTGCTCCGGAACAGAATATGCGCTTTGTCGCATCCACCGGCTATCTTCCAGTAACCGGAAAGGCCTTTGCCGACCATATGGAAAGAGAAATCGCCGGAAATAAAAACCCCAACATTCGAAAGCTTCTGCGTACTGCAATAACCGTTCACAAGGAATATGATTTTTACATACCCCCGGTGTTCGATGGATACAACAACATCAGCGAGAACTTTGAAACCGCCTTCCTTGACATTGCAAAACAGAGCCGCGAACAATACTTGGAAGACTTGAAAACCATGGAGCCTGATGATGCTTATGAGAATGCGACGCGATCTGCATTCCAGAAGTTTGTAATGATGCAATCATGAAAAAAGGGGGCAGGCGGATGTCAAAGCAGAGTCCCGTTAAGATTGTAGATATGTACTGCAAAGTTCTGCGTCGCAGCAGCCAAGACGGCCTGTCCATGCGGTTGCGCCTGTTTCTTTTTTTGATTCTGTTTCTCAACACAATTATGCTGGGTGTTTTTCTCGTTTTGCTTTCCACCGGCATCTTCAAAGCTGGACAACTTGAGCATAAGCCGGTCATAGAAAGCGAGCTTACACACATTGCCAGAGACATCTATCAAGCCTTTGGTGCCGTTTCGGTTCAGGCTGTGGAGTTAGCGGAAGGGCTCTCCGCAAGCGTGGAGCGCAATCTGAAAGAACATGGCGGTTCAGCTGCAGCGTTACAAGAAACACCGGACTTGCTGGAGCATCTGCTGGACGAGGAGCTGGGAAGGCTCACCGGCGCGCTGGAAAGATCTCGAGGAAGCGGCGTCTTTCTTCTTTTGAATGCGACGGTCAACCCCACACTTCCGGGTGCGGAGGAATCTCGCGCCTGCTTATATCTGAAAAATATGGAGCCGAATATCATAAACGGAATGCCGTCAAACCTGCGCCTTGGTTTTGGCCCGATGGCGATTGCCAGGAACAACGATATTCGCATTCTTCCCCAGTGGCAGATGGAGCTGGATGCGGGCGAAATGCCTGATCTCACGGAATTGATGGCAGTTAAAAAAGAACAAACTCGTCCGCTTTCACGCCTCTACCGCTGGAGCGAGGGAAAGAGCCTGCCGGGCAGCAGCGAACGAATGATGCTATGCAGCGTGCCGCTAGTTGCCTCGGACGGTACGGTGTTCGGCCTGTGCGGGTTTGAGGTGAGCGAAATGCTTTTCAAACTCTCATATACGCCAAGATCAGAGCGATTTAACCATTTGATATGCCTGCTCTCGCCGCTGGAGGAAAACACGTTGCGGCTATCCGGTGCGTTGTTTACTGGAGACTTTTCTGCAGGCCCTTCGGCGCCGGAGCACACTGAGATGGGAATTTTGTCCGATACAAACGCCTTTTACACGTATCTGCAAGCCGAAAAGGAGACTTATTCAGGACTACATCAGGCAGTAACCCTATACCCGGCGGATTCCGAATATGCGGATGAACAGTGGGCTGTGGTGCTGATGATGCCTGCGCAGGAGCTCGACGCGCTTACTTCCATGAGAAACCGCAATCTGGGCTTGTCCCTTCTCGCCCTAATGCTGCTCAACATTGGCCTTGCAGCGTTTATCAGCCAAAAATATATCCGCCCGGTTGTGGAAGCCTTAGAGCATATAAAGCAGCCGAACCCCGCCTCAAAAACCAAAATTCCAGAAATCGATGACCTGATTGAGTTTCTTGCGGCACAGGACGAAGTGTCTGCCTTGCCGGAAAGGAGGGAACCACCGGTTCAGGAGTATTCCGCCCTGTATCACGAGTTTGTGAAGAACATTCAAACACTTTCGGCGGCCGAGAAAGCAGTTTTTGATTTGTATGTGCAGGGGCATACGGCATGGGAAATTGCGGAAATTCTCTGCCTTTCCATTAACACAATTAAAACGCACAACCGGCGTATTTATATGAAGCTGAACGTTACCTCTCGCAAGGAGCTGATGGTATACATTCAGATGATTGCAGAAACAAAAACCTTAGCCCAACACACATGAAAGATCAAATTACAGCAATGGAAAAACAAAAGCATCGGTGTAGTTCACTTATCTGCGCCGATGCTTTCTGCTTCAAGGCAGACTTGTATTGGCGTTGTGATACTTGCTGTGCATTCAAATGCGTTTTGCTGCACATCATAGGTATTACAAAGGGGGGCGTGCCTTATGAATGAGAATAGGCCTGAAAAAGTAAAGAAACCACTCTATAAAAAGTGGTGGTTTTGGGCACTTGCGATTATCCTAATTATTATTGCCGTAAGCTCTGGAGGCAAGGGTAAAAATACTGCTGGAACTTCAAATGCGCCCGGACCATCTACTAACGTAGCTAGCGAGCCCACAGCAGTACCAACCGAGAAAACTCCTTCGACGATTTCAGTGAATCTTGAATTATCCAACGGATATTATACGTCGGGGATAGACTTTCCGCCGGGGAAATATAATATTGAAGCCGTTTCCGGAGGCGGAAATGTATCGTCCAGCAATCTATATAGCGGCGGAATCAATGCTATGATGGGGACCGAAGACGCAAACAAAGTGTTTGGCACTGACCTATATGAGCAAAAATACTTCAATATAGATTTGTCGGATGGTGTCGTCTTGTCTATCAGCGGCGTTACGGTTAAGCTCAGCTCAGAGGCCGCAGACGGGGCGCCTCTGAAGACACGTGAACAGCCGAATACCGAAATCATCAATCTAGGAAGCGGTAATTTCACTTCCGGTACGGATTTCTCTGCCGGAACGTATGACGTTATTGCTGTGTCGGGCGGCGGTAACGTATCCTCAGACAACCTTTACAGCGGAGGATTAAATGCGGTGATGGGTGTCGCTGAAAAGAATAAGGAAATTGGCTCAGATATGTACCAGCAAGAGTATAAGAATGTTGAGCTGCCTGAAGGAACGACTCTAAGCATCAGCGGCGTAGCTATTCAATTGGTTCCTAGCAAATAGGCAAGCAAAGCGAAAAAACGGATGAGATGGCAAGCTGCCGACCTCATCCGTTTTTTCATTACTCCGTGAGAAATTTGTTCTTGACCAACAACGATTATTATTTCCGATTACCTCTCACGCCAAATCCACCGAAGAAAGCCCCGATGCCTGAACTTACAACAAAAACATGAGAGGCCATATTGTGGATATCCTGAACGATTCGTTTTTCCGCTTTGCGGGGAATAACCGTGTTAATTTTGAATTTCTTCCCTTCGTAGCCAAACCCCTCAAATGCGGTGAAACCTCTTCCGTTCTTAATCAGATACTCAATGATTTTGTTCCCGTCATCTTCATCAACCATGAGTTGTAAATTGGTTTCGCCAAGCGCCAGCTTGCCCTCCAGAATCGAGCCAAAATAGATTCCGGCAGCAAAGCCCACACAATAGGCAAACAACCAATACATATTCTCCGCGAGCGTCGTTATGACTGCGGAGGTGACAAGGCCCCAGATTACACATTCAAGAAAGGCCAAAAGCGTAGATGCCAGCCTTTGCCCCTTTACCTGCATGATTACGCGTATTGACTGGACGGACATTTCGATGATTTTAACTCCGCAAATCAATAATAAGGTTAGTATTTGAGGAAGGCTATT
>CAYRIA010000054.1:0-12660 GCA_964424175.1 uncultured Oscillospiraceae bacterium | reverse complement strand
GGATGGGTACGTGAGATGAGCACTTGTGGCCCTCTCGTTGACTTTCTTACTTCGACCACGTAGACCTTGACCATCTGCCCTTCAAGCAGACGCTCGCCCTTAATCTGCTCGTTGGGCGAGAGCATGGCCTCGGTATATTCCGCATTGGAGCTGATTTTGATGGAAACGCTGCCGGTGCGCGGCTCAATGCGGGACACGGTTCCGGTCAAGATTTCCTGCTCCTTGGAGTTAAACTCGTCAAAAATAATGCCGCGCTCAGCCTCTCTTATGCCCTGAATAATAACCTGCTTAGCCGCCTGCGCAGCAATGCGCCCAAACTTCTTTGTCTCGATCGGAAGCTCGATAAAGCCACCAACCTTTGCGCGCTTAGCATGGTTCTGCGCCGTTTCAAGCAGCATCTGGGTCGCGGGGTCCTCGATCTCTTCGACGACCTCCATGTGAAGGTACATGTCGATGCGCTTCTTCTCGTCATCCATATTGACAACAACATTATCACCACAGGCAGGGTTATCCTTTTTGTAGGCCGCGAGCAGCGCCTGCGTGATTTTTTCAAACATATACGCCTTGGGGATTCCCTTTTCGCGCTCAATATCGTCAAGTGCCGCAAAAAACTCAGCATTCATTGTGTCTTTCCTCCTAAATTAGCCTAAGACGCACACCGGCGAGCTGTTCCTTTGTAAAGGTTTGGGTGTTGCCGCCACTCTCTATTGTGACGGCGCCGTTTTCATAGGCTGTAAGCGTGCCCGTGTAGCTCTTTGCCCCCTCAAAGGGCTTATAGAGCTTTACCTCGACATTTTCACCCAAAAACCGTAGAAAATGCGCGGGCTGTTTAAGCGGGCGCTCCAGACCTGCCGAGGAAACCTCAAAGGTATATGCAGTCGGAATTGGATCCTTTTCATCCAGAATAGGGTCGATAGCGCGGCTGATTTTTTCGCAGTCGTCAATCGAAACGCCGCCCTCCTTGTCAATATATATGCGAAGCACCCACTGCCCGCCCTCGGAGAGATACTCAATGTCCCAGAGCGTACAACCGTTTTCCTCAACGATGGGGCGGGCAAACGCCGCCACTGTGTCGACAACCTTACTCATACAGCACCCAATTTCCCAAATTCTTACAATTAATTTTTACTCAACAAAAAGAGTGGGAGAAAACCCACTCACTGCTGCCTTCCGCCATCACTGACGAAATAATAATAGCATAAATGGCTTTGATATGCAAGACTTTTTTATCTCAAAAGCCTGATTATTCAACGAGTCCGTTGATTTCGACGATTTTCAGCCCCTGTGAGGGAATTTCGCCAATCCAGACCTCGCCCATACCAAGCATAATGCCTTCCGGAATGCAGCACATGTATTCACAGCTCTCTGCTTCCAGTCCGATGAAAAAAGTCTCTGCAAGCTCGCTCTCGAAATTTGTCTCCGCAAATTCGGTGCTGTTATAATAGGTCTTGTTGCCAATTGTAACCGGGAAGAAGATTTCTTCAGACAGTTCAGCCCAGGCATGGTCAATAAACAACTGCCTGACCTTTTTCGCGTATTCCTCCACCTCTCCTCGCGTTAGCTTGGTTGCAGCGGCGTAATAGTCTGCGTCCACCACGATCAATGTCTTCACGACAGGCTCCGGGCGGGCCTCGGCGCTAGCAGCCGGCTCAGAGGGCGCGTCAGGCGTTCCGTGGGAGCAGCCTGCAAAAACCCCTAGTGAAAACACGAATGCCAAAATCCATAAGCCTTGCTTCTTCAAGCGCAAGTCCTCCTGTTGATTTCCACTTCCCTATTTTGCGCCTCAACGGCGGCTCAATACTTGTTTTTCCCGAAATGCGCGTATGCAAACTGAATCACGGAGGCGATAACCCAAAAGGCCGCGATAAACAGCGCACAGTGCAGAAAAAACGTGCTCGGCAGAATATTGATTATTTCGTCCTTTTGGGGATCGAGCAGCCAACTGTCCCCCGCAAAAAAGACCGCGTGAAAAAGCTCGAACGCGCGGTCAAACTGCACGGCCACCGCGCCCCCAATGATAGCGGGCACCAGCAGCGTAAGTCCGCCGGAGAGCCTAAGCACTTCCCGCGTCACGGCCCTGCACCTTGCCAGGAAGAGCAGGGAGAGCGCAGAAACAGCCCCGAGCAGATAAAGGGCGTTAAACACGCGCTTGACATCCGCAAAGTGTCCTGTGGAGACCTCTGTCCAGCCCAGGGACGGCAGGGCGAATTCCGCGCTGCTCAACGGCGAGAGATAGGCCATAACCGCATCGTAGTTCTCAAAAATCTCGGAGCGCGTCAGGCCGCTCGTGCCGGTAATGTCAAGATAATCAACGTCAATTGAAAAGGGAAATCCGGTGACATGGATGACGGCAAGCCCCAGTGCCGCAAAAAACAGGAGCACACAGAGAGCAAGCAATACTGCAACGACCGTTTTCATTCCTCCGCCTCCTTAATTGCTGAAAGCACCGGGTCTGCGTATTTCCGCGGTCCATCCCTGAATATGTTGCCCCCAAAAGCGTCGATGCAGACCATAACAGGCAATTTTTCGACCGTCAGCCGCTTAACCGACTCACAGCCAAGCTCGAGAAAGGCAATTTCCTGTGCCTCTTTGACATGGCTGGCCATCAGAGCCCCCGCCCCGCCGACGGCGCAGAAATAGACCGCACCGTTGCGCACGAGGGCTTCGCAGACCGCCGCACCACGCTCTCCCTTGCCGATGATGCCGCCAAGGCCGAGGTCGAGCAGGCGAGGCGTAAAGCTATCCATACGTATAGAAGTTGTCGGCCCGCAGGAGCCGACGGCGCGGTCGCTCTGAGCGGGTGTCGGTCCGGTGTAATAAATGATCGCACCTGCAAGGTCAAAGGGCAGGGATTCACCCGCGTCCAAAAGCGCAAACAGGCGCTTGTGGGCAGCATCCCGCGCGGTATAGACCACGCCAGTGAGGGCAATCCTGTCCCCCACCCTGAGCGTTCTCGCCAAGTTTTTTAGTTCGCTGGTTTTCAGATCTTTCATCAAAGCGCCTCTTCTGCCGGAAAATCCTGTTACTGAAAAGCGGACAGCCCGAAGGCTGTCCGCTTTAATCGGCTCAACGCCTTTTGTCTCACTTACGCAGCAGCCTATGCCTTAAGGGCGGCCTTGGCCTTTTCCGTCAGCGCGGTGAAGGCTTCAGGCTCATGGATGGCGACCTCGGAGAGCATCTTCCGGTTCATGTCAATCCCGGAGAGCTTGAGGCCATGCATAAAGGTGGAGTAGTTCATGCCATTCATTTTGCAGGCGGCGTTAATGCGGGTGATCCAAAGCTGGCGGAAATCTCTTTTCTTCTGCTTACGGCCGACGTAGGCATAGGTAAGCGATTTCATCACGGCCTGGTTGGCCATTTTATAGTGTTTGGATTTAGCGCCCCAATAGCCCTTGGCCATGCCGAGGACCTTATTTCTTCTCTTGCGCGTCATCACCGCGCCTTTGATTCTAGCCATAGTATAAGTTCCTCCTTATTTATAAGGAATCATGCGCTTAATCGCAGACTCGTTTGTAGGATCAGCATACGTGCCCTGACGCAGGCGTCTTTTAATCTTCGTAGTCTTGCCGTGACCGTTGAGAAGATGGGACTTGTTAGCATGGGCGCGCTTAACCTTGCCGGACTTGGTGAGACTGAATCTCTTCTTCGCGCCGCTGTGTGTTTTGAGCTTAGGCATAACGGTTTACTCCTTTGAATGATTATTTGTTAGAAGCCGACTGCTTGGGCGATAAAAACAAGGACATATTGCGTCCTTCGAGCTTCGGTTCCTTGTCCATAACGGCAATCTCTGCACATTTTTCCGCAAAATCCCGCAGAAGAACCTCGCCCAGCTCCGTGTGGGCCATTTGCCTGCCCCTGAAGCGGACGGAAACCTTGACACGGTCGCCCTCGCGAAGAAATTTCTGCGCGTTTTTCAGCTTAACGTTAAAATCGTTTTCCCCGATGCCCGGAGACATACGGATTTCCTTGACCTCGACGATGTGCTGATTCTTCTTTGCTTCTTTTTCTTTCTTCGCCTGTTCAAAGCGGAATTTCCCATAGTCCATAATTTTGCAGACCGGGGGATTAGAGCTGGGAACGATTTTAACCAGATCAAGCTCCTTCTGGATAGCAACATCCATCGCCGCCTGCAGCGGCATAACGCCGAGCTGTTCGCCGGTTTCGCTGATCAGGCGAACTTCCTTGTCAGTTATTTCCTCGTTGATCTGATGAGACAAATTTGCGATATTAAGACACCTCCAAGCATATGTCGTGGAGCAAAGCTCCAAAAAGTAAATGCGGGTGCAACGGCACCCGCATAAAATACACATAAAAAGCCCTAAGCTTCAAATGGTTTTATTGACCCGTGCACACCAGCGTGGCAGGGTGAGGCGGATACCAACCGAACCTACTTCATTCTAACTCTGATAGTTTATCAGTAATAAATTAATATGTCAAGCTGTTTTTTTCGGAGCCCGTTTTGTCCAGCATGAGCCTGACAAGACGGCTCGTACCCAGTCTGTCAGCCCCGGCTTCAATCATACGCTGGGCATCCTCGAATGAGGAAATACCACCCGCGGCTTTTATTCTCGTCTCCGGCGCGCATTCGGCGCGCATGATCTCGACGTCTCGCACCGTAGCACCTCTTTCGGCGAAGCCGGTCGAGGTCTTGATGAAATCCGCTCCGGCATTCGAGACAACCTTGCACAGCTCGCGCAAAACGGGCTCGGAAAGCTTTGCCGTTTCAACAATAATCTTGAGCACAGCGCCGTTTGTCGCGCTTCGCAGCTGCCGCAGCTCCGCCTCGACCGCTCCGTAAAGCCCCTCGAGCGCCCAGGTAATGTTGATAACTGCGTCAATCTCGTCCGCGCCCTCCTCAAGCAGGTGTCGGGCTTCAAAGACCTTGGTTGCAGTGTCGTTGTAGCCGTTCGGGAAACCGACAACCGTGCAGATTTTCAGCCGTTCCCCGCAGAGCTTCTTAGCTTCGTAGACATGCGCGGGCGGCAGGCACATCGAGGCGCAGTTAAAGCGCATTGCAAGCCTGCAGTTGTCCGCGATTTCTGAAAAGCCTGCGTCCGTGCGCAGGACGGTATGGTCGCATCTGGCTAATATTTCTTCTTTTGTCATACAATCACTCCCGTTTCGATGGTGTCGCATGGTGGAGACGTGTTGCAAATCCGTGCGTATTTCGGTATAATCGATACGAAAAAACCATTTCCCTTTTTCGGAGGAACCCATGGCAGATGTATTATTTGATTCAAAGAGCGAGCTGGATAAGCTGCCCTTTGGCGCCGTGCCCGCAGGCACATCCGTGCGTTTCGGCCTTCGCACGGCGGAGGGGCTAGACGTCTTATCAGTCAGCCTCGTCGTCCTCCGAGACGAGGATAAGCTCGTCATGGAGCAGGCGCTCTCCCCCGTCTGGACAACGCGCGGCTATACGCGCTGGGAGGGTACATTCGCCTTTAGAGAGACGGGGCTTTATTGGTATCACTTCAAGGCACTGACCACGGCTGGCGAGCATATGATCGAAAAGACCTCCGCGGGCGCGGAATTTGCCGCGGGCGCTCCACGCGCCTGGCAGCTCACGGTCTACGACCCTGATTATACCACACCCGACTGGATAAAGCGAGGCGCTTTCTATCATATTTTTGTGGACCGCTTCAAAAGGGGCGGAAATCGCCCGGTAAGAGCCGGCGCTTTCGCCCAAACGGACTGGGGCAGCGTTCCGGTTTATCTGCCTGACATACGAGGCGAGATCACGAACAGCGACTTCTTCGGCGGCGACCTTGAGGGAATCATCGAAAAGCTCCCCTATCTACAGGAGCTGGGTATTTGCTGCATATACCTAAGCCCGGTTTTTGAAGCGTCCTCAAACCACAAATACGACACCGCAGACTACTTAAAGCTTGACCCCGCATTCGGGGACGAGGCACTGTTTGCCAAGCTTTGTGCCGAGGCCGGCAGTCGCGGCATCCGCGTAATCTGCGACGGCGTGTTCAACCACACCGGCTCGGACTCGGTCTATTTCAACCGTGAGGGCAATTACGGTGCGGGCGGCGCTTACCGGGATCAGACTTCCCCCTATTATGAATGGTACAGCTTCACCGAATGGCCGGAGAAATACGACGCCTGGTGGGGCATCACAACACTGCCGCAGATAAAAAAGGACAGCGCCCCCTTCCGCGAATTCATCTGCGGGGTAAACGGCGTACTGGAAAAGTGGCTGGCTCTGGGCGCTTCCGGCTGGCGGCTGGACGTGGCAGACGAACTATCCGAGAGCTTCCTGCGCGCCCTGCGCCTGACGGTTAAGGTGTCCGATCCCGATACGCTGATCATCGGCGAGGTCTGGGAGGACGCCTCGAATAAGGTTGCTTACGGGCACAGACGGCACTATTTGCAGGGCGCGGAGCTGGATGGGGTAATGAACTATCCGCTCAAGGATGCGATCATCGCTTTTGTTCGCAGCGGAGGCGCGGAGCCGCTGGCCGAAACGGTTGAAACTCTCTGCGAAAATTATCCTAAACAGTCTCTGGACTGCCTGATGAACGGACTCGGTACGCACGACACTGTCCGCATTCTTACGGCGCTTGGAGGCGAGCACTTTGAGACCCGTGAGGAACGTGCGTGCGCAACCCTCAGCCCCGAAAAACTGGAACAGGCGAAGGAGCTTCTGCGCCTGGCCTCGCTTCTGCAGTTCACTCTGCCCGGCGTGCCCTGTATCTATTACGGGGACGAGGCGGGGCTGGAGGGCTATGAGGATCCCTTCAACCGCCGATGCTATCCCTGGGGACAGGAAGATGCCGCACTGATCGACTGGTACAGAGCGCTGCTGGCTGTTCGGAAAAACTGTTCCGCCTTCGGCGGCGGCGTATATCGGACGCAAACAGCACGGAACGGCGTCCTCATCTTTACCCGCACGCTGGAAGATTGTTGTGTTACCGTCTGCGTCAATCTCGGCGAAGAGGACTTTGTTCTTGGCCTCTCCCCTGCGGACGCCGTGCTGCTCCACCATAACTGCAGGCAAACGGATGTTGGCCTACGCGTACTCCACGAGGGCTGTGCAATCATAGAAGCCGAAACGTTCAGAAACCAAGACAGCAAGCTGTGAACGGCCAAGGAGCCGGAGTGTTCTGGACAGTCAAAACGCAAACAGGTCGAATCCTGATGAGAGGATTCGGCCTGTTTGCGTTTATTCTCTGCGCTTATGCCTTGGCCTTTACCTTATGCTCGCAGTAGGCACAGCGGTAAATGCCCTTTTCTCGGTCGGTCAAGCGGAAAACGTGTGGCAGCTCCTGCTCGGTGGAGCTAATACAGCGTGGATTTTTGCACTTGATGACACCCGTCACCATTTCCGGCAGCGAGAGGTAGCGCTTTTCGGCAATTTTCCCATCACGCACGATGTTGACCGTGATACCGGGGGCGATGTACCCGAGCACGTCAAGCTTAATGTCAATCAGGGAATCAATCTTGATGATGTCCTTGTGGCCTTCCTTTTTGCTGACGGCGTTTTTGATGATTGCAACCGCACAGTCGAGCTTGCCCAGCTCCAGCACCTCGTAGATTTCCATGCTCTTGCCGGCCTCGATGTGATCAAGAACAATTCCATTAATAATTGAATCAATCGTCATGGATATCCCCCCTTATTCAATGCCGAGCAGCTTTAAGATCAAAGCCATTCTTATATACTTGCCATACAGCACTTGCTTGAAATAACAGGCGCGCTTATCCTTATCCACCGCGCGCTCAATCTCGTTGACACGGGGAAGCGGGTGCAGGATGGAGAGGCTGTCCTTGGCATTTGCAAGCTTATCCTCTGTGAGGATAAACACGTCTCGCAAACGCAAGTAATCCGCCTCGTTGAAGAAGCGTTCGCGCTGAACGCGAGTCATATAGAGGATGTCCAGCTCCGGCAGCTCATCCCAGTTTTCCGTTTCCTTATAGGGGACGCTGTTTTTTTGGAGCTGCTCAACTTTGACGTAGCCAGGAACCCGCAGCTCCTCTGGGGAGATGAAAACGAAGCTGTTTCCCGCATAGCGAGACATGGCAGTGACCAGAGAATGTACCGTGCGGCCGAACTTGAGGTCACCACAGAAGCCGATTTTCAGCCCCTCCAGCCGGCCCTTTTCGCGGTAGATGGTCAAAAGGTCTGTCAAGGTCTGTGTGGGATGGTTGTGTCCACCGTCGCCGGCGTTGATAACCGGGATGGAGGCTGCCTGCGCCGCCACCAGCGGTGCGCCCTCCTTAGGGTGTCGCATGGCAATGATGTCCGCATAGCAGCTCACGGTGCGCGCCGTGTCTGCCACGCTCTCACCTTTGGAGGCCGAAGAACTGGCTGCCTCTGAAAAGCCGAGGACGCTTCCACCCAGCTCCAACATTGCCGCCTCAAAGCTCAGGCGCGTACGAGTCGAAGGCTCAAAAAATAGCGAGGCCAGTTTCTTTCGCTTGCACTTTTCGGCGTATTTGTCCGGATTTGCAATGATGTCCTCCGCTGTTTCAATGAGCTGCATAAGCTCCTCTATGCTGAGGTCTGTGATGCTGATTAAATCCTTCATGCTTTGCCTCCGTTTATCCAGCTCTCATCCGAGGGGTTATCTCTGAAGCTAAGGATCCGCGCAATATCTCCCTCGGGGATTCTCCCATCCGCAGCAGCAACCTTCGTCAGCACGTCAAGGTTTGTCAGGCTGTGGTTAACAACGCTCTTCTCCGCCATGCGTTGCAGTCCTTTTTTCATGCCGTAGGTAAAAATGCTCACGACGCCCAGCACCTCCGCCCCAGCCTCGTGCAGCACGTCCACAACCTCCAGCACGCTTCCGGCGGTGGAGATCAAATCCTCAACAACAACAACCTTCGCGCCTGCGTCCAGCCTGCCCTCGATCTGGTTTTTCCGGCCGTGGTCCTTCGCCCCGCTACGAACATAGCCCATTGGCAGTCCCATCAGGTGGCCGACTATGGCCGCATGGGCGATACCCGCAGTACTCGTACCCATCAGGGTCTCGCAATCCGGAAAATACGTCCTGACCAACTCTGCTAAGTCGTTTTCGACCTCTACTCGCACTGCCGGAGCGCTTAGCGTCAGGCGGTTGTCGCAGTAAATCGGGCTCTTGATCCCACTCGCCCAGATAAACGGCTCGTCCGGACGAACGATGACCGCACCGATGGCGAGTAGAGCGCGCGCAATTTTTTCTTCCATAGTGGTAACCATCCTTTCAAGCATCATTACAGACAAATTCCCGTAAGCAGCGCTCATAAGCGGCAAGCGGGTCGTCCGCCGCTGTGATCGGCCGACCAACGACGATGAAGTCGCTGCCCAGCCCTCGTGCCTGCGCGGGCGTCGTGACGCGAACCTGGTCATCCGCCGCCGCGTCGGCAAAGCGCACGCCGGGCGTCACGGTCAGGAACTTCGCTCCGCAGACGGACTTAACCCTGCTCGCCTCCAGCGGCGAACAGACCACGCCGTCCAGCCCTGCGTTTTTGGCATTTTCAGCATAGCGGAACACTGTCTCCTCAAGACTTGCGCCGATCAACAGCTCGCGCTGCATCCGCTCCTCGCTCGTTGAGGTGAGCTGGGTCACGGCGATCAGGAGCGGGCGTGTGCCGTCGGAGCGGGTTAGCCCCTCCAGCGCCGCCGTCATCATCGCGGCGGTGCCTGCCGCGTGCAGGTTGCACATGTCGACCTCCAGACCGCTCAAAACGCGCATGGCTTTTCTGACTGTGTTCGGAATATCATGCAGCTTGAGGTCGAGGAAAATCTTATGCCCTCTCGCCTTCAGCTCGCGCACAATCTGCGGCCCCTCGGCGTAGAACAGCTCCATGCCGATCTTGACAAAGGGCTTTCTGTCCTGAAATTTGCTTAAAAAATCCAGTGTCTCTGCCCTGCCCGCAAAATCACAGGCGATGATTACATCTCTTTCCATTTAGTGTGCGCCTCCTATGCATTCTCTGAGATTCTCGATTCCGTATTTTTGCATGACCTTCGGCAGGTCTTCGATAATTTCCTTGCACGCATAGGGGTTAATGAGGTTTGCCGCACCCACCTGCACCGCGCTCGCGCCCGCCAGCAACATTTCCAGCACGTCCTCCGCCGAGGACACGCCGCCCATGCCGATGATGGGGATACGCACCGCCTCAAAGACCTGCCAGACCATCCGCAGAGCGATCGGAAAAACTGCCGGGCCGGAAAGCCCGCCCATCTTGTTTGCAAGCAAGGGTTTGCGAGTTTTGAGGTCAAGGCGCATACCGAGCAGAGTGTTGATCAGGCTCAGGCCGTCCGCTCCCGCTTCCTCGCAGGCGCGGGCGATGACGGCGATATCCGTCACGTTGGGGCTGAGCTTGATATAAACCGGTTTTTGGGTTACAGCCTTAACTGCGCGCGTGACCGCTGCGGCCGCCTCGGGGTCGACGCCAAAGCTCATCCCGCCGCCGTGGACGTTCGGGCAGCTCACGTTAACCTCGATGATGCCAACATTTGGCTGCCCGTCCATGGCCTTTGCACAGGCTACATATTCCTCCACCGAAAAACCGCTGATGTTGGCGATGACCGGCTTATGGAACAGCCGTGCCAAGCGGGGCAGCTCGGTTTCGCAGACCGCCTCCAGCCCCGGATTCTGCAGACCAACAGCGTTGAGCAGGCCGCCGGTACACTCGGCGATGCGCGGAGTGGGGTTTCCGAAGCGCGGGGCAAGCGTCGTGCCCTTAAAGGAAAGGCTGCCGAGAATACTGAGGTCATAAACTTCGGCGTATTCCACACCGTAGCCGAAGCATCCGCTGGCGGGAATCACGGGGTTTTCAAGCGTCAGCCCGCTCAGCGTAACCCTAGTGTTCACCATAGAATCTCTCCTTTCTCCAGCACCGGCCCTTCCTTGCAGATGCGCTTATATCCATATCTCGTCTCACAGGAGCAGCCCATACAGCCGCCGAAGCCACAACCCATGCGCTCCTCGAAGCTATACTGCCCTTCCGTTTCCGTCGCGTCATAGACGGCTCTGAGCATGGCCTCTGGCCCGCAGGCGTAGATGTAGCTATACCTACCAAAGATTTTCAGCGCGTCGGTCACAAAGCCCCGAATCCCATAGGAGCCGTCCGCCGTGGTAACCACCGTCTCCAGTCCCAGCGTCTGAAAGTCTGCCTCCAGAAAGACCTCCGCCGCGCGGTTAAAACCAAGAAGCACCCTCGGCCTTTTGCCCTGCGCAAGCAGGCGTTTTGCCAGCAGGTAGAGCGGCGGCACGCCAACGCCCCCACCGATCAGCAGTGGAGCGTCCCCGCTTTTGGCAGTATCGTAGCCGTTTCCAAGGCCGCTGAGCAGCTCAAGCGTTTGACCGGGGAGCATAGCTGCCATTTTTTCCGTGCCCTTGCCAACCGTCTTGTAGACCAGCGTCAACCGCTCCCCCGCAAGGTCACAGACGGAAATGGGACGGCGGAGATAGAGCCACTCGACGGCGATGTTGACGAACTGTCCCGGCGCGGTGATCGCGCTCGTGTCACCGGAAAGTGTCATTTTGTAGACGCTTTCGGTTAGCGTTGTATTGCTTTCAATTACAAATAGTCCCTTTTTCATCTTAGCTTTTCCTTTTTTTACCCGCACATCCTCCCAAACCGGCCTGCCGTCCACCATCGTCAGCAGGCAGCGCCCAAAGACCTTTTCGCCCGTGAAGGGCGAGCTTTTTCCTTTGGATAGGAAGTCCATAGGGTCGATCACATAGTCCTCGTTTAAGTCGAACACTGTTAGGTCCGCGGGCTTTCCAAGCTCTAGCGGGCTACCGAGGCCGAAGCGCGCGGCGGGCTGTACCTGCATGAGCTCAATCAGCCTTTCCAGCGTAAGAACGCGCGTTTTGACCAGTCTGGTATAGAGGATCGGAAAGGCCGTTTCCAGCCCAATGATGCCGTTTAGGCTGTTTTGAAGGCCGCCGGCCTTCTCCTCCGCAGAGTGCGGGGCGTGGTCTGTGGCGATCATGTCGACAGTGCCGTCCTGCAGCCCCGTGAGCAGGGCATCCCTGTCCGCGCGTCCGCGGATGGGCGGATTCATTTTGAAGCGCCCGTCATCCTGCAAATCCTCGTCGCAGAGCACGAGATAGTGCGGGGCAGTCTCGCAGCTGACCGGCAGCCCCTCTGCCTTGGCCTCGCGGATCAGCGCCACGCTTTCCTTCGTCGAAACGTGGCAGATATGCAGGCCGCAGCCGGTTTTGCGCACAAGGTCGATATCGCGCTCGACCTCGCGCCACTCGCTCTCGGAGGGGTTTCCCCGAAGTCCGTGCGTCCTAGCGTAACCCCCGTCATGCACGCAGCCGCCGCCCGCCAGCTCTTTCACCTCACAGTGGGCGACGATCAGGCTACCGAGCGCCTTAGCCTTTCGCATGGCCTCCTCCATCAGCTCGGCGCTTTCCACGCCCACACCGTCGTCCGTAAAGGCGCTGGTATGCTGCGCTAGCGCAGCCATGTCGGACAGCGCCTGCTGTTTCTGCCCCATCGTGATGCTTGCGTAGGGAAAGACGCGTACGCGCGCATCCTTTCGGATGATTTCAATCTCCTGTGTGAGGTGCTCCACACTGTCCGGCACGGGGTTTAAGTTCGGCATCGCTAAGACCGTCGTAAAGCCGCCGCGCGCCGCCGCCAATGTACCGCATAAAACTGTCTCTTTATAAGAAAAGCCCGGCTCTCTAAGATGCACATGCACATCGATGAGAC
>CAYRIA010000053.1:0-12736 GCA_964424175.1 uncultured Oscillospiraceae bacterium | reverse complement strand
AGCGCCACCTTGCCAAGGTGGAGGTAGCGAGTTCGAATCTCGTTGCCCGCTCCAAAATGATCAGGTTAAGAAACTGCGAAAGTGCAGCTTTTTAACCTGATTTTTTCTTCCGTTTCAATTAACGCTGCAGGCATCTGCACAGAGTGCTGCTTTCTTTTCTATCCCTCAAATATCTGCTATAATATTTCCGGACGCAGGCAGCGCGAACTATTGCCGCACGGGTTTAACCAGGCGTCCCGACCAACCAACAAAGGTGACAATATGCCATACAAAATTTTGCTATTTGACCTTGACAACACTCTGCTGGACTTTGATGCAAACGAGGCTGCGTCTCTGGACAGACTCTTCCGGCTGCAGGGGCTTTCCCTTACAGATGAAGCTTGTGCGGCCTACCAATCCGTCAACAAGCGGCTTTGGGACGCTTACGAAAGCGGAAAAATCCCTTTAAGCGAGGTGCTCGGAACGCGCTTTTCTGAAACAATGCTGTCGCTGGGACAGGCCGTGGACGGAACTGAATGGGAGAATACTTACCGGGAGTTGCTGGGAAACGGCAGCCAGCTTATGGACGGAGCTCCAGCACTATGTCAAAGTCTGTCTCGAACCCATAGGCTTTTTGTCATCACGAACGGCGTCGCGCAGACACAGCACAAGCGACTGCGCGAGGCCGGCCTTTCCTCCTTTTTTGAGAGCGTTTTCACCTCACAGGAGATCGGCTTTCAAAAACCATCCCCGGCTTTTTTCGAGTATGTTGCTCACCATATCCCGAATTTCGAAAAAAAGGATGCACTCATTATCGGCGACTCTCTTAACACCGACATAAAGGGCGGTCTTCTGGCAGGCATTGACACTTGCTGGTTCAACCGCAAGGGACAAGCAGCCTCAGCTGAAATTCCCAGCACCTTTGTCATCTCTGCGTTGTCTCAATTGTCGAACGTCCTTTGCAGCTAAACAACGCACCGATATGCGGCCTCTTGACAGAGCGCGGCCGATTTGATGAAGTTCGGAGGCGGGGGAATTCAATTTCCCTCGCCTTTATACTGCAAATCTTTTTTAGAGTTCCGTAATCCCTGCGATTAGTCTGGTCTGAGAGAAAACGCGCGGCCTTCGCTGTGAACACGGTGGAAAAAAGCCCAGGAGTTTGAACACTCCCGGGCTCTATTTTTTTAAAGAGAAAGCGCTTATTAGACCATCTTTTCCTGTTTGACCTTCTTGTCAACCACATGCCGCGACGCAAGCTCTTGCAGAATATCCGCGTTGGCAATCCCCTGGTCGACCATCAGAACCATCAGGTGGTAGACAAGATCGGCAATTTCATAGACCGTCTCGTCACGATCACCGCTCTTGGCCGCGATGATGACCTCGGTACTTTCCTCACCAACCTTTTTCAAAATCTTATCCAACCCCTTTTCAAAAAGGTAGCTGGTGTAGCTGCCATCCTTTGGAGCACTTTTCCGCCCGGAAATCAAGGCATAGAGGTTCTCCAGTGAAAACTCCGCGACAGACTCGCTCGCAAATACCTTATCAACAAAACAGCTATCGTTCCCGAGATGACAGGCAGGTCCGGCCTTATTAACGGTCACAACCAACGCGTCACGGTCACAGTCGGCTGTGATGTCTACGATTTCCTGGACGTTTCCGCTTGTCTCCCCCTTACGCCAAAGCGTATGCCGCGAGCGCGACCAAAAGCAGGTGTTCCCCTCACGCATGGAAGTTTCCAGGCTCTCCCTGTTCATATAGGCAAGCGTCAGCACCTTTTTGCTCTCACTGTCCACAACGACGGCAGGGATAAGCCCCTTTTCGTCAAATTTCAGTGCATCTATCTCCAGCATGGCGTTTTCTCCTCTAATTTATAGTCTGACAGGGATGCCGTTAGCGCGCAGCTCTGCCTTGAGCGAAGGGATTTGCACCTCTCCGAAGTGGAATATGGAGGCGGCAAGCCCCGCATCAACCCTTGGCAGGGTTTGGAACAGCGTCACAAAGTCCTTCACGCAACCCGCGCCGCCGGAAGCGACCACCGGCACGGAGATGGCCGTACTGACAGCCTCCAGCATCTCCAAATCAAAGCCACCTTTAACCCCATCCGTGTCGATGCTATTGAGTACGATTTCGCCCGCACCTCGTGCGACACCGGCTTTTATCCATTCAATTGCATCCAAGCCCGTGTTGTCACGACCACCTTTAGCAAAAACAGTGAAGCGGCCGTCCACGCGCTTAACGTCCACGGAGAGAACCACACACTGATCACCATAGCGCTTGGCAGCACGGAAAATCAGCTCAGGGTCACGGATTGCACCGGAATTGACGCTAACCTTATCCGCCCCACACTTGAGCACGCGGTCAAAGTCCTCCAGACTGTTAATCGCGCCGCCTATTCGCGGACGCGCTGCGCCGCCCACCGTCAGCGGAATAAAAATCTGTCCGGCAACTTGGCGCAGCGCGTCCGCGAATAGGCTGCGCCCCTCGCTAGACGCGGTAATGTCGTAAAACACCAGCTCGTCCGCGCCGTTTTCGCTGTAAAAGCGCCCCAACTCGACCGGTGAGGACAAATCACGTAATTGTGAGAAGTTTACGCCCTTAACAACCCGGCCATCCCGAACATCCAGACAGGGAATAATGCGCTTAGTCAGCATGTATGCCCCCCTTACCCATCATTGCCAATGCCTCGGCAAGGTCAATCCCACCAGTGTACAGGGCCTTTCCAAGGATTGCGCCATGCACGCCAGTTTTCGCCAGTAGGGTCAGGTCAGATAGCTGCGTCACGCCGCCGGAGGCGATAATGTCCATAGAAAACTGCGCGGTCAACGCCTCGTAGAGCGCCACGTTTACGCCCTGCATGGCGCCGTCACGGGATATGTCAGTACAGATCAGGGTTTTCACCCCTGCCTCCTGCATGCGCACGCAGAACGTCACAAAGTGCTCGGCACTCGTCTGCGTCCAGCCGTGTGTCGCCACAAAGCCGTCCCTGAGATCAACGCCAACGGCGACTTTCTCGCCGAAGGTAGCCAGTGCTTCATGCAAAAAGAGCGGGTTGGTGACAGCGGAAGTGCCGAGGATGATGCGCGTAGCTCCCGCGTCGAGGTATTTCCGAGCTGCCTGCATGTCTCGGATGCCACCGCCTACCTCGACCATGAGGCCACAGTTGCGGATAATTTGAGCTATGGCGGAAAAATTCGGCGTACCGCCGTCTTTGGCCGCGTCAAGGTCGACAAGATGTAGATTGCGCGCACCAGCGGCCTTAAAGGCGTTAGCCGTATCTAAAGGCGATTCGCTGTAGACTGTCATTTGTTCATAGTCCCCGCGCAGTAAGCGCACAGCCTTGCCGTCACGCAGATCAATTGCCGGGTATAGCTCCATAAAACTCCTCCGTTATGCTGAAGAATCTTAGCCGTTCGTGATGAGTGAACCCAAACGATACTATTGTTCAGCTTAAAGCTCACAAAATGCTTTCAAAATATTCAGGCCAACTTCTCCACTCTTTTCAGGATGAAACTGCACCCCAAATATGTTCCCGTGCCGGACGGCAGCCGTTAGCGGTGCACCGTAATCGGTGGTGGCCATGACACTCTCGGAACAATCCATAGCAGCGAAAGAGTGTACGAAATAAACATAGGCCCTATCGGCAATATATTTGAAAACCGACCCGTCTGGCATCTTATCTACAAAGTCGAGAGCGTTCCAGCCAATATGCGGCACTTTATATCCTTCTGGGATAACATCGGCGATCTCCCTTACCTCTCCAGGAATCAAGCCCAGTCCCTCGGTTATGCCATATTCATAGCTCCGCTCAAACAAAAGCTGCATTCCGAGACAGATGCCCATCAGTGGCTTTCCAGCATCAGCTTCACGGCAAAGCAACTCGTCAAGACCATTTATGCGCAGCCTTTCACGCGCATCACGAAAGGCTCCAACACCAGGCAGAAGAACTCTATCTGCTGCACGGATTATCTGCGGGTCGCCGCTAACGAGGCTAGGAAAGCCAAGCTGTTTTAAGGCGCTTTCAAGGGAAAAGAGATTCCCCACACCGTAGTCGACAATGACTGTCATTACAAAACGCCTTTCGTAGAAGGAATCGTTCCCTCAAGTAAGGGGTCGATTGAAGAGGCCTGACGAAGCGCACGGGCAAGCGCCTTAAACACACATTCAAGAATATGGTGACTGTTTTCACCCGCAAGCTGCTTGAGGTGCAACGTTACACCCGACGTGCGGACAAAGCCGATTAAAAACTCCTTAACCAGCTCCGTATCAAAATCACCGACCTTCTCTGTCGGAGGATAGACATCGTAATTTAGGTAAGAACGCCCAGAGAGATCAACCGCACAGAGGATAAGTGCTTCGTCCATCGGTAGGATACTATCTCCATATCGGATAATACCAGCCTTGTCCCCAAGTGCCCCACAAAAGGCTATGCCAAGGCAGATACCGATATCCTCCGTCGTGTGGTGGTAGTCCACGTGCCTATCGCCCACACAAGAAACGCGCAGGCCAAAGCGCCCGTGTCCCGCAAACAATGTCAGCATATGATCAAGAAATCCGCAGCCAGTATCGACCGCGCAATCTCCACCGTCTAGACAGAGTGTAAGGGAAATATCAGTCTCGGCTGTCTTTCTGTTTATCTCAAATTTTCGCATCAGGCAAGCAGCTCCTTTATAGTCTCAATCAAGGTTTCCATCTGTTCTGGCGTTCCAACTGTAATGCGAACAAAATCGCAAATACGTGGACGATCAAAGTGACGAACGAGGATTCCCCGCTGCTTCAACTCCTCGTAGAGCGCTTTGCCGCCAAGCCTTGGCGGCTTTGCAAAAATGAAGTTCGCCTTCGAGTCTATCACCGAAAAGCCAAGTTTTCGCAAAGCTTTCGTTACGTATTCTCTTGTTTGGACAATTGCCGCGTTGCAGCTATCGTAATAAGACTGATCCGAAAGTGCCGCAAGTCCGATGGAAAGCGTAAGAGTGTTGACATTATAGGGGTTTATCGAATAGCGCAACTTCTCCAGGTCGGCAATCAGCGCAGCGTCGCCTAGAGCGAAACCAAGGCGTGCACCTGCCAGAGCACGCGACTTAGAGAAGGTCTGCACAACCAGCAGATTATCATAGCGCTTTGTCAGTTCGACGCAGCTCTGTCCGCCGAAGTCAATATACGCTTCATCAACCACAACGACCCTCTCAGGCCTTGCTTTGACGATAAGCTCAATGTCGCCGACAGACAGACATAAGCCTGTCGGCGCGTTT
Source organism: uncultured Oscillospiraceae bacterium (assembly GCA_964424175.1). Classification (GTDB taxonomy): domain Bacteria; phylum Bacillota; class Clostridia; order Oscillospirales; family Oscillospiraceae; genus UBA2658. The sequence continues at coordinate 7,508 of CAYRIA010000053.1, read as the reverse complement.
GGATTTGCTAGCACCACGGTGCTCGACGAAGTACAGTAATCTGTGATATCGATCGTAAAGTCCGCCCCTAGTGATGGCGTCTCGGAGGGCAAGCCGTTCAGTTCTGTAAAGACTGAGTAAAAACCATAAGAAATATCCGGATAGGATACCCCAACGTTTGGATTGCAGAAAGCCATAAACGCAAAGGATAGAAGTTCATCGGAACCATTTCCAAGGCAGACGTTCTCTCTTGCTAGCCCATAGCGCGCGGCAATGGCTTCCCGAAGTGTTCGGCACTCCGGATCACCGTAGAGCCGCAGATTGGAAAGATCAATCTTTGCGATAACATCAAACACCTTTGGCGAGGGTGGGTAAGGAGATTCGTTGGTGTTCAGCTTGATATAGCTCCGGTCGCGCGGCTGTTCGCCGGGAACATAGGCGCACAGCGTCTGAAAGCGCTCGCTGATAAATCTGCTCATAGCCGTGTCTCTCCCTTTGAACGGATCGTCGCGCTCACGGCGTGAGCGTGCAGACCTTCTTTATCTGCGAAATACGCAATTTTCTCACCGACTGCCGCTAGCGCTTTATCGGAGTAATAGAGGTAGGAGGATTTTTTAACAAAATCGTCGACAGATAGCGCGCTGGAAAAACGTGCTGTGCCTCCCGTCGGCAGGGTGTGGTTCGTTCCCGCGAAATAGTCCCCAAGAGGCTCGGGGCAGTTACGTCCCAGAAAGATCGAGCCTGCGTTTGTGATCTGGTCAAGAAACGAAAACGGCTCATCGACGACCAATTCGAGGTGCTCCGGGGCAATTTTGTTAGAAAGCATAATCGCCTCCTCAATTGAAGCTGCAAGAATGATTCTGCCGTTATCTGTAATCGACGCCCTAGCTATCGCCTCACGCGGAAGGCATTGGAGCTGCGCTTCGATTTCTGCAGCCACCTTTTCCGCCAGCGCGGCACAGTCCGTAATCAGCACCGCGGTCGCCAGCCTGTCGTGCTCGGCCTGGGCTAGCAAATCCGCCGCAAGAACTGTTGGATCACTTTTACCGTCTGCGATAACAAGTACCTCGCTTGGGCCGGCAATCATATCGATGCCGACCTGGCCAAAGACTTGACGCTTCGCCTCCGCCACATAGGCATTACCCGGGCCGACGATCTTGTCCACACGCGGGACGCTCTCCGTCCCATAAGCGAGCGCGGCAACGGCCTGTGCGCCTCCGCATTTGAAAATCCTGTCAACGCCTGCTAACTGTGCCGCGGCGATTATGCCCGGCTGGATACGCCCGTTTTTATTTGATGGCGTGACCATAACAATCTCGCCCACGCCTGCGAGCTTCGCAGGAATGGCATTCATCAGCACCGTGGATGGATAGCTTGCCGTGCCGCCCGGAATATAAAGGCCGACTCTTTCCAGCGGCGTCAGCTTCTGACCGAGGACAAGTCCTTCCTCTTCAATTCGGTAGCCCTGCCTGAGCTGGTAGCTGTGGTACCGCCGAATATTCTCAGCCGCCTCTTGCAGAATCGCCAGAAACTCCGGTTCAACCTGCGCCAGCGCCTCTTTGCGCTCTGGATCAGATAGCTCTAGTGCCTCCGGCGCCCCTCCGTCAAACTGCTGCGCGAAGTCCATCAGCGCTGCGTCGCCTCTTTCGCGTACAGACCTAATGATGTCGAAAACGACCGACGATACATCTTCGGTAGCAGTATTTCGTCGAAATATATCCTTATATGACATTTCTGATGCTGATACTATCTTTATCACAAGGCACCTCTATCTGTGCGGGAAATACATGCACAAAGTTTTTGGCATATTTCCTCGATTTCCGGCGTTTTGAAACGGAAGGAGGACTTGCTGGCTATCAGTCTGGCGCTGATAGGCGTGATCTCCTCCAGAACCTCCAGATTGTTTTCTTTGAGCGTCTTTCCGCTCTCTACAATATCCACGATCACGTCCGAAAGTTTGACCATTGGTGCTAGCTCGATTGAGCCGTTAAGCTTGATCACAGTAATCTCGCGGCCCTGCTGTGCATAGAATTTTTGGGCGATGTTCGGAAACTTTGTCGCTACCCGCAGAGTTCTGTCGGTCACAGAGAGCGCGCCTTTTTTCCCAGCCACCGCCATCCTGCATTTGCCCAGCCCAAGATCAAGCAATTCGAACACATCCGGCTCCTGTTCCAGCAGGATATCCAATCCTACTATCCCTATGTCTGCTGCGCCGTGTTCAACATAAATTGCTACATCCGAGGGCTTTACCCAAAAAAAGCAGACACCCTTATCCTGGTTTTCAAAAACCAGCTTCCGGCTATTTTCAAAGCTCTCCGTGCAGCCAAGGCCGATGCTTTCGAAGCACTGATAGACGCTTTCTCCCAGCCGTCCCTTTGGAAGCGCTATCCTAATGATTTGTTTCAAGAATCTCCAGCCCCCTGTCCGTCAGCCGCAGCAATTGCTTGTATTTGAGCTTGTCCGTCTGCGTGCGCTGAACGCGCACGCGTCTTCCGTCTACAGTGAGCATCTTTACGGCGGCGGAGAGTTTTTGGATGTCAGCCTCTGGGTCGTAAAGCAGCAGTGTCTCCACATCGCATCTGTCCGGGTCTTCGTCGTAACGATCAAGCTGGTCGGTATAGACCGCAAAGCCAATTGCTTGCGTCTTTTTACCAAGCTTCTCCATCAGCCGGTCGTAGCGCCCACCGGATAGAATCGCATTTGGCAGACCCGGAATGAAGCCCTGAAAAATCAAGCCATTATAATAGGCCAGATCATTAATGACCGAAAAGTCCAGCCTGAGCTGCGCTCCCTCCGGCTCAGGCAGCAGGGTCTCCGCCAGCGCACGGAGCTGTGCAAGCGCGTCGCGCATCCCATCGGTGACGACCAGCGCCTCCGCGCGCTCAAGCGTTTCAGGAAACCCGCCATAGAGCGTGGTGAGCGCCGTGAGTCTTCCTCGGATCTCTTCCGGTACCCCAGCGGCTATACAGAGGTGGTCTATCTCGTGAGCATTCTTATGCCCAATGCATTTGAGAATGCGCTCGGTCAGCACTTCGTCCAGATCGCTGCTCTCAAGCAATTCAGAGACAAAGCCCATGTGTGAGACCACAAGCAAGCTTTCCCCGCTAAGCAGCTGCAGACTCTTACAGGCTAACAGCAGAGTTTCGTACTGCGTGTAGCGATCTATTCCGCCAAAACACTCCAGCCCGACCTGGGTAATCTCGCGGAACTCATTGGATCCGCGCGGCGTGCGGTAGACGTTTTCGTTGTAATAGAGCTTCTCCGTCGCCGCCGGTTCTACGGGCGCATTTTTCGCAATCGATAGCGTCACATCCGGCTTGAGCGCCATGAGCTTTCCGTCGGGGTCCGTGAAGGTGATAAGCTGTCGACTGGGAAGAAAGGTCATGTTTTGAAGATAGAGTGCGTATTCCTCAAATTTCCGCATTTTATATTTCCGGTAGCCGTACTGCTCATACAGGCGGCAAAGCGCGAGAATCGCCTGCTCCTGACGACGAAGGGCAGAATCCGCAAGCACCATGTTCAGCGTCCCCTCTCAAAAAAGTGTCCTGATGAAAGTATAGCGTGGCAACCGAAGCAATGTCAATACTTTATTACGCTAGTTTATTACTATATTAGTCTGTTAAATTTGTCGGATCTGTTTATGCGCCCCAAGAAGGGACGCATAACATACTTGGTACGCGCGATTATCGGACAACACCCCGGATGAATTCCCGTGATACCGGCGAAGTCTGCGAGAAGCCGTAGCCCTCGCGCAAAAGCTGTTCAGCCGTCTGTGCGCTTTGCATGTCCCGGGCGTGAATAGTCAGTAGACTCTCTCCACGCTCGACATAATCACCCACCTTTTTATGCAGCACAACGCCGACGGACAGGTCAATGATACTGTCTTTCGTCTCACGTCCGCCGCCGAGCGCAATGCACGCGCGCCCCACGGCGTCAGCGCGGATGGCCGAAACATAAGCCGACTCGGAAGCAGGCAGCTCGGCGGTAAAGGCCGCCTTAGGCAGTAGAGAAGGATCAAAAACCGCACGCGCGTCTCCCCCTTGCGCACTGACGAATTCCGCAAGCTTATTTAAGGCCGAGCCGTCTGCGATATGTGCGCTAAGCCGAGCCTCCGCCGCTTTTTCGCTGTCAGCCATCCCCGCCTCAAGCAGAACACAGGCGCCGAGGCGCAGGCAAAGCGCACGCAGATTCCCTGCACTCTCGCCCTGCAGCACCGCTATAGCCTCCTTGACCTCTAGCGCATTGCCCACAGCGAAACCCAGCGGCTCGTCCATATCCGAAACAACGGCGACGGTCTTTTTCCCGGCGTTTTTCCCGAGGGCGACCATCTGGCGGGCAAGCTCAAAAGCGTCCGCCTCCGTTTTCATGAATGCGCCACTACCGGTTTTTACGTCCAGCACGATCACGTCAGCCCCTGCGGCAAGCTTTTTCGACATAATGCTGCTGACAATCAGGGGTAGGATATCGACCGTTCCCGTCACGTCGCGCAGAGAATAGAGCTTTTTGTCCGCCGGAACGAGCTGCGCTGTCTGCCCGGCAATTACAAAGCCAATCTCGTTTGCCTGCCGGATAAAACGCTCTCCATCAATGGCGGTAGTTAACCCCGGAAAGCTCTCCAGCTTGTCGATCGTGCCACCCGTGTGCCCAAGGCCGCGTCCGGACATCTTTGCCAGCTTCACCCCAGCAGCGGCCAACAGCGGACAGAGTACTATTGAAACCTTATCGCCCACTCCGCCAGTCGAGTGCTTGTCGGCCTTGATACCCTGGATGCCGCTCAGGTCAAGCGTTTTGCCGCTTTTGATCATCTCCTCAGTCAAAAAAAGCGTTTCTGCCTCCGTCATTCCACGGAAAAAGATCGCCATTAAAAAGGCGGACATCTGGTAGTCTGGAATTGTGCCGTCGACATAGTTTTGAATCAGATATTCGTATTCTGCGTGAGTGAGCGCGCCTCCGTCTCGTTTTTTTATAATCAGATCTGCGGTGTTCATGGCTCTTCTCCTTCTGTCCGGGCCTCGGGCCTTTTTCTGATTTTAACATCCTCAGCGAGCTTTGGAAAGCGAATTTCTACTCATAAGCCGGCAGTGAGCGCAATATACTCAATCAGGAGCCGACAACAGTTTTTTGGAGGTCTTTATGGATCATGACATCACTGGGAGCTATCCCATTATTTTTGACGGTGAAACAACTGGCGAACTGACCATCTCCCGGGAGGGCTTGTTCTGGTGCTTCGATGCGCGTAGCGAGGGTCGGGGAGAGCTTGTCCGCCTATCAGTCTATGGCGAGGGGAAAGAGGGCTATCTTGGCATTATGCAACCTTTCGGAGATATGCTGCGGCTGACAAAAAAGCTTAGCCGTACGACCTTGCATGTTTTTCCGCAGAAGATCGTCTACGCGGGGCAGTCCGGAGAAGGTGGGAACGCGCCGCTTGCCAGGGGGGAACAAAAGGACGCACAGGAAACGCAGATAGAAACGGAATACAACGGAGAATTTCCACTTTCCTACTATATCAAAGATTATAACGAAAAAAGCGCTAATGTTGAGGTAGCTGAGGATGACAAACCTCCGCCGAACGTGGATGCTTCTTCGCAGCACGACGTAAGCCTGCTCAACTGGCACCCCTGCCCCGTTCCCTGCTCTTTGTTCTCCGGTTTAGAAGAAAAGCAGCTTTGTACCTGTATTGGCGGAGCACTCTCCGCGCGGGAGGGAGAAACGGTCTATCTTGCCGTACCTGAGGAGGTTTCGGAACTGATGCCCCCGTCAGGGGCAATCCGCTTCGACGGGCAGGCGGAACTATATGGTTATATTTATCATATTTGCAAAATTCAAGATGGCAGATGTATTTCGGGGTTCTGACGATTTGTCAGAACTCCGAATATTCTATTTTGCCTGCGAAATACTAAAAGTGTAGCAAAAAACAGAACAAAAATGCGCAGTAGCGTTGTGCAACGGCGCTTTCAGCTGTTTTTTGCGCGAAGGGAAAAAGCAAAGGAGGTACGCCAAATGGCAAATTTGACTGCAAAAGAGCTAAGCGCTATCAATGAACAGGCTGGCAGTGAAGAAATGCTCGTCAAGAAATTCGAATCGATGGCTGCCATGTGCAGCGACACAAAAATTCAGCAGGATCTTTACGGCTTCGCAAACAAGCACCGCGCACATTACAACACAATCATATCATTCCTACAGTAAAGGAGGGCAAGTGTTATGCAGGGTCAGGGACAGAACATGATGTCGGAAAAGGAAATCCTTCAGGATTGTCTTTCCAGCGAAAAATTCATCAGCAGCAACTATAACACCTACGCAGGCGAATGCGTCAGCGAGCAGCTCAGGAGTGCTTTTCTGAATATTCTTGATGACGAGCACCGCATCCAGGCGGACATCTTCAATAATATGAGCTCTAAAGGCTGGTATCCTGTACAGCCTGCCGACCAGCAGGAGCTCCAGCAAACAAAACAGAAGTTCAGTACCAAAATGTAAGAGCGTTACACTAAAAGGATGCCGCCGTAAAGCAAAACGCTTACGGCGGCAGTTCTCGTTATGAAACGGTATACGCGCCCCTAACAAGGAGCGTAACCGAGGAAGCAGCTTTTACGCCATCCCCCTGTGCACCGACAAGGCAAAGATGGTTCGCCGTAAGCGCGGCGCCCGCAGCGAGTGTCCTTCCGTCCGTTACATCGGAGAGGCTCCCGCTGGCCGACACCGAACCGGAACGAAGAATGATTTCACAGCCGACGCTGCCCTTGAGTGTCTGCCCGTTCGTCAGGCTGACCGAAACAAAATCCAACCCGGTCGAGGCCGAGGCAATCTGCTGTTCGATGAGCTTGACCTGCTGGTCAAGCTTTGCTTCAAACTGTGCCTGCAGCTTGGGCGTAACGGTTTGATCAAGATAACTTTTGGCAACGAGCGGGTCTGCCTGCGTACCGAAATTCGATGCAGCATAAGCCCCGACACCAATGCCCAGCCCCAAAATCAAGACGGCCGCCAACACTGTCAAAACGGTGTTTTTCTTCATAGTATGTACCTTCTCTCTGGTTTGATGAAAAAGCGGGCCGACCAGAGCCGACCCGCTTCCTTGCGGTAAAAGCCCTATCCTTCCAGACCGAAACTGACCGCTATGGCGCTGTCTACCTCATTCATCAGCGGATCGTCCAGTCTGCCCATCCGCTCGCGCAAACGGGATTTATCAATTGTTCTTATCTGTTCCAGCAGTATGACGCTGTCGCGGCTCAATCCGCAGCTTTGTCCCGAAAGCTCAATATGGGTCGGCAGTCTTGCCTTGCCCACCTGCGAGGTTATGGCGGCAGCTATTACCGTCGGACTGTGTTTGTTGCCCGTATCATTCTGAACGATGAGCACGGGGCGCATGCCCCCCTGCTCACTGCCGACGACAGGGCTGAGGTCGGCATAATAGATATCTCCTCGTTTGACTGTGCTCAATGCGTTTCACACCCCGATGATAGATTGCCCTCTACATTCTATGTAGGAGCGTACTAACATTGTTTCACTCGGGCGTGAAAATTATACATTCGCGG
>CAYRIA010000052.1:2369-12794 GCA_964424175.1 uncultured Oscillospiraceae bacterium | reverse complement strand
CAGCAGAAAGTCGTACTGCTCGGTGCAGACGGGGATGAAATCCAGCCCATAAATGAGGCCGGCAGAAAGGATGCCCAGCCCAGCATCGGCGCTGCCGCTGTGCACCAGCGCTGCCACAGCTGTGTGCGTATACTCCTCCCGATCATAGCCGTAGATCATCGCAGGGTCGAGACCGTCCCGCCGACAGAGATAATCACAGAGCAGCCGTGTGCCTGAGCCTCTCTGCCGATTTACATAGCGCAACTCCGGCCTGGTCAGATCCGCCAGGCCGGTGATTTTTTGGGGGTTACCGGGCGCCACCATCAGCCCTTGAACCCGCCGCACACCCTCCACCAACAGCACGCCGCCATTGGGAAAGTGCTTCTTAACATAGGATAGGTTGTACTGACCGCTCGTCTCGTCCAGCAGATGGATGCCGGACATATGTGCCTCGCCCCGTTTGAGGGCAAAGATGCCGCCCATGCTGCCGACATGTGAAGAGGCCACCGAAGCGTCGTGCCAGCTTTGCCGCATGAGCTCCGCGGCCTCATCGATGAGCGGGTCGTGACTGCCGGTAATCACCAGCGTTCGTTCAATCTCCTTCAAGGAACGTAGCAGCTCGACGGAAACGGTCTGTCCAGCTTCATAGCCCTCAATATCCTGAGGGATATCTATTATAGCATCAGCCTTGACAAAGGAGGTGACCACCCCCGAGCCTCTGGACAGAGGCGCGGCTACCAGCTTGTCTCCGACCCTGCCCAGCCGGGCACGGATAAATTCCTGATACTTGAGAGAGGAGTTTAGCGTGCGGGAAATGATGGCTTGCGACGGTGGGGGGGCCTCCCGGCGTCCGCCCCGAAGTTCCTCCACCACCGGCCGAAGAAGCTTTTCCAGCACTAAAATGCCCGAAACCGGATAACCCGGCACGCCCAGCAGCGGCTTACCCTGTGCGGCACAGCCCAGCACAGCCGGTTTACCCGGACGGATGGCGATGCCGTGGGTGACTACTCGGCCTACCCGCCCGATGAGCTGGGTGGTGTAGTCCTCGCGCCCGGCCGAGGAGCCGCCGATGATGATGACCCCATCAAAGCGATCCAGCGCCTCTCGCAGGGCCTTTTCCAGCAGCGCTAAGTCGTCCCGCACCGCCGGCAGCACCTGTGCCTCAGCACCCCAGCGTGCCAGCATGGCGGCGAAGATGGTGGAGTTAAACTCCATTACGTCCCCCGCCCTTGGGGTTAAGCTGGGCGGCACAATCTCGTCCCCCGTAGGCTGGATGGCGAAGACGGGCTTTCTAAGCACAGCTACCTCCAGATTTCCGCAGGCCAGCATGGCCCCCAGCGCTGCGGGCGTCAGCTCCGAAAAGGAGGGCAGCAGCATATCGCCCTGACAGATATCTTCGCCGATCTGGCGTACATGCTGCCAGGGTGTGGCTGGCGCATAGAGCAAGACGCCGACCTCGCAGTGCACCACGTCCTCCACCATCACCACCGCATCGCAGCCCTCCGGCAACGGATCGCCCGTATCCACTACATGGTATTGGTCCCCCGTCAACCTGACCGGAGTCGTTTCCCCTGCACCGAAGGTGCTTTTTGCGAACAGGGCAATGCCGTCCATTGCACAGGCGTGGTAGTGCGGCGCGCTGATTTTGGCGTAAACGGGACTTGCGGTGATGCGTCCGTCAGCGTTAGGCACCGGAACGGTCTCGGTTCGGTATGACAGACCCTCGGCCTTTAATACAGTCAGATAGTCCTCCAGCGCCTCGTCCAGAGGCGTGTTGGTTAGATATTGGTGGGACATAAACAGCCTCCTTTTTCATCCGGTTCCCCTACAGGGCAACAATTTCCACCTCTTGGCCTTCGGCGAGGCCCTCACAATCCCGGGGAATCCGCAGATAGCCGTCTGCGCCGGAAAGCTGGGTGATCAGACCGGACTTGCCCATGATTGGCCGGGCGAGCAGGCCCTCCGGCGCCGCCGTCAGGATGACGGCCACATATTCCTCCCGCCCGTGGTTGGAGGGGATGGCGCTTGTCAGTACGGCATGATAGCCGGGCCTGGGCAGGGGCATGTTGCGGCCCATCATGCGCTCGAGCATCGGGCATACAAACAGCGTACAAACAAAAAGCGCCGCTACCGGATGCCCCGGCAGACCGATCAGCGGCTTACCTGCCACTTCGCCCACAATGGTGGGCTTTCCCGGTTTGATGGCAATTCCGTGTAGCAGCGGACGGCCCAAACGCTCGACCACGTCCTGCACAGCGTCTCGAGTGCCCGCCGAGCTGCCGCCCGACAGCAGCACAACGTCGCATTGCTCCGCCATGCGGACCACGGTGTCAGCTAGCTTCTCAGGGTCATCGGGACAAATACCATACAGATTGGAGACAGCCCCGGCCTTGGCAACACAGGCGGCAAGCATCATTGCGTTGACATCCCGCACCTGGCCCATCTCAGGCTTTTCACCGACAGGTACCAACTCGTCACCGGTGGACAGAATCCCCACGACGGGCGGCCTAGCCACGAGCAGCGTCTCCTGGCCCAGTGCCGCCAGAGCGCCGACATCGGCGACGGTGATCCGCTTGCCCTTGCGCAGAACCACTTGCCCCTTGGCGGCGTCGTCTTTGGCATAGAGGATGTGCATCCCCGGGGCGACAGGCTTTGTTACGCCAATAGTCCCGTCACCGTAATCCTCGGTATATTCCAGCATGACCACAGCGTCCGCTCCGTCGGGTAACTGTCCGCCGGTAGGGATTGCTATACAACAGCCTGAAGCACAGTTCAGCTCCGTCGGCTTACCCATGAACACTTCGCCGGTCAGCGTGAGCAGGGATGGCAGGCTCTCCGAGCAGCCGAAGCTGTCGGCGGCGCGCAGGGCGTAGCCGTCCACCGTGGAGCGGTCAAAACCCGGCACATCCTCCGGCGCACGGAAATCCTCCCACAGAATCCGATCCAGCGCCAGATTCAGCGGAACGCTCTCCGCCTTAACGGACAGATGGCCGAATTCCTTCAGGAGCAGCTCCTCGGCCTGTTTTGGCGACGCGACATGCAGCATGAATATTCTCCCCTTTATTTGCTCTCCGGCCCCAGCCGCCAGTGCCGCAAAAACGCCTGCGTGACCGCCTGCTTTGGCCGAAACAGCACGTCCTCGGCGGGCCCGCTTTCGACCAGTTTTCCGCCGTCCAGCATCAGCAGATCCTGTGCCAAGGACTGTGCCTGTGCCGGAGAGTGGGTGCTGAAGATCAGGGTACAGCCGGTCTCGGCGCAGTATTGCATCAGGGCACGTTCGATCAGCTCACTGCCGGCAATATCGGTGGAGGAGCTTGGCTCATCCAGCAGAATTAGACGGCGGGGCAGGGCAATCATGCGGGCCAACGCCATGCGCTGGGCTTCACCGCCCGACAGGCGGTTCCCGCGAGCGTCGGCAAAGCGCTCCATGCCGACCTTTTGAAGCGCGGCCCGCGCCGCTTCCTCGGCACCTTTTTGCTTGTGGAAAGCGAGCATTACATTTTTTTGCACGGAAAAGTCGAAAGAATAGGGCTGCTGCGGCAGATAGCCCAACGTGCGGCGACTATCCTCCGGAAGAACAACGGAACCGCCGTCCGGCTCGATTATGCCCGCAATCAGGCGGAGCAGTGTGCTTTTGCCTGAGCCGTTGGGTCCAATAACGGCATAACGCCCGCCCGGCCTGAAGGCAAAGGCTTCGATGTCCAGCACCGTCCGCTTCCCGTAGATCTTTTTCAGATTTATTAGTTCAACCATTGTTAACTCCCTGCTGCAGGCGCTGCGCGATGGAGCTGACCACAAAGGCAATCACCAGCAGCAGCACGCCCAGTGCGGCGGCCATGGCAAAGTTGCCCTTGTTGGTCTCCAGCACTATCGCGGTCGTCATCACACGGGTCTTGAACTGCACGTTTCCACCCACCAGCTGGGCCGCCCCCACCTCCGAAATGGCACGCCCGAAACCGGTGAACAGCACGGCGCAGAGAGGCCTGCGGTTCTCATACAAAATGTACAGCAGCTGTTTCGGTCGGGACAGGCCGATGCCCAACAGGGTGTCCCGCATACGCGGCAGGCTGGCCCCGACCATGTTGGCAGAAAGCCCTATGGCCACTGGCGTGATCAGTAGAACCTGTGCTGTTACCATTGCGCTAACGCTGTAGAGCAGCCGAAATTGTCCCAGAGGCCCCGAACGGGAGAGCAGGAAGAATACAAACAGCCCCGCAACGACCGGCGGCAGTGCCATAAAAGTATAAATCAGGCGCATTAGCAGACCCTTGCCACGAAATTCGGAAATACCGATATATGAACCCAGCGGTATGCCTAGGCATACCGCTATCGTCGTGCTGGTGAAGCTCATCTGCAGCGTCACCGCTATGATTTGGCGCAGCTCGTGGTTTTCGCCCAACAGTAGCGCCAGAACCTCCTTTAACAGGTCCATTTGGATACCGCCGCTACATGGTAAAGAACAGCTGTTCCCCGTATTCCGCAACGCCGTAGGCGGCGATCAGCGATTTGGCTTTGTCTGAACGCATCCAGTCGATAAAGGCGTTCGCGCCCTCGACGTTGGCGTCGGGCCATTTTTCCCGGCTGATGGCAAGCATCGAATAGGTGTTCTTCATTTCGTCGGATTCCTCCATCAGAAGCGATAGCGTGTCGCGCTGAGCATGCGCCAGATAGGTTGCCTTGTCGCTGAGCACGTAGGCCTGCTGCTCGGAGGCCATGTTAATGCAGGAGCCCATGCCATCTCCGGCGTTGATGTACCAGCTGTCGGTCTCCGCGCTGGGGGCGAGCTCGGCGGCACTCCAAATCTTCAGCTCCGCCTTGTGGGTGCCGGATTCATCCCCGCGAGAAATAAAGGGATACCCGCCCGCGGCGATAGCCTTAAACGCCTCGGTGGCATTAGTGGCGGTTTTGACGCCGGCGGGGTCCCCCTCGGGTCCCAGAATGACGAAGTAATTGTACATAAAGGGAATACGCTCGGCGGCAAAGCCCTCGGCAATGAACTCCTCTTCGGAGGCCTTGGCGTGGACCAGCAGTGCGTCTGCGTCTCCGGTGCGTCCCTTTTCTATTGCCGCTCCGGTACCTGCAGAGGTGACCTCAAGCGTATAGCCGGTGTCCTCTTCAAAATAGGGCTGCAGATAGGGCAGCAGGCCTGAATCGTTGACCGAGGTGGTGGTAGACAGACGGATAACAGGGTTTTCCGGCGCTTCGGCCACCGGCGCGGACGCCTCCGCGCTCGGCGCGGCGGAAGGGCTTTCCGCCACTGGGGCGGCGGGTGCGCAGGCGGTAAAGCTCAGCAACATGAGTAGCGCGAGCAGGGCAACAAGCGGTTTTTTCATTTCTTCTCTCCTTCGTTCTCAGACAATGAGCAGTTGGTTCTAAGGGACTTTGCCTTATACGCTGTCAAGCCGACGGGTTCCCAGGACGGTTCTCAAGTGGCCTAACAGGCCGATGTGTAGCGGAGGAAACGTTGAAAGGTGTACAACACCACAGGAAGAATCCACTTTCATAATAAACCCAAATAATGTAAAGAAGCAAGCCGTAATTGTCGCTTCATCCAATATTCAGGAGATAGTCATCAAATTAGCGGTTTTTTTATGACAAATAGAACATTTTGGGATATAAGCCGATAACAATGCTTGAAATTATGAAGGTATATGCAATAATGATATTAAGGAATAACCAATGGTATATTCATGCAGGTGCTGATGTGGCTTGGCGTCCGAAATATCAGCGTGAAGTTCAAAAAATAGAATGAATACAAGCTAAAGGCGGCTGGGTATGAATCAATTGATGTTTCGATTAATGTCTCCGCAATTCAGCTCTTAAGGCCGGATTTCATAAGCAGATTGTTTGAGCTGATAAGCCAGATGCAAGTGAACCCAAAGAATATAGGAATTGAAATTACGGAATCGGTCTTTTCTTCCGACTATGAAAGAATGAATCATATCATGGAAAAGCTTAGAGCATCGGGGCTACACATAGCCATAGATGACTTTGGAACCGGCTATTCCTCTCTTGCCAGAGAAAGAGAACTAAAAGTCGACTGCTTGAAAATTGACAAATATTTTGTTGATAAACTGTTAGACATAGACCTAAGCAAAGCCATCACCAGCGATGTAATTTCGATGGCACATAAACTTGGGCACTGCACCATTGCAGAAGGCGTTGAGGATGAGCGTCAGCTGCTGTATTTGAAAAAACATGGCTGCGATAAAATACAGGGATATCTCATCAGCAAACCGCTTGACGAACAAGCGGCTATCGATTTTTTGAAAAAATAGGAACAAATATGGGTGTAGCCTTGTTTGCGCATCCTTGTTGAGAAAAGTCCATCTAATGGCAGATAAAAACCAGAACGACGAGAAAGGCAATAAGTTTATGAAGTATGTGTATGTTGATTGGGAAACAATGGAGAGCTTTGTTAGCGATGTGTTTCAGGGCTATGGCATACCCGCAGAGGACGCGCGAATATGCACGGATGTGCTGCTTGAATCAGACAAGCGCGGAATAGAGTCGCACGGAGTTAACCGCTTTAAGCCGATCTATCTGGATCGGATCAAGGCGGGGATTCAAAAGCCCGTTACAGACTTTGAGCTAATCAGAGAGACAGACACAACGGCAGTTGTTGACGGGCATGACGGAATGGGACAGGTGATCGCGTATCGCAGCATGCAGATGGCAATTAATAAAGCAAAAAAGCACGGCATGGGGATGGTCGCCGTTCGCAACTCCACGCATTACGGGATTGCCGGGTACTATGCTTCAATGGCGACAGATGCCGGTTGCATAGGAATTACAGGGACCAATGCACGCCCCTCTATTGCACCGACATTCGGGGTTGAAAATATGCTGGGAACAAACCCGATGACCTTCGGAATCCCTACGGATGAAGACTTTCCATTTTTGCTTGATTGCGCGACGTCAATAACACAGCGTGGAAAGATCGAATATTTTGCACGTCTCGGACAGGATACGCCAGCCGGTATGGTTATCGCGCGCGACGGCAGCGCACTTACGGATTCAGAATCAATTTTAGTCAGACTAAACGATGGGTCGGCCGCGCTTGCCCCACTGGGCGGCATAGGGGAAGAGCTCGCCGGCTACAAGGGGTATGGCTATGCGACAATCGTCGAAATTCTATCAGCAGCACTTCAGGCCGGCAACTATCTCAAAATGCTGACAGGGATTCAGGATGGGAAAAGAACGCCGTATCATCTCGGGCATTTCTTTATAGCCATTGATACCGAGGCGTTCATGGGGCTTGAGTCCTTTAAGAAAACCGCGGGGGATATTCTGAGGCAATTGCGCGCCTCTCAGCTTGCTCCGGGCCATGACCGAATCTATACAGCCGGAGAAAAAGAGCATCTTGTTTGGCTTGAGCGCAAGGATAAAGGCGTTCCGGTTAACGAGGGCGTTCAGAAGGAACTGATCGCTGTCCGTGATGAGTTGAAGCTTTATCAGTACCGCTTCCCTTTTGAAGGATGATATTTCGTTGTCTTTGAGACGCTGATTGTGATATAATTGGCAAAATATGATGAGGGGGAATCGCGTTGACCTTTGATGTAAACAGTCCGATCTTGTTCATTTTGTGCGGAATCATCGTTGTCGCCGTGTTGGCGCAAAGCATTTTCTTTTTGGTAAAGGCTTGGAAACGGGGACGGGAAATCGGCATGGGCTCAGACAAGCTCAAAAAAATTGCCTTGACCGCAGCAATCTTTACCATCGCCCCGGCGGTAGCAATTGTCATCGGTGTCATGACCCTGTCTAAGGATCTTGGCGTTCCCCTGCCCTGGCTCAGGCTTAGCGTGGTGGGCTCTCTGTCATACGAGACGATAGCTGCAACAAACGCTGAAAATGCCATGGGGCTTTCTTTTGGCTCAGTCTCAAGCCTGACGGCCACTCAATATGTCACGATTGCTACGGTAATGACCGTCAGTATTTTGGTGGGAATATGGCTGGTGCCGCTGGTGGCCAAGAAAGTTCTGGGCGGCATGATAAACTTGGAAAACCGGGACAAAAAATGGGCTGAAATCTTTTCCTCCGCCATGTTTATCGGGATGATCGCAGCGTTCCTAGGCTTCATCTTCTGTGATGTATCCAGCATATTCAATGGTTCGACTTCGGGCCTCATACCCGTTTGCGTTATGGTCGTATCCGCTCTTGTCATGTCTTTGGCGGGCATTGCCGTGAAGAAATTAAACTATCACTGGATATCCGACTATGCCCTGCCTACCAGTCTTGTGTTGGGCATGGCCAGCGCAATTCCCATCACGGCATGGCTGGGTTAGGAGGGAAAAAGGATGAATACAAGTTCTTATATTGACCGTGTACATAAATGGGGCAGAATCTGGAATTTCTCAATGCTAGTGATATTGATGATGTTTCCCGTGGCTGTGGGGCTGATCTTCAAGGCTCTTCCGGACACCCAAGGTTTGATTCTGGGCTTAATTGCCACGGCCCCCATGTACTGGGCCGTGGGAGTGGTAGAGACCTTTACCTACTTACCCATGCTGGGCGCCGGCGGATCCTATCTCTCCTTCGTCACCGGCAACATTTCCAACCTCAAGCTCCCCTGCGCAATTAATGCATTGGAACAGGCCGGGGTGAAGTCCAATTCCGAGGAGGGGGAAGTGGTTTCCACCATTGCCATCGCCGTCTCCAGCGTAGTAACAACGCTAATCATCGTTCTGGGTGTAATCCTCATCATCCCGCTTGCGCCTATACTCCAGGCACCGGTGCTCCAGCCGGCTTTTGCCCAGCTGATCCCTGCGCTTTTTGGTGGTTTGGGCGTGGTCTTTATCTCAAAAAACTGGAAGATTTCCGTGGCACCGATCGTTTTGATGCTTGTCTTATTTATCTTTGTACCTGCGCTGAATGCCGGGACAGTGGGTATTATGGTGCCGGTGAGTGTGGTGTTTACGCTGATCGTCAGCCGGGTCCTTTATAAAAAGGGCCTTTTGGATTAAGGAGGCCATGGATGATTGTACTGTATTGTATTCTCGCTCTAGTACTCGCGTTTTTGGCGGTAATCCTAACTCGGGCCGCCATGTTCAAGCCTCCGGTGGAGAAGGCAGGCGAACCTGAACCTGTGGACTTTGACCGCGATGCTGCTGTAAGTACCTTACAGGAGCTTATCCGCTGCCGCACAATTTCTTTCTACGACCCAACCATGGAGGACGACGCTGAGTTTGAGAAATTGATCGGGCTTCTTCCTGAACTGTATCCGGAGGTTTCGCGTGAATGTACGCTGACTCGCCTTCCAAACAGGGCGCTTTTGTTCAAGTGGGAGGGCGTTGGGCACAATGCGCCCTCTGTGATGATGTCTCATTACGATGTTGTGCCCATAGATGAGAAAGAATGGACCAAACCGGCCTTTGACGCACTTATCGACGAAAACGGCGTGCTGTGGGGCCGGGGCTGTCTGGACACCAAGCTCACATTCAACGGGATTATGTACGCTGCGAACCACCTCATTTCCCGGGGCTTTCGCCCAAAGCAGGATATCTATTTTGCGTTCTCCGGCGGCGAGGAGGTCAACGGGCTCGGGGCTGTAAACATTGTGGATTGGTTTGAACAGCAAGGCATCACCCCGGCTCTCGTGGTGGACGAGGGCGGCGCCGTGGTGGAGAATGTATTTCCCGGAGTTCAGCGTCCCTGCGCTCTGATTGGGATTGCGGAAAAAGGCTTGATGAATGTAACGTTCAACGTTGCCTCTGCCGGTGGGCATGCCTCCGCTCCCAAGCCCCACACACCCATTGGCATACTCTCCAGAGCCTGCTGCAGAGTGGAAGATCATCCCTTTAAGATGCATATCTCGACACCGGCGGCGAAAATGTTTGATACGCTTGGCCGTCATGCTTCCTTTATATACCGCATCATTTTCGCCAATCTCTGGTGCTTCGGCAGCGTGCTCGACGGGATGAGCAAAAAGGCGGGAGGAGAGCTGAACGCACTGATGCGCACGACCGTGGCCTTTACGCAAGCCGCGGGAAGCCAGGCCCCCAACGTCATACCGCCAACAGCTTCTTTCGTTGCAAACCTGCGGCTGAACCCTCGGGACAGCGTGGACAGCGCCGAGGACTATATCAAAAGCATCGTAGGCGATGAGAGCGTGCAGCTATCCGTGGGGGCAGAAGCAGTCAATCCCAGTGCGATTTCGGAAACCCACTGCCCCGCCTGGGATAAGGTCGCTGAAGCGGTGGCGGATACCTGGCCGGGTTGTATCGTCAGCCCTTATCTGATGGTTCAGTGCTCCGACAGCCGGCATTACGGTCGGATTTCCAACCATGTTTACCGCTTTTCCGCAGCCGACCTGACTGCTGAAGAGCGCAGCAGCATTCACGGCAACGATGAGCATGTCCGGGTTGCGGTGGTCAAACGGGCTGTGGAGTTCTATATCCGGCTCATGGGCAAATGCTGACGAGAACAGTTTTGCAAATCCGGCGTATG
>CAYRIA010000052.1:0-2269 GCA_964424175.1 uncultured Oscillospiraceae bacterium | reverse complement strand
ACGCTGATCGTTTTCATTATAGGCGGTCTGTATTTATACTACGAATGGAACAAATATCAGAAGATTGCATCATCAGAGGCCGTTCAGTTAGCAGAATCATTGGAAGCGGTGCTGCCTATTCAGGATATTTCGCAATTAGCGGGGAGTTCTCTTGATATTGGCAAACCATCTTATTCCTTGATCAAGACAAAGCTTGTTCAGTTAGTTGAAACAACCAATCCGATACGCTTTGCCTATTTAATGGGAGAACGAAATGGTCAACTTGTTTTCCTCGTGGATTCAGAAATGCCCGAATCTCCTGATTATTCGCCGCCCGGACAGATTTATGTAGAAGCAGATGCTTGGGATTGGGCGCCGTTTACAAGCGGAAATACCGTAATTACACCGCAAAGAACTGATCGGTGGGGCACGTGGATTAATGCGCTTGTGCCAATAAAAGAGCCGGGTAGTGAAAAAACCATTGCAATCTTTGGGCTTGATTATTCTGCATCTGAATGGTATGCAGCAATATGGAAACAGATGGTTCTGGATATAACAGTAGTGATTGCTTTTCTACTACTGTATTTTGCTTTGCTTTATGTTTTAGCACAACAAGCGCGGCTCAATAGTCTCAACAAAAAATTGGCTTTTGATGAAGCGCTTTATCGAAGTGTTTTTGACCAAGCGCCCATCGGGATTGCCATTGTAAATGATGAAAGTTTCGCTTATCAATCAGATTATGGACACACCAGCTTAAATTCAATGTTCGAAAGAATACTGGGGAGGAAACGCAGTGACCTTTCAAATGTGAGATGGGCAGAGATTACCCACCCCGAAGACCTGCAAGCTGATCTGGAAAAATATGATCAATTCAAAAAAGGCGAGATAAATGGCTATACAATGGAAAAGCGCTTTATAAGGCCGGATGGCTCAAGCGTTTGGGTCAATATGACGATATCCACCTTATACGGGGTTTTAAGCAATAATTCCATGCATTTGTGCTTGCTTAACGATATTACTGCTCGAAAGGAAACCGAAAACTTACTGAGAGAAATTGAGCGCAGACAGTCGGTGCTTCTCTCACATCTTCCGGGCTTGGCTTATAGATGCAATTACGACCACGATTGGACAATGCAGTTTGTTTCAGATGGTTGTTTAGAATTAACCGGATATACACCAGACTGCCTATTGAACAATAGAGATCTGTCCTATAATGATCTAATCTCGCAAGAATACCGCGAACTGTTGTGGAATGAATGGAAGCGTATTCTTGCCAAGAAGCAGCCGTTTAAATATGAGTACGAAATCATGACGGCTGCCGGTGAGCGGAAATGGGTCCTTGAGATGGGGCAGGGAATCTATAAAGCTGATGGTGAGGTTGAGGCTCTGGAAGGACTCGTCCTTGATATCTCTGACAGAAAAGATATGGAAAACAATCTCAGGTATATAAATGAGCATGACAGATGGACAGGCTTATATAATCGCGACTTTTTGGAGAATCTCCTTGAAAATGATGCTATGCAAAAAGTGTTCTCAAAAAGAGCTCTAATTTCTATAAACTTGAGCACGGTTCAGCTGTTAACAGCCAATTACGGGTTTCATTACTCGCAGAACCTGATAAAAAGAGCAGCTGAAACATTAAGCTGGTTTTGCACGGATAAGCGTAGTTTGTTTAATACCTATGAAAACCGGTTTGTTTTTTATCTCGTAGACTACAAAAACAAAGAAGAACTCATAGAATTCAGCCAAAGCATCGCCGATGTACTGGAATTTCTATTCATCTCTGAGAAAATCGGCGGGGGAATAGGGGTTCTGGAGATTGAGCAGGACAGCGAACTGACGGTAGATCTTCTATTGAGACGGCTTCTGATTGCCTCTGAAAGAGTAGTAAACGCATCCGAAAAGGACTTTGATATTTGTTTTTACGACGAAGAATTAGAGATGCTTGTAATCCGTGAAGGGGAAATTAGAGAGGAACTCAACAGAATCGCAACAGAGGATGACAGCGATGAACTCTTCTTGCTGTATCAGCCAATTTTAGATTTGAAAACGGATTCTGTCTGCGGCTTTGAAGCGCTTGCGAGACTAAAGACAGAGAAACTGGGTTTAATTTCGCCTTTAGAGTTTATTCCGATAGCCGAGAAAACAAAGCTGATCATCCCGATAGGACAGAAGATTATCGTAAAGGCACTGGGCTTTCTGAAAAAACTGGAAGCGAGTGGGTGCGATACAGTTAGTGTATCTATCAACATTTCTGCCATACAGTTATTCAGGCCTGATTTTACCTACA
>CAYRIA010000051.1:8705-12872 GCA_964424175.1 uncultured Oscillospiraceae bacterium | reverse complement strand
TTTCCCAATGCCTGGCAGAGCTGGTCAAGACCGCCCACGTCGAGCAAAATGAAAATAGTTTCCGTGTCACGAATCTTGGCGCGGAGCATGGGGACGCGGTCGAAAGCAGCATTCCCTATTCCGTCCGTGTTAAGGCCGAACGCGGCGCGCAGCCCCTGATCGCCAAAATGAAGCGTGACAAGCAAATCCTCACCTCGCATGAATCCCTCAAAAGCGGCGGCTGCAAGGTCAGCCTCTCGCTTTCGGACGGGATCGGCAATGTGGTTTCCATGTCCATTCTCGCTTCCGACGACACACAGGCCAGGCTCATGGA
The DNA here is from genome assembly GCA_964424175.1 of uncultured Oscillospiraceae bacterium. Lineage (GTDB taxonomy): Bacteria > Bacillota > Clostridia > Oscillospirales > Oscillospiraceae > UBA2658. The sequence continues at coordinate 12,559 of CAYRIA010000051.1, read as the reverse complement.
AAAGGCCTTCCGCAGCGACGCAGAAAGCATCTATCATCAAATTGTAAATATCCTTACAAATCAGGAATAATGAGGTAGGCATCCATGAACTCTGTTATCCCGTCGGGGTACAAAAGTATCCTCAGCATCTATGATACTCAAAAGGCAATCAGTCTGTTAAAACGTATTTTTATCGACCGGCTTGCAGGGGAGCTAAACCTCTACCGCGTGTCGGCGCCTCTGTTCGTTGAGTCAAAGACGGGCGTCAACGACGATTTAAACGGCGTGGAGCGTCCTGTTTCCTTTGATATTGCCAACACAGAAAGGGAAGGCCAAGTGGTCCATTCCCTCGCCAAGTGGAAACGCATGGCGCTTGGGCGCTACGACTTTTTTCCAGGCAAGGGGCTTTATACCGATATGAACGCCATCCGACGCGACGAGGAAATGGATAATCTCCACTCCATCTACGTTGACCAGTGGGACTGGGAGAAGGTCATCGAGACCGGGGATAGGAACCTTGATTTCCTAAAGGCGCAGGTCGATAAGATTGTCGGCGCGCTCTGCGACACGCAGCTTACGATGCAGTCGATCTATCCCGAGCTTTCCCTGGGCGATCAGCTTTGCCGACAGGTCAAGTACATCACAGCGCAAGAACTAGAGGATCTCTATCCGACCCTCAGCCCCAAGGCGCGCGAACACGAGATTGCGAAAGAATACGGAACAGTTTTCCTCATCGGCATCGGCGCCGCGCTCAAAAGCGGGATGCCACACGATGGCCGTGCGCCCGATTATGACGACTGGGAGCTGAACGGGGATATTTTGATCTGGTACGAGCCGCTGCGCTGTGCGGTGGAGGTATCGTCCATGGGCATCCGCGTCGATCAAAAATCGATGGCTAGGCAGCTCAAAATCGCGGGCTGCGAGGATAGACGGGAGCTGTTATATCACAAAATGCTGCTTGACGGCAAACTTCCCCTCACGATTGGTGGGGGTATTGGCCAGTCACGCATCTCAATGCTCCTGCTTGGCAAGGTACATATCGGCGAGGTGCAGGTCTCAATCTGGGACGAGCAAACGGCAGATGCCTGTAAAAAGGCCGGCGTCATGCTACTTTAAAAAGTAACGGAGCGGACAGCTTTTGTCCGCTCCGTTTTTCTATTGTATTTCACTATTCCATCGTGATCGTGCTACCGGTAGGCACGATGCCGATATAGGATTTACCTATCCCCAGCTCAAGAGGTGTGCCGTCAGACAAGGTATACTTAAAAGTCGTTCCGGTCCCACCGTGGCTCCATTTGATGGAGACAGCCTTGCCGTTGCAGATAAAATAGCCCTCACCGCTGGCGTTCAAATTAAAGCTGCGACGTCCGTAGTCATCCAAAATTTTAGAGTCCGCAAAAAGCACCAGTAGGTTTTTGAAGAGGACAGCCTCGCCCGTCGTGCCGTCAATCAGGTCTGTGTCATACTGATAGCCGGTATAAAAGCCGGTATCGCTGTGATAGGTAAATTTGGTGTCCTTCATGCCCTGGAAGCTGACGTTAACCTTTGCTGCAGATACGGCGGAAGCGCTGAACTCGGGGTTTTCTGTGAAGGAGAGGCCATAATCAAAGGCGCCTTCCTCGTGTTTGGATTCATAGCCGAGCTTTTCGGTGTATTCAATGACTTTTTCAGAGGTCGTAAAAAGGCTGTGCTCAGTACCATATTTCTGACGCGAGGGGTCTCGGTAAAAAATCTGGCCCGAATATGCCCCGCGCACGCCGTCAATGTTGTCGACGCCCTTGGATGAAATATCTGAGTACGCCTGCTCACTGCCGCCGGCATGCACATAGATCGCGTTATAGCTGAGCGCCACCTCAATGTAATAGGGACGGGATGAGCGCATGCTGCCGATCGCGCCTATGCCATTTAAGTCGGAGAAAATCGCCTCGAAGCGGGTGATATTGCCCTCGGCAAGGATCTCATAGAGAATATCGGCCTTGGATAAGCCACACTGTGGAAGGGCAACCTTGATATTGTTGAGCATAACCGCGTAGGGTCGGTTTTCACTGATGTCCTCAGAAATGGGTTCGCCTGTAAGAGGATTTGTAATCGGCTCCGGTGTTGGGCTGGGGCTGGGAGCCTCGGTCTTGTCGGGATTATTGATGGAGGGCGGCTCTGCGCTGATTGCCGGACCCTCATCCTTATTTCCGCAGGCAGTCAACAGCACCAGCAGCGCTATGAACAGCGGAATGAGTTTTTTCATATGTACCTCCGTAAGCTCTGGATGACTTTGTCGAAATAACACGCTTCCTGTCCGTGCTTCCTGCTGTATGATACACGCATTTTGCGCTATTGTCAAACCCCATAGCCAATGATAAAATAAAGAATATATTGGAATGAAATCTTGAATAGGGAAGTTAGAAATATGTTTGAAAAGATTCAAGAAACTGCACGCAGCGCGGTCGAAGAGCTTCTGGCGGAAGCAAAGTTGACGCCAGGGCAACTCGTCGTGGTCGGCTGTTCCTCAAGCGAGATTGTTGGAGAGCACATCGGCAAAGGATCGAAGCCAGAGGCAGCGCAGGCAGTTTTGCGGGGAATTCTGCCCACGCTCCAGGAGAATGGGTTGTATCTTGCTGCTCAGTGTTGTGAGCACCTGAACCGTGCACTGGTTTTGGAGCGCGAAGCGGCTGAGCGCTATGGCTATGAAATTGTCGCGGCGGTACCCAAGCACAAGGCCGGCGGCGCCTTCGCAGAGGCAGCCTATTTGGCTTTCCGCGAGCCTGTACTTGTTGAGCACATTAGGGCCGCGGCGGGGTTGGACATTGGCGGGACGCTGATCGGCATGCATCTGAGAGACGTGGCGGTACCTCTTCGACTCGAGACAAGAAAAATCGGCGAGGCAAGCATTGCTGCAGCCCGCACGCGGCCAAAATTCATCGGCGGCGCACGGGCACAATACGAATAAGCGAAAAGGCGGCGTTTTTTATATACGCCGCCTTTTGATTAATAAATATCAAAATTGTCTGCTGAAATCCTGAAAACTCAGCAAACTAACCAGCATTGCCGCGTTTTGGCCCGAAATATTGGTCGGAATATGGGCTTTTCAAAGACAAATGTGGTTGTTATAATTTAATGAGTCAAACAAATCAATGCCCGAACAGGAGGCTGTTATGTATAAAATTCTGAAGAAGCGGGCGCTCAACGACGCGAAGACGACGCTTGAAATGGTCATCGAAGCGCCGTTGGTCGCGCGCAAGTGCCTGGCTGGGCAGTTCATCATCTTTCGCACGGATGAATTTGGCGAGCGTATACCACTGACCATCGCAGATTACGACAGGGGACAGGGGACTGTGACAATCATGTTCCAGCCTGTCGGTCGCTCGACGCGCCTGCTCGCGGAGCTGAACGAGGGCGATGCAATTCTTGACTTTGTCGGCCCGCTCGGTAAGCCGACGGAATATGAGGGCTTAAAGCGCGTGGCGGTAGTCGGCGGAGGTGTGGGCTGCGCGATTGCCTATCCGGTCGCCAAGGCAATGCATGCTGCGGGTATCGAGGTTGACATGATCGCCGGCTTCCGCAGCAGCGACATCGTCATGCTTGAGGACGAAATGCGCTCCGCCAGCACAAACCTTTATATTACGACTGACGACGGAAGCTACGGCGAAAAAGGCTTCGTGACCGACAAGCTCAATGCGCTAATTGACTCCGGCCGTGGATATGACGAGGTGGTTGCCATCGGCCCCGGAGCGATGATGAAGTTCGTCAGCCTGACAACCAAGCCCTATGGCATCAAGACCGTCGTCTCTCTCAACCCCATTATGATCGACGGCACCGGTATGTGCGGAGGCTGCCGGGTCACGGTCGGCGGGGAGACGAAATTTGCCTGCGTTGACGGC
>CAYRIA010000051.1:0-8695 GCA_964424175.1 uncultured Oscillospiraceae bacterium | reverse complement strand
GAATTTGACGGGCATCTCGTCGACTGGGACGAGCTGATTCGCCGCGGCGCTTTCTACCGTGGCGAAGAACATGAGCAAGTGGCACATGCCTGCCATCTGACGGGAGGTGTTCGCTTTGGCTGATATGTCTCCGAAAAAAGTCCCGATGCCTGAGCAAGCGCCGGAGGTGCGTAACAAGAACTTCCTTGAGGTCGCGCAGGGCTACAGCACCGATATGGCGCAAAGCGAAGCCCGACGCTGCCTGAACTGTAAAAACAAACCCTGTGTGACAGGCTGTCCCGTTAATGTTCGCATTCCCGAGTTCATTGTAAAGGTCGCCGACGGTGACTTTGAAGGGGCTTACGAGCTGATCAGCTCTACAAACGCACTACCCGCCGTTTGCGGTCGTGTTTGCCCGCAGGAAAACCAGTGTGAGGGCAAATGTGTCCGGGGAATCAAAGGTGAGCCGGTCGGGATCGGTCGGCTTGAGCGCTTCGTAGCGGATTTCCACCGCAATAATACCGAAAAAGTCGGAAGAAAACAGCCCAAAAAGCCCTTTTCGAACGGCCATAGGGTCGCCGTCGTTGGCTCCGGCCCCGCGGGGCTGAGCTGTGCGGGTGATCTGGCGCGTATGGGCTACGCGGTAACGATTTTTGAGGCTTTTCACAAGGCCGGGGGGGTTCTGGTCTATGGCATCCCGGAATTCCGTCTGCCTAAGGATATTGTGCAGAGTGAAATTGACAACTTAAAGGCTATGGGTGTGTTAATAATCACAAATGCCGTTGTTGGACGAGCAATGAGCATTGACGAGCTTTTTGAAGAGGGCTTTGAGGCCGTCTTTATCGGCTCTGGGGCGGGCCTTCCGCAGTTTTTGAACATCCCTGGTGAGAATCTTCTCGGCGTATATTCGGCTAACGAATATCTTACGCGCATTAATCTGATGAAGGCCTATCTTCCGGAGTATGATACGCCACTTCACAAGGCCAGCCGTGTTGCAGTCGTCGGCGGTGGTAATGTTGCGATGGACGCCGCTCGCTGTGCCAAGCGCATGGGCGCCGAGGAAGTCTACATTGTGTATCGCCGCAGCCTTGAGGAGCTTCCCGCCAGAAAAGAGGAGGTCCACCATGCGATGGAGGAGGGGATTGTGTTCAAGCTCCTGAAAAATCCCGTCTCCGTGTTAGACAATGAGGATGGGCGTGTGCGCGGACTGGAGTGTCTTGAAATGTCACTGGGCGAGGCTGACGAATCCGGACGCCGCCGCCCGATTGAGCTTCCAGGCTCAAACTTTGTGCTGGACGTCGATGCTGTGATCATCGCCATTGGGACAAGCCCTAATCCGCTGATTAAATCCACCACCAGGGGGCTAGAAACGAATAAGCGCGGCGGTATCATCGTGGATGAAAAGGCCGCTACGAGTCGGAAAGGTGTTTTCGCTGGCGGCGATACCGTAACAGGCGCAGCAACGGTGATCCTTGCCATGGGCGCGGGAAAAACTGCGGCAGAGAGTATTGACGAATATCTTAGAAGTAAATAGTCAGATAAAGCAACACACCGCCTATATGACGGTGTGTTGCTTTATCCCGAGGGGAAGAATAGCACTTCAGGTTCTATACCAGCAGTTCAGAAAAGCCCTTGACAAGCCACGCAAACTCATATAGAATATAAATATAATTAAACAAAATAAAAATTTTGTTTAATTTAGAAGAGATGCAGAGCTCTTTATGACAGATCTTCCTCAGGATCGCTTTTCCGTTACTTTCAACATGCCAGCGGCAACCACTATCGATTGACTATAAGGAGCCTTTACTTATGGACTACCGCTTAGAGTCTCCGCAAATCCTCAAAGATTTCCTTATGTACCACGAAACGATTAAAGGCCATTCTCCAAAAACCGTTGATGAGTATTTCCTTGATCTGCGTACCTTTTTTCGCTTTCTGAAAATCTCACGCGGGCTTGTGCCGCGGTCGGCTGACTTCGAAGGAATTACAATTAAGGATATTGATCTTGCCTTTGTTAGCGAAGTCACCCTCAACGAGGTTTATGATTATCTGACCTTTCTTGCACGCGACCGCGTTGTAAATCAGAACAGCCATTACAAGGAATATGGCTTGTGCGCAGCCACGCGTGCAAGAAAAATTGCATGTATCAGGAGTTTTTATAAATATCTGACAGTAAAGGCGAAAATTCTTGCAGAAAACCCGGTTGCTGACCTGGATTCTCCCAAAACGCCCAAATCACTCCCCCGCTACCTCACACTTGAGGAGAGCCGCCGCCTTTTGACTGCAGTAGATGGAAATAACAGGGAACGTGATTACTGCATCCTCTGTATTTTCCTCAACTGTGGCCTGCGTATCTCTGAAATTGTCGGGCTGAACGTCGCAGATTATCATGGCGATGCCCTTCGAATCACCGGAAAGGGCAATAAGGAACGTCTTGTCTATCTCAACGAGGCCTCCACGCACGCCGTAACTGATTGGCTCGCCGTCCGCAGGCATCTGGTACCCGATCGAGAGCCTGCGCTCTTTGTCTCCAACCGGCGCTCGCGCATTTCTCGAGAAATGGTACACAGCATGGTCAAAACAAATCTTCTGCGCGCGGGGCTGGATTCCGCACAATATTCCTCACATAAGCTGCGCCATACCGCGGCAACTCTGATGCTTCAAAACGGCGTCGATGTTCGAACGCTCCAGGAGGTTTTGGGGCACGATCACCTCAACACAACGCAGATTTACACGCATGTGGATAATGCGGAGCTGCGTATCGCGGCCGAGGCCAATCCCCTTGCGGACTTTACACCTGAAAAGAAGCGCAGCGAAGACGAATAAATATTTGTAATAGGTTCCTACTTTATTCCTCCAATTATCTTATGAAAAAGCAGTCGAGGTCGGTTGCAATTGCTCGTACAATCCTGTAAAATAGGTACATCTTGCGGCTATGCGGAGGATCGGTTCAGATGGTATTTTCAAGCATCCTGTTTTTGTTTCTTTATCTGCCCGTTGTTCTGGTGGTATATTACATCGCACCCTTGAAATGGCGCAACCCCTGGCTCTTTTTTGTCAATCTGATTTTTTATGGCTGGGGCGAACCGATCTACATTGCCCTCATGATGTTCTCCATTATCGTCAACTATATCACGGGTCTTTATGTTGGAAAATACCGCGACGAGGACAAACCAAAGGCAAAGCGCTTTCTCGTTGTAAATATTATCATCAACCTTGGCATGCTGATGTTTTTCAAGTATTATGATCTGTTTGCCAATACACTGAATCAGATTCCCGGCCTAGGCTTTATTCAGCCCCTGCACGTTGTCTTACCAATCGGCATTTCTTTCTACACCTTTCAGACCATGTCCTATCCCATTGACATTTATCGAAAAGACAGTGAAATTCAGAGGAACTTCATCAGCTTTGGAACCTTCGTCGCTCTCTTCCCGCAGCTGATAGCAGGTCCCATCGTCCGCTATAAGGACGTTGCCTCGCAGTTGGATTTCCGCGCCAAGTCGCCCGAACAGTTTGCCAGCGGTGTCCGGCGCATGACGAGCGGCCTTGCAAAAAAGGTGCTAATCGCCAACAACATTGGCAAACTCTGGGACACATATTCCGTCATGGGGGTCTCAGATCTCAGTTTGGTCGGCTCTTGGATTGGCATCCTCGCGTTTTCGCTTCAGATATACTTCGACTTCTCGGGCTACAGCGACATGGCCATAGGCCTCGGTCGCATGATCGGCTTTGAGTTTCTGGAGAACTTCAACTACCCCTACATTTCCCGCAGCGTTACAGAGTTCTGGAGACGCTGGCATATCAGCCTAGGCACATGGTTTCGTGATTACGTGTATATTCCGCTGGGCGGAAATCGCAAGGGAAAATACCGTCAGCTCCTAAACATCACGATTGTCTGGGCGTTGACCGGATTCTGGCACGGTGCGAGCTGGACCTTCATGCTCTGGGGCCTATATTACGCAGCCTTCTTGATTTTTGAAAAGCTCTATTGGTTGGATGTGCTAAAAAGAGCGCCCCGCATCGTTGGCCACGTTTACACGCTCTTGGTCGCCGTCTGCGGCTGGGTCGTCTTTCAGCTTACCTCACTGGCAGACTGCGCACGGTATTACCGGGCTATGTTCGGCTTCGGTGAGGGTGGCTTCTTCAATTCCACGGACAGCTATTACTTCCAGTCTTTTGCACTGATGTTCCTCATCGCCTTCATCGCCTGCACACCGCTTACCAGGAATCTGTATTATCGTCTTACGGATAAGGCCAAGGCCGTTGTCGCGCCAATTCTGATTGTGCTGGGTCTGGTCATCAGCACCGCGTATCTCGTCGACGCTAGCTATAATCCCTTCCTGTATTTCCGTTTCTGAGAGGTGGAAATTATGACAAAACACGCATCAATGATTCAGATTCTGATTTTTTCCACCTTTATTGCCGTATTCTTTCTGTTGTTTCTTTTCATGCCGGACCGGGGCTTTTCCGAACGTGAAAACCGGGAGCTTACACAGGCACCGGCCTTCAGTTTAGATGCCCTTTTTTCAAAGAAATTTCCTACTAAATTTGAGGCCTATTCGACCGACCAGTTCCCCTTCCGCGACAGTTGGACAACTCTTAAGGCACGCTGCGAGCTAGGGATCGGAAAGATGGAAAATAAAGGTGTTTTCCTCTGCGCGGATGAAACGCTAATTGAAGCCTATGAAAGCCCCGAACAGGCACAGCTTGACGAGAACATCGCCGCTGTGCGACGCTTTGCCGAGGGCGCAGAGATTCCGGTTTATTTTGGGCTGATCCCCGGCCGTGCTGAGATTAACGCGCCCCTTCTGCCCAAAAATGCGCCAAACGCCAGTGAAACCGCGATCATTAATTATGCCTACGAAAACTCCGGCGCAAAGACGATCGATATTACCTCCGCGCTCCGCGCCCACGCAAATGAGTATATTTTCTACCGTACCGATCACCACTGGACGAGTCTAGGCGCTTACTACGGCTATGACGCGCTGATGAGCGCGATGGGTCACAGCCCCACGCCTCTATCCACTTTCGACCCGCAGACGGTTTCGGATTCATTCTATGGAACAGTCTATTCCAAGTCTGGCATGAGCTGGATTAAGCCCGACTCCATCGAGATCTTAGCGCCGCAGGCGGCGGATACGCAGGTGATCAATTATTTGACGGGCGAGGCAGTCGAGGGCGCACTCTATGACTACACCTTTCTTGATAAAAAAGATAAGTACGCCATGTTCATGGGCGGAAACACTTCTCTTGTAAAGCTCATTACCGGAAAAAAAGACGCACCGAAGCTTCTCATCCTGCGCGACAGCTATATGGACGCCCTTCTCCCCTTCCTGCAGGAGAATTATTCAGAAATCGACGTGATGGATCTGCGCTACTACAGGACACAGCTCGGTGAAAGCTCTGTCAAGGACTATATCCGTGAAAACGACATTGACGAGGTGCTGATCTGCTACGGCGTCTCCACCTTTGGTACAGACACAAACGTCTTTCTGCTGGCGCAGAATCAGGAATAAAAAAGAAGCCATCCTCTGGCTTCTTTTTTATATGTATCTTTACCGAATGTCTGTTCCGCCGAAGATGCTGATTGCACGCACCAAGACGGTCGGCCCGTTCTCGACGCTTTCCGAAACGAAGCGGTTTTCTACTGCGCCGAAAACCGGCGTGCTGTTGACGACGACCTTAACATTTCTCGGCAGCCAGATATCCGTACCGCCAAAAACAGAGTAAGCGTTGATTACGCAGTCCCGGCGGATAATCGCATTCTGGAGCTTGAGATCAACCCCGCCAAAAATCGCAAATGCATTGGCTCCCCGGAAATCAACGCCATCAAACTGCGGCGTGTTTCCGCCGAAAACGGCGAAATAATTCTCACCTGTGCTGCCAGCAAAAACCCCATTGGTGCTCTGCTTGCGGAAGCGAATCGGCCTTTTCAGGACAAGGCTCAGGCCAAATATGGTCAGGATGAGCGGAATAATCAGCTTATAGCCCATGCCGTCCTGAAACACACCCTGCGCGCTCAGAAGTAGCAGGACGCCAATCCCCGCTCCCAGGGTATTAAAGGTGTTCAATCCGCTGTTAACAATGGAGATCACGCAGGGTACGATGATAAACAGCGTCCACCACCCGTCGAGCGAGACCTTGTACTGCTCCAAATACCCCAGCGCCTGCGCGCCGAAGAACAGACCCAGTGCAACAATCAGCAGACCTAGAACAACAGAAACCGTGCTCTTTTTCATAGCATTTGTACTCCTGACGCTCTCATTAGTGTCCTAATAAAAGCGGCAAACACGTAAAGGCGTTTGCCGCTTTTCAATCGGCGATGCTAAGGATTAATCTTCGTTTTCCCAGTTGTGCCAAACATTCTGCACATCGTCGTTTTCCTCAAACATTTCGAGCATTTTATTCATATTCTTGATATCGTCTTCCGACATGAGCTTAATATAATTCTGGGGAACCATCTCGACCTCTGCGGAGAGGAAGCGGTAACCATGTGCTTCAAGCGCTGCAGCGACGGGCTGGAAATCATCGGGCGCAGTATAAACGACGAAAGTCTCTCCTTCGGTGACGCAGTCGTCTGCGCCGGCATCCAGCGCAGCTTCCATGACCGTGTCTTCGTCATGATTTAGGTCCTCGTTGTCGATAACGATGACACCCTTTTTATCGAAGGACCAGGAGACGCAGCCGGCCGTGCCCATGTTTCCGCCGTATTTATCGAAATAATGGCGCATTTCGGAGGCGGTGCGGTTGCGGTTATCCGTCATCGTTTCGACAATGACGGCCACACCGCTCGGGCCATAGCCCTCGTATGTGATGCTCTCGTAGTTCGAGCTGTCGCCCGAGCCGAGCGCCTTGTCGATCGTGCGCTTGATGTTATCGTTCGGCATATTCGCGGCCTTGGCCTTGGTAATCACGGCGGCAAGGCGCGAGTTGTTGGAGGGATCTCCGCTACCGCCCTCTTTGACGGCAACAATCATTTCACGCGCGATCTTAGTAAATAGCTTCCCGCGTTTAGCGTCTGCCGCGCCTTTGGTTTTCTGGATATTGTGCCATTTGGAATGACCCGACATTGTAACAGCTCCTCTTGTGTTTTGCAAGCGCTATTCTATCATACAATGCCAGTCGGTGCAAGTTTTTTTCAGGAGCTGCGCAGAGTGCTCTATTTTGCCCGTGGGATCAAAAGCGGCCTGCGCGCGGAATTAAAGACCTCCCCTTCTCTGTTCGCATTTTCAATCATTTCGACCGTCGAGCCATATTTTTTTGCCAAGCTCCAAGCATCCGCCCCATGGTTTGTGCAGACAACTACGATTGAGGGGCGGTTCCCGCGCTCCGCCGAGTTTTCCTCGCCCAACTCCAGCCCATTGACAGCGACAATTTCACCGAATTCAATAAGTCCGTAGGCAATTGCAAGCTCGACAGCAAGCTCCGCGTTCTGCGGCGTGCCAATCAACATCGGCTTTTCCCAACAGGTGGAGGCGATGCGGAGCTTCTGGCTAGCCGTAAGAGTCAGCGCCTCCTCAGCGTGCAAGCGCACTGCTATCGGCTCAGCCTCACCGGACTCCGTCCTGCCAACACCGGTGACGGTCGCGTCAGCCTTAATAACGCTCCCGTCGACCTCAGTGCAAAGCTCAGAGATGGCTAGATACTGAATATCCACAAGAGGAACCTTGCTTTGCAGCCTTCCACGAAGCCCCAGCATTAGGGGGCTTTGTGTCCGATAGTTCTTCAGCTTCAGCTCGGTCGTTTCCAGGTTAAAGGCACAGCGGTTGCAGTAAGCGTCGGCTATGTAGCCGGAGGCCAAGCTCCTGCGACTCGTAAGCTGAGCACACAAACTCAGGGTCACGGCGCAGAGCGCCCTATCTGCCGCCAGTGTGAATTCCGCGTTGCGGAGCTGGAGCATCACTGTATTAAATATCTCCTCTCCCGCGTTCTCAACCTCTATGATCTGGGAAAATTGCGTCTCAAACTGTGTGTCGAACAGGCTTCCGTCGCCCTCGTTAAAAAACACGCCGTTGATTTTTGCGCTGGCCTTGATAACCACCTTGTTGCCGACGGCCTTGAGGTCCTGCACACAGAGCTGTGTCTGTGCGCTAAGCATTTTCACAGCCTGCCCCTTGCCCTCCGGCATTCTGTATTCGTCGGAGACGGAAAAGGTCTTTTCACGGATTCCTACGATAAGGGTATGCTCAGCCTGCTTTCTGAGGACGTGAATGGGCGCTGTCTCCCCCTCCGATAAGTTGTCCCACAACACGAAAGAACCGGGCATATAGGCACGCACAAGCGCCGTGACCCCCGCCCGCAGAATAAGCTTCCGGGGGTTGAGCAGCCTGGCGTCGAGTGTGCAAAGTTCAGCACGCGTTAGGAGCTTCACGCTGTCGTCGACCCCGGCTGCCGGAATGGTCATCTCTATGGGAACGCTCGCCAGAACATACTGGACTTTACCGCTGTCCTCCGCCACGTAGAGCACGGTCACTTCGACCATCGCGCCAATCAGGATCTCGTTCATTCTCGTCTTCTGGCTCGTGACCAGCAGCTGCCCGCGAACATCCAGCAGCTTCCCGACATCCGCGCACACGTCGGGTACGACAACTTCGAGCGTTTCCTCTTTCGAGACGGCATTGTCGTATATAGGTTTCAAGCAATCGCTTTCAACGCGATGAAGCGCAACGCGCATATAATCAGTCCTTTCCTTACTGTTTCAGTTAACAGTATGAAA
>CAYRIA010000050.1:10192-12990 GCA_964424175.1 uncultured Oscillospiraceae bacterium | reverse complement strand
CATAGCAAAGCGTGACCCTCTTGCCATCGATGATTTCCTTCTTGTAGAAGCCCTTCTTGACCTTGTCGCCGAGCAGTCCGTCGGCAACCATGTCCTTAACCCACTGGGGGGGATCGTAGGTGACCTTCTCGCTCTCATCGGTGGTCGCAGCCAGAACGTTGTCGGCCACGTGGCAGAGGATGTCGATGCCGACCATGTCGGCGGTCTTAAAGGTCGCGGACTTCGGGTGAGCCATGATGGGGCCGGTCAGAAGGTCCATCGTGGGAATGTCATAGTCGTATTTCTCGCAAAGCTTCATTGCGGTAATACCCGCGAAAACGCCGATGCGGTTGCCGACGAAGTTCGGCGTGTCCTTAGCGTTGACAACGACCTTGCCGAGGGAGTTCTCAGCAAACTCCTGCATACGGGCATAAGCATCCATGTCTGTCCACTTGGTGGCGATCATCTCAAACAGAGCCATCCAGCGGGGAGGATTGAAGAAATGGGTACCCATGAAATACTTCTTGAGCTCGTCGCTCAGGCCGTCAACGATCTTGTGGACGCTGACGCCGGAGGTGTTGGAGGAGACGATCGCGTCTGCCTGACGGTACGGCTCAATCTGCTTAAACACGCTCTGCTTAACAGCGATGTTCTCAGAGGCGGCCTCAACGATCCAATCTGCGTCGCGGATGTAGTCGAGGTTGTCGGTGGTGTTGCCGATGCGGATGTTCTGGATCGCACCCTTGTAATAGAGCATGTTGTTGCGGGGCTTCTTGACGTTCTCAAGGCCGGCAAGAGCAAAGCGGTTACGGAATTCATAGCTGTCTTCCGTGAGACCCTTTGCCTTCTCCTCGTCGGTCAGGCCCTTGGGCGGGACGATGTCCAGCAAGGTGACCTGAACGCCGACGCTCGCCAGAAGGCCGGCGATTGAGGCGCCCATGACGCCCGCGCCCATTACGACGGCTTTGTTAATGTTCTTACTCATGAGATAGCTTCTCTCCTTTTGCTTTCTATTAAACTCAGTCCGGAGCGGCGCTCCGGGCGGGATTTATGAAGGGGTCCGAAGGACTGCAACGCGCAACCGACGCCGCGGGCCTGTCCGTCCCGATCTTTCGGCGGGGTCGGGCAGACCGCGGCGCGGTTTGTTTCGCTTAGTCGGATTTTATTTGAAGCTGGCTCTTCTCTTTTCGTTGAATGCGGAAACGCCCTCGGCGAAATCGTCGGTGCCGCCGCAGATCATCTGTGCTTCAACTTCTTTTTTGACATAGTCCTGGAATCCCTTGAACTCGGACTCCCAGACCAACTCCTTGATGTATTTATAAGAAGCGGACGGACCATAGGTGAACTTCTTCGCCTTCTTCATGACGGCATCAGCAAATGCATCGTCGTCCTCAATGACCTCGTTGATCATGCCAAGTGCCTTGGCATCATCTGCGAAGACCATCTGGCCGCCGTCCATAGCAAGCTCATTGGCCCTCTTGAAACCAATAGCGCGGGTGAGAAGGTAGATGCCGCCGGCATCCGGAACCAGACCGAGCTTGGAGAAGGCAGTCATAAAGACGGAAGCCTGGGTTGCCATTGTGTAGTCGCAAGCAAGAGCCACACCAACGCCGGCACCGGCGCAAGCGCCCTGAACAGCGCCGACAACGGGCTTCGGGCTCCTGAGGATCGCCGTGGTGACGTTTGCCATCTTAGCGATGGACTTGCCGAATTCTGCGATGAACTCTTCCTTGGAATGGTTCTTGACGCCGTCATACATTGCGGCGACATCTCCGCCTGCTGAGAAAGCCTTCTCGGTTGTGCTGTTGATAATGATGGCCTTGACGTCTGCGTCTGCATCAGCCATGCTGATAGCTTTTTCCAGCTCGTCGAGCATCGTTTCGTCAAAAGCGTTCATGTTCTTGGGGCTGTCCATGGAGATGATGGCGACCTTTTCCTGTACCGCGTACTTAACCTTAGTAAACTCCATAATTCTTGTCCTTTCCGATGTTTATAAAGTAGTTAGCGCCCACACGCCCCGGGCGGTGAACTCACTTTTGTATTATACAAGCAAATGCTGTGCCATTGCAATATGCCACCTTCGCTTTTGTTAAAATCCCCTAAGAATATCTGGGTATTATTTGCAATATTTACAAGCAAAAGCACACTATCTTCGGACTACATTTGTCACCCATCGGCATACACTTTATAATGAGCGGACGAGTAAAAGCCCGCTGAATCAGTTTCGGAACATTCTGTGTCTGCTCCGTCCAATTTTGTTTCACAATACAAAAAAACCGCATTATCTCGCCGAAAGCCGACAATTATTCCGGTTTTGTACTTGCTTTTTGCCGACGCCTGATTTATAATTATTTGTATATAAAAGGGGCGGCTTAATGCAGCTTACCTTGCATGGATTCCCCGTATTTGTACGCGCCACCCATGTGCAAGGCGCCCTCAGACAATCTCTAAGTCATATCAATTAAGGAGTTATTTATGTACAACAACGATCCGGAAGTCAGGAAGAAGTCGCAGCGAGCCCTGGCAAAGGCTTTCCCCCGCTCGCATGACGGATTTGCCAATCTCATGCACGCACAGCTCTATTTCGCCTATATTCCGCTCTATGTCTACTATATGCGGGAATCCTTCAACAACTACCTGCCCGAGCCTGACAATCTTGTCAAGCCCACCGGCATCGAGTTCGATATCGTCGACGAGCTGGTCAAGACCGCCGTCAACGAGTGCAACCGCAACGTCGGCTCGCTGATGACCAACACCTACCACGCCAAGGTTATGCGCCTGGAGGAGGCCGAACAGGTCGTCACCCTGACCGAGGATCT
>CAYRIA010000050.1:0-10182 GCA_964424175.1 uncultured Oscillospiraceae bacterium | reverse complement strand
ATCTCGGCGAGCTGCCCAAGACCATCATGCCCTATGAGATTGCCCGCAAGGCCGTCATCGAGGCGCCCGATCGCATTGCCGTTATCGACTGCGTCTGCCGCACGGTCAGGGGCGAGAAGGGCTGTAAGCCCCTCGACGTCTGCATTGTCATCGGCGAGCCTTGGGTTTCCTGGTGCCTTGACCGCGACAGATACTTAAACGGCCGCCTGGTCACCCAGGATGAGGCTCTCCAGCTTCTGCGCGAGTGCCACGAGCGCGGAAACGTCCACGCCGCGTTCTTTAAGGACGTCGCAGACGGCCGCCTCTACAGCATTTGCAACTGCTGTCCCTGCTGCTGCACCGCCCTGCTCTCACAGAACTACCTTACCGCGCCCATGATGGCCGGCTCCGGCTACATAGCCAAGATCGACTATGACAAGTGCATCAACTGCGGTCTGTGCGAGAAGAAGTGCAACTTCCTGGCCATTTACCGCGATGCGCAAAACAAGGTCACGGTCAACGAGGATCTCTGCCGCGGCTGCGAAGCCTGCCTGCTCGCCTGCAAGAAGGATGCCATCAAGCTGGAACTGACCGATCCCAGCGTGCTTGCGCCTCTGGATATTAAGGCGCTCAAGGCTCAGTCGAACGCATAAATGCATGAGCTGGGCATTATGACCGACGTGCTGGACACGGCACTCCGCGTGGCGGAGCGGAACGGCGGCAAACGCGTGACCAAAATTACGCTGAAAATCGGCCTGATGTCCGGCGTGGTCGCCTCCTATGTGCAGTCGTTTTTTGATGTGATCTCAAAAGACACCATTGCCGCGGGTGCAGAAATCGTAATCGAGTCCGACCCGGCTTCCTTCGTCTGCCGCAAATGTGGTGCGGAGACAAGCTACACGGCACTCGGTCCCGAATACATCTGCTCAAGCTGTGGCAGCCAGGCGCTGCGTCTGCTTTCGGGGCGAAGCTTTCAAATCGTGAACGTCTGCATCGTCTGAGGCGCGCAACCCATCAAACGCCGGGGACATGGCCAAATATAGCCATGTCCCCTTTTTATCGGGTAAGCAGAGGAATAATACGGAAAAAACGCGGGATGCTATCCCTAGACCGGCCAATATTTTCCGAGCCCGCTCCGGGGATCGAACCTATTGCGCCAAGCTGAGAAAGGGGGTGTACCGCAATGGCACACAAAAAGTCCAAGGCAAAGGAAAGAGCCTCCGCCTCCACCGCGAACCCCGTGGAGGACGGGCAGATCAATCAGAACCACAACGCCAAAAAAGTTGGCATGGGGCCGAACACAAAGCGCTAGCGCAGCCCCAAGCCCCGGAGGACAGGCTGCATGAAAAACGACCACAGGGCCGAGACCGAGTTTGGCAAACTCAAGAAGCGTCTGCCGCAGCTGCGCCAGCAGGCCGCAAAAACCAGAGACGGCAAGCTCTGGCAGCTTGAGGCCGTGGTGCGCGGAGGACTCCGTGCGCTGCGCTCCCTGCCCTCCGGGCTCAAGGGCTACGGCACCATCCGGGAAGGCTATTTTGCCCTCTTCGACGATATTTCCAGGCGTCTGCTCGCGCACTACAACCAAACCCGGCGCACGGACTACCGCTTTGAGGAGGTCATCGCCGGGAACGAGGCCGCCTATCGGCGCGCGGGACTGATTTCGGTGCTCCTGACCGCCCACATTCCCCGCTTAATCGCGGCGGAGTTTGAGCGGCTTCTGCCGGACGACCCCAAAGACGGCTACCCGGCGGCAAGGAAGCTCAAAAGGAAGTTTTTCCTCCACCTCGGCGAGACGAACACCGGCAAGACCTATAACGCTCTGCAGCGCCTGAAGGAGAGCGAAAGTGGCGTATACCTCTCTCCGCTGCGGATTTTGGCGCTGGAGAACTTCGAGCGTCTGAACGACGAGGGTTACCTCTGCAGTCTGCTGACTGGCGAGGAGGAGATTATTGTTGAGGGCGCACACCTTTCCAGCCGCACAGTGGAAAAGGCGGATCTGACTCAGGAATACGCCGTCGCAGTGATCGACGAGGTGCAGCTTGTGGGTGACGGCCAGCGCGGGGATGCCTGGACTCGAGCGATCCTCGGCCTGCGCTGCCGTGAAATCCACCTCTGCGGCGCACTGACGGCCAAGG
This sequence comes from uncultured Oscillospiraceae bacterium, assembly GCA_964424175.1. Classification (GTDB taxonomy): domain Bacteria; phylum Bacillota; class Clostridia; order Oscillospirales; family Oscillospiraceae; genus UBA2658. The sequence continues at coordinate 8,068 of CAYRIA010000050.1, read as the reverse complement.
AGCAGCTTCTCCGCATGATTGCCAACTGTGGGGACGACTATGAGCTGCGCGAGTATTCCCGGCTCGTGCCACTGCAAACCGAAAGAGGGCGCGTCACGCTTGAGCAGGCACAGCCCGGAGACGCCTTCGTGGCCTTTTCACGGCGGGCGGTGCTCAGCCTGTCACGATATTTTGCCGACCGGGGGCTCAACGTGAGCGTCATCTATGGAGACCTTCCGCCGGAAGTGCGTCGCCTGCAGTATGCGGCCTTTCTCAGTGGGCAAAACCCCGTTCTGGTTTCCACAGACGCGATCGGCATGGGTGTAAATCTCCCTATTCGCCGCATCGTATTTACCGAAACGCAGAAATTCGACGGCGAGGAGTTCCGCCCCCTGTCGTCTCAAGAATTGAAGCAGATCGCAGGACGGGCAGGCAGGCTCGGCATTTATGAGGTAGGCTATGTGGCCTGCACGGAAGACGAAGGATCCTTTATTGAAGGCCGTCTCCGTATGCAGGACGAGCCGGTTGCTCAGGCCGTCGTCGGCCCGAGCGAGACGCTCCTTGAGATCGGCGGGCTTCCCCTGCGGGAAAAGCTTGCACTCTGGAGCACGCGAGAGGAGCCGCTCACCCATTACCGCAAGAAGGACCTCCGTGACTATTTGCTCATTTTGGACAAGCTTGAAGCGTACCGGCTGCCCGAAACCGTCCAGTGGCGGCTGATGATGCTACCCTTCGATGTAAACAGCGAGGCTTTGATGGAACAGTTTCTCCGCTTTGTCGAGGACTGCTTTGTCCGCCGCGCGGAAACCCTCGAAAAGCCCGTGCTCTACGCCCAAAGCCTCTCACAGTATGAGGAATTCTATCGCCGGGTTAACCTCTACTACGCCTTTTCCAAGGCCATGGACCTCCCGCTTGACGAGCAATGGGTCTATGAGACCCGACAAGCCGTCAGCGAGGAGATCAATGCCCTGCTTTAAAAGCCTAAACCCGCCCTGTAGGCGGGTTTAAGTTTATTTCGGCTCTCACTGCAAGGTAAACGTGAGTTTGACGGGGTTATGGTCGCTGTATAAGAAATCTGTATCCACGTTGTCGGCACTGGCCATTACGTTTTCGGAGACGATGAAGCCATCGATCACAACTGTATAGTTCACACCCTTGACATAAGGCAAATCGGTGCTGCGGCAGGTTGCCACCTCTGTCTGGTTCTCCGCCTGAACAATCCTAAAGCCCGAGATGAGGTCTGCCTCCTCCAGCGGGAACACCCATGTGGGGACCTCCTGCTGCGAGGGGAAAACCTCCAGTGCGCCTCCAAGGGCGTGGTTGAAGTCGCCGCCGACGATGACGTAATTGCCTTTAGCGTACTCCTCGGCCATCACGCTGTTGAGCAGCTCCAACTGGCGGACGCGCACCGTACCACCCGCGTCATAGGCCGACATGTGGCTGTTGATGAGCACCAGCTCCTTCCCATCCTCGACCGGCAGGCGCAGCAGCGCAAAGCAGCGGTCAAGATCGAAGAACTTTGTAAAAAAGCTCTCGTCCACGGGATAGCTGCGACGCGTTGCCTCATTGACGGCATAGCGGCTGAGAGTCAGCAGGCCGGAGTTTGCCTTACCGTGCGGCTCGCTAAAGGGATAAATCAGATAGGCGCTGTGGAAAGCCTCGGCATAGACAGAGGCAAAGCCCGAAAAGCGCTCGACAAAGGCCGCCTGCTGGTTGTACTTAAAACTGCGAGTGGACTTGGTATCCACCTCCTGCAACAGATAGAAATCCGCGTCCTGTTCCTGCGCCCGACCAAGCGCGCCCAGTGTATTGGTTGCCACGATCTCCGCACTCTGCGCGCGCGACATCGTGCCCGATACGGGCGTGCCGTCCTGCATCATGCCGCTGTCCATAAAGAATGAAAAATCGTGGTTGTAGGCACCAAAGCCGATGTTGTAGCTAACCGCAGTGTAGGACACCCCGCGCGCAAGTGCCTCCGCTTGGGGGTTTTCGACCGTGAGCGCAGTGTTGTCCGCAATACGGTAATAAGTAAGCTGCATATATGCGAGATAGCCGATGGCAAACAGCAGCACGATCGCAAGCAACGCGCCCAGAACAATCAGAGGTATTTTGACAGCGCTTTTCATGGTTTTCTCCCTTCCACCCGCCAGACCCGGCGAAGCCCCATAACTCCAACTTGATCGTAGCCTTTTTCCGGCAAATACGCAAGACTCTTTGTGTGAGCAGAGGAACTTTTTGTATCCGGGATGCAAAAAAACCGAAAAAAGCGCTCATACTATAGCCGAGAAAGGAGGCGTGCATATGGAAACCTATCATCCTCATACGATGCCGGTCAAGTGCAGCGTCGAGAATTGCAGCTACAATCAAGGCAGAATGTGTAATGCCAAGCGCATTGAAGTCAACACCAAGGGCGACGGTAAGGCCAAAACGCCCGAGGGCACCTGCTGCTCTACCTTTGAAAGCAAAATGCAGTAACGCAACCCAAAGCGCCGGATGCATTCTTGGATGCATCCGGCGTCCTTTGATCTGCTTACATCGAATACGCCTTAATTATCCAGGCGGCTGTTTTGTTTTATTGTCCGTATTGGTGTGAGACAAATTCGTGCATATACTTGACCTGGTCGTCGGGAATCACGACGGGCTTGCCGATGCTTTTGGCCATATAGTAGATGTGGGCGGTCATCTCCAACACCGTGCAGGTGTTGAAGGCGGCGTCCATATTTGCGCCGACGCACACCGCGCCGTGGTTGGCCATTAGGCAGGAAAAGCCGTTTCCCAACGCCGCGGTCACGTTTCTGGCAAGCTCAGGCGAACCGGGCAGGCCGTATTCTGCACAGCGCACAGAGCCGGCCATGATCTGTGCCGCCTCGTCAATGATCGGCGGGATGTCCTCGTGCAGGCAGGCGAATACCTGCGAATAGATCGGATGGGTGTGGACGATGGCGTTAACATCCAGACGCGCGTTCATCACGCTGATGTGCATCGCATGTTCGATGGTCGGCTTGCGCGTTCCGTCAAGCACCTGCATCGCCGCGTTCATGACCACCACATCGTCCTCGGTGATGCTGTCATAGGGCATTCCGCTCGGCGTCAGATAAATCAGCCCAGTTTCAGGGTCTCTGGCGCTAATGTTTCCCCAGGTGCCAATGGTAAGGCCAGACCTGAGCATTCTTATCCCGGCTTCAACGATCAGTTTTTTGTAATTCATGCCTATTCCTCCAGGTTTTTTAGTTATCTCACATGCACCGCTCAGAAAAAACTCCTGCCTAACCGGGCGATAGCTTGCTGCTGGTGGCAGTCTGTAATGATTCTGCGCAGAGCCGCGTGGCGCAAAGTTTGGTTCACGGAGTGAGAGCGATTTGCCCATCAAGTAGTGACAAATTATCACATCAAATAACTTCGGTCAAGCTCTATGCCAGTCTATTCTTTGCCCTCTCGTTTTGTGGCTATCATCAGAAGCGACATTTTATCACACTTTTCAACAAATATTGCGCTGCATCGCCTGAAGGCCTCGCGTTTTGCGAATAAAAGAATAAAGCGGCGGATTTGGCAAAGAATAAGCATGCTTGGAAACAGCGCCAAACAGTATAGATTTTACCGGCGCCGATTCATCCGACCAGACATGCCCCGACGGCGCCGCTTTGCGCGCGGAAAAGCGGGGCGTCGGACGCCAAAACCCCAAATTTACGCGAAGTCGCACGGGAGGTTTTTATGAAAGCAACAGGCATTGTACGCCGAATCGACGATCTCGGCCGCGTCGTCATCCCCAAAGAAATCCGCCGCACCCTTCGTATTCGTGACGGTGACCCGCTGGAGATTTACACGGAAAGGGACGGGGAGGTCATCTTCAAGAAATACTCGCCCGTCGGCGAGCTATCTGAATTTGCGGCGCAGATCTGCGAGGCGCTGCACAAGACGGGCGACTGCGTTGCCGCAGTCTGCGACAGGGACACGGTAATCGCCTGCGCCGGGGTTCCAAAAAAGGAACTGATCGACAAGCGCGTCAGCGCGGGACTTTCCGAGGCCATGGATACCCGCAAGCTCTACGCGGCCTCCCTGAAAACGGAAATGCCGTTTGCCGAGGGCGAGGACATCCTCTGCGTCTCGGTGGCCGCCCCTATCATCTCAGAGGGAGACGTACTCGGCTGCGTGGTCTTTGCCGCAAAGCAAGGCTCGGATGCGCCGACAGAGGTCCAGCTCAAACTGGCCGCCACTGTCGCCAGCTTCCTCGGCAAACAAATGGAGGGCTGAGCCAATTACAGAGGAATAAGTGCCGCCGCGGGCCTTGGTGCCGCGGCGCGCTTTATTTTTGCCCATTGGACGTGTAAAATGAATGGCATGTGGGAAACCGCACAAAAATAGTTCTCCAGCAAATAAAATCACAGCTTCATCACGTCTAATGTTTAAGAGCAATTCAGGAAGGAGAAACGCCTTGAACGAAAACGACTACGCGGAAAAGGTCCAGCAGCTTCGCGCCGGGCTTTACCGCACCGCCCGCCTCTATCTGGATTCGGAGTCCGCTGCGTTGGACGCTGTGGACGAGGCGGTGTATAAGGGGCTTCTGGCCTGCAAAAGGCTCCGGGAGCCGCAGTTTTTCCGCACCTGGCTGACGCGGATTTTGATCAACGAATGTCACAATGAGCTTCGCCGCCGCAAACGCAGCCTCTCCATGGCCGAGCTGCCGGAAAACGCCGCCGAACAGTTCGACGCCCTGCCCCTGCGCGACGCTGTGCTGCGCCTGACACGCGAGCTGCGGGAGCCCGTCATCCTGCGGTATTTTTCGGGGCTGACAACCGCCGAGACGGCGAGGACGCTGGGAATTCCGCAGGGTACGGCGGCCACGCGTCTGCGGCGTGCGTTGGGGATACTTAAATTAGAACTCGCGGAGGAGGGAGCAACCGATGAACCGTAATGAAGAATATGCAGCGTTGGTGGCGGAGCTGAACTTAGCACCCCTGAAGCTTGATTTCACCCTTGACCGCGCGCTCATGCGCCGAAAAGAGCGCACCCGCCGGAAACGGGCTGTTTTTGCCCCGCTAGGCTCGCTGGCTGCGCTACTAACGACCTTTGTGCTGCTGGTGAACATCTCTCCAAGCTTCGCCTACGCCGCGGGGCGCGTGCCCATCCTGCGGGATCTGGCGCTGGCCGTAGCCTTCTCCCCCTCTCTCTCGGCGGCGGTAGAGAACGAATACGTCCAGCCGGTGGGTCTGGAGCAGACGAAGGACGGGATTATAGCACGTATTGAGTATTTGATTGTGGATCAGAAGCAACTCAATATTTTCTTTACGCTAGATTCCGACGTCTATACTAGACTGTGCGCAAACGCTAGCATTTCCGACGCAGAGGGAGAGTCTATGTGGGGCTACAGTGTAATCGGAAGCTCCTACACGGAGGAAAACGGCACTCTTCTCAAAGCAGTGGTTGATTTCCAGGAAGGAATCATGCCGGATTCCATGATCCTCACGCTGGAGGTCTATGACAATAACCCCATAGAGCGTGCGCCCGTGACTACCCTTGGAGAGTCTCTCCTTGCCGACGACCACGACCGACCGGAGCCCATCACAAAGTTCAGCTTTCCCCTCTCCTTCAACCCCGACTATACCGCAAAGGGCGAGAAGCTCACTTTCAATCAGGACTTCTACATTGATGGACAGCGGCTCATTCTGGACAGCGTGGAAATTTATCCCACTACCATGCGGCTGAATTTTTCCTTCGATCCCGCAAACACCGCCTGGCCCACAGACCTCCGCTTTGAGCTGGAAGACGAGCGCGGTGAAAGCTTCGGCAGCTCTTCCAGCGGCCTCAAGGGCTATGGCTTCCCGCTTTTCACCTATGTTCTGGAAAGCCCCTATTTCTCCGACAGCAAGCACTTGAACCTGCGGTTTACCGGGGCTGATTGGCTGGACAAGGGAAAGGAACGCGTCCATCTTGACCTTGTGAACAAGACGGCTGACTTCCTGCCCGAGGGCGTGGACTTTACCGACGCACAAAAGCAAGAGGGCGGCTGGCTGCTCTTCTTCACAGCGGAGTCCCTCGGGAATGGGCAGACACAACAGCTTTGGAGTTGGGACGCATACAGCCCCGCATCGGGCAAATATGACATCAGCGGGATGTCCAGACGCTCGGCCGGCCTCCGCGGCGAGAAAAATGAACAGCTTTTCGAAACCATCCTCACGCTCGCAGATTACCCCCACGACGAGGTCTGGCTCTGCCCTTACTATACTCGCCGGACGGAGCTGGAAACGCCCTTCGAACTCAAGATCAAATAGACCGAGGTGGACCTTGCCCATTCTCAATAAAAAAGAAGTGGCTGTCGTTTGTTACGCAATATGCGTCACTTGCGACAGCCTCTTCTTTTGATTTTTAGCACTAAAACAGGCTCATCTGGCTGGTGTCCGGCATGTCACCCAGCGCGCCCAGAGCCCTAAGCTGCTGCATGTGCGTCTGGCTGACCTTGGGGCAGGCGCCCATAACCTCCTCGACGGAGATGAAGCGCCGACCGCTTTCGCGACACTTGACAAGGTCGTTTGCGGCGGTTTCACCGAGGCCGGCGATGCCGACGAAGGGCGGAATGAGGCTAGTTCCGTCAATGACAAACCGCGTGGCATCGGACCGGTATAAGTCCATTCGCCCGAAGTCAAAGCCGCGCAGATAAAACTCATAAACGGCCTCCAAGGTCGTGAGCGTGTCCTCATCCTTCTTGCTGGCGTTGGGGTCTGCCTTGATGCGGTTGATCGCCTGCCGCACAGGCTCGATGCCGCGGGTCATCAGTTCCGCGTCAAAGCTGTCGCTGCGGCGGTAGAAATAGCAGCTATAATAGGCAAGCGGGAAATGCACCTTGAAATACGCAATGCGGAAGGCCATCATCACATAGGCCACTGCGTGCGCCTTCGGGAACAGATATTGAATCTTGCGGCAGGACTCGATGTACCATTCCGGCACGCCCTTTTCGCGCATCTTCTCAACAATTCCCTCCGGCCAGGACTTGCCCTTGTGGATTGCGCCCTTGCGGACGGCCTCCATGAATTTGAAAGCCAATCTGTCGTCTATGCCTTTTTCCATGAGGTAGAGCATAATATCGTCGCGGCAGCCAACGGTTTCCTTAACCGTCGCGGTACCGGAAAGCACCAGCTCGCGGATGTTGCCCGCCCAAACGTCTGTGCCGTGAGAAAAGCCGGATAGGCGCACAAGCGTATCAAAGTCGCGCGGTTGCGTGTCCACCAGCATCTGGCGGGTGAAGGCCGTGCCGAATTCGGGGATGCCGATGGTACCGGTTTTGCCGATGATCGCGTCATCCTCCGGCAGGCCAAGAGGCGTAGGTGAGGAAAAAATGCCCATCGTTTCCGAATCGTCTAAGGGGATGCCTCGGGCGTTCTCGCCCGTCAGATCCTCCAGCATCTTGATCATGGTCGGGTCGTCATGCCCCAGCTCGTCGAGCTTCAGGAGGTTTGCCTCCATACTGTGATATTCAAAGTGTGTGGTAATAATATCGCTATCCGGGTCGTCCGCCGGGTGCTGAACGGGACAGAAATCCGTCACGTCCATGTCCTGCGGGATGATGACAAGCCCACCGGGGTGCTGACCGGTGGTGCGCTTTACGCCCACGCAGCCCTGCGCGAGACGGTTTTCCTCCGCCTTCGTGACCTTGAATTGCCGCTCCTCCAGATACTTCTTGACGTAGCCGTAGGCAGTCTTTTCCGCCAGCGTGCCGATGGTGCCGGCCTTGAAAACGTGGTCCCGGCCGAATAGCTCCTCGGTGTATTTGTGTGCGCGCGCCTGGTATTCGCCGGAGAAGTTCAGGTCGATATCCGGCACCTTGTCGCCGCCAAAGCCCAGGAAGGTCTCGAAGGGGATGTTGAAGCCGTCCTTCTCAAACTTGGCGCCGCACTTGGGACACACCGCGTCCGGCAAATCCGCGCCGCAGCCGTAGCCCTTGGGCACGTCAAAGGTGGTGTATTTGCACTCCGGATTGGGGCAGCGGTAGTGGGGCGGGAAGGAGTTCACCTCTGTGATGCCCGCCATGTATGCCACAATGGAGGAGCCCACGGAGCCACGGGAGCCCACCAGGTACCCGTGCTCCAGGGAGTTC
>CAYRIA010000049.1:0-13028 GCA_964424175.1 uncultured Oscillospiraceae bacterium | reverse complement strand
GAAAACTTCTTGCATATCTTGCGCGCCGGTGGTAAAATAACAGGCACAGTGAAAAAATGCGGGTGTAGTTCAATGGCAGAACACCAGCTTCCCAAGCTGGATACGTGGGTTCGATTCCCATCACCCGCTCCACCGACCGCGCCCTGCAAATGCGAAAGAGCGTATTTGCAGGGTGTCCTTTCTTTTGGCTCCCCGCAGGGGAAGAATGAATGCCTGGCGAGGAGCACTATTCCCGGGCATATATAAAGGCGGGTTTTATTTCATGTTGAAATCAGTTTTTGACAAAATCGATTTCGGAAAATTTGCGCACGTGAAATACATGCTGGTGATCCCCCTGTATATGATCATCTTCATGTTGGAGGAGCGCTATATTACCGCGCATTATTTCGTTTCCTATCTGCCGCTTGACCGGCAGATCCCCTTTTGGGAAAGCTTTGTGATCCCTTATGTTCTCTGGTATCCGTTGATGCTCGGTACTGGGCTTTATCTGTTTTTCAGGGATGCGGAGGGCTTCAAGCGCTATATGCTGTTTATTGGCTTTAGTTTTCTGTTGATCGTTTTGTTCTACGCGATTTTTCCTAATGGCCAGAATTTGCGCCCTCGCGTGTTTATTAGGGACAATATCCTTACCGATGCCGTTCGCTTGATTTATCTGCGGGACACAAACACCAACGTCCTGCCGAGCCTGCATGTCGTCGGAACATTAGGAGCCACCTTTGCGCTGTTCAAATGCAAGAGACTCCGCGCGTTTTGGTTCAAGCTGTTCCTCGTTACTTTGGCAATCGCCATCTGCCTTTCCACGGTCTTTATTAAGCAGCATTCGATTCTGGATGTGTTCACAGGCGTGCCCCTTGCCTTCGCTTTTTACTACCTCATCTACAGTTACCTGCCGAACCGCAGCCGGGCTGTCAGTATCCATGAGGGAAAGATAACGGTTTAGCTCGGCACAAGCCAGAAGCCCCGGCCATTTGAGGGTTTGTCTTAGGAATTTTTAATCCCAGAAACATATCGGCATAGTTTGGAAGTGTTACCGGCTATGCCGATATGTTTGCTTTCGTGCACAGTCACGAATAATAGAAAAAATGAGAAGGACTTAAGCCCCTAATCATGAAAACACTGGACAAATGGCTTCTATCGTAATAAATTAATATAAAAATAGTTCTGTGAGGTTTTTTATGATTATAGGTGCACTTAAAGAGATAAAAAACAATGAATTCAGAGTAGGGCTTACTCCTGCCGGAGTCATGGCTTTAAAAAAGCAAAACCATGAGGTTCTCGTAGAAAATGGAGCCGGCATAGGAAGCGGTATTAATGATGAAGAATATATAGCTGCTGGAGCAGTAATGCTTAAGTCTGCCACTGAAATCTATCAAAAAGGTGACTTGATAATAAAGGTAAAAGAGCCTATAGAGCAGGAATACGAGTATCTCAAGCCCGGCTCAGCAGTCTTTACTTATCTTCATTTAGCACCTAATACTGAGCTAGTAAAAATTCTCCTTGAGAAAAAGATTACTTCCATAGCATATGAAACCGTGCAGATGCCCAATCATTATCTTCCGCTACTTGCGCCTATGAGTGAGGTTGCGGGACGTATGTCTGCCCAAATTGGAGCTAATCTTTTGCAGAAAAACAATGGAGGCCTCGGAGCATTGCTGGGAGGCGTGCCCGGCGTGCCCGGAGCTGATGTGGTTATCGCTGGAGGCGGTATTGTCGGTGCTAACGCAGCCAGAATGGCGGCGGGGCTTGGTGCCCATGTAACGGTTCTGGATATTCGCAAGGAGAGGCTTAACTTCATTGACGAAACACTTGGTGGACGTGTTTTCACCATGTTTAGCAACGAATATAATCTAAATAAAATCCTTAAGAGGGCTGATCTTGTAATCAGCACAGTTTTAATACCCGGCGCCCAGGCCCCTAAGATTATCACAGAAGAAATGGTCAAAACAATGAAACCCGGCTCAGTAATAGTTGACGTAGCTATTGACCAGGGCGGTTCTGTTGAGACGATTAAGAAAGCTACTACACATGAAAACCCCACTTTTATCAAGCATGGAGTAACACATTACGCAGTAGCGAACATTCCTGGAGCGGTTCCCAAGACTTCTACATTTGCACTTACAGGCGCCACCCTGCCATATCTTCTTAAAATGACTGAAAAGGGCATTAAAGAAGCCATGCTGGAGGACTCATCCTTATTGCTGGGACTTAATACCCACAAGGGCTTTTTAACCTGCAAAGGTGTAGCCGAAGCACAAGGACTTGAGTGTACCAACGCGCTGGAGGTTTTATAACGAGAATTAAAATTCCCACATCCAGAATAGATGGTCATTTCAAAAGGTGGCGGGAGGGATTGCCATCACAGCCGGGGGTATATCCCCGCCTTGAGCTTCAACGAACTGGAACACGTTCGAAAACGTTGATTAAGGTGATTGGTAAAGTGAAAGACTGCACAAAAGGTTTTATCCCTTGGTGCAGTCTTTGCTTTCGAGCCTCCGCTTGAAGAGAGTCGGTCAAAATTACTTGTTTTGAGTAATCCCTTTGACGAACGCCCTTTATGGCCGGGGCTTCTTTCGGCATTTTGGCACGTCAGACGGCGTTTTCCAGCCTTCCCGCCATGTAGGCGTGAGCCGCCTTTTCGAGCGTGTCGTTGAGGGGGGGGAGCGCATAAGCGGGATAGCGGCGCGTCAGCGCAGTCTGGAGGATAAGATCGGCAAATTCTGGGTTTTTCGGCAGCATCGGCCCATGGCAGTAAGTGCCAAAGACGTTTTTGTAACGTGCGCCCTCCGTAGAGTCCTCGCCGTTGTTGCCGAAGCCGGAGACGATCGCTCCCAATGGGGAAACTCCTGCGCCAAGCCAGGTTTTGCCGCTGTGGTTTTCAAAGCCGACAACGTCAGAGCCACCGTTTTCAGCACCGCAGCGGAATAAGTAGTTGCCGATCATGCGTGTTTCTGTGCCGATTGTGTGTAGGTCAAGCGCACCGATAAAATCGTATTGTTGCCCCGTGTGCGTAAGGTAATACTGTCCCATCATCTGATAGCCGCCGCAGATGCACAGAAAGACTTTCCCATCCTCGACGGCGGAAAGGATGCTCTTATTTTTGCCGCTGTGCAGGTCGGCCAGAAGAACCTCCTGCTCGAAGTCTTGCCCTCCGCCGATGAAAAACAGATCGAAGCGCGTAAAGTCGGCGCTCGCACCGATGGGCAGCAATGTTAGTTCCGTTTCAATGCCGCGCCAGGCGAGACGCTTTTGCAGGCAACGAATGTTACCGCTGTCACCATAGAGGTTGAGTACGTCAGGATATAGGTGGCAGATGCTCAGTTTCATTTTTCTCCTCCTATTCCCAGAAGTCCCCGCCACCAAAGGCGGCGCTCATTTTGGCACGTAGGTTCATCATTGCGGTATAAGTTGGCATAATGACGACCGGGAGGGGCTGCGTCTGCATAGCGGAAATCAGCGCATCGTAATTATCGTCAAAAATCCGGAGCTTTTCCTCAGCAATACCAGCGTATTTGAGACGCAAGGCCATGTCGCCTGCGCGAACTCCGGCGACAAAAATCCCCGGGATCAACGTGCCCATCTCCGCGAGTCGCTCGAAATTAGCGTCCCAAATCCATGAGATGTCCCTGCCATCTGCTGAGTTGTCGTTCAAACAGCAGACAAAAAGCGTGTTTTCCGTCAGCCCTGAGAGGTAATTAAGCGCCTGATTGCAGCCTGCGGGGTTTTTTACCAGGATCATACGTGCTGAGTGCCCGCCGAGGTCAAAGTTCTCCATCCGACCGAAGGCGCCAGAAAAGCCTGCTATGGCAGCCTTAGCCATGTCTCGGGATAGACCTACGGCCTCCGAAACAGCCAGTGCGCCCACGGCGTTATATATGTTGTATCCGCCCGGGAGATTGATGGTTACGATGGCGTCCTCACCAAAAACACGCATACGCACGCGGGTGGAATCCATGCCCACTTCAAGGATATCTGTCACGGAAAGCTGCGGTTCCGGACGCTTATAGCCGCAGTCCGGGCAATAAAAGCCCCCTAAATGCCCGAAGGTATGGTAGTCATAAGCGTATTCGTGTTTGCAGTGGATGCAGTGCGGCGCATCCGATACTTCGGAGATAGGATCCTTATAGATCGGCACATCCACCCCGAAAAAGAGCACCTTGTTCGGGATCGCGTCCGCCAGCGAAGCAGTCAGTGAGCAGTCCGCGTTCAAACAGACGAGGGCGTTCGGGGAATTGTTCAGACCGGCCAGCAGGCTGTTGAGTGTGCCGGAAACCTCCCCGAAGCGGTCAAGTTGGTCGCGGAAAACATTGGTGACGAGGACGACGGCAGGGTCGATTAGGCGGCAGACTTCCCTAGTGGCTGCCTCGTCGCACTCGATGATTGCGCAGCGCTTTTTCGGCTTGCCCGCAAGTGTGGCATACTCGACAAAAATGGCGGTGATGCCGTTGATGAGGTTTGCACCCGAGCGGTTGACAAAATAGGACTCGCCGGCGCGACGAAAAATTTCCTCAATGATGCGTGTTGAGGTGGTCTTGCCATTGGTGCCGGTTACGACAATGCATTTGACGTTTTTGGCAAGCCTGCCGAGGAGATCGGGGCAGATTTTCATGGCGAGCTTGCCGGGGATGGCCGTGCCGCCGCGCCCGAGTAGCCGCAGGAAGCGGATGGACAGCTTGCAGGCGGCGATCGCCAAAAAGACTCTGAGTTTCATAGTGTCAGCCCTCATGCCGCCGCGGAGGCGGCATGCCTCTTTCTCTGTGGAATAGTATTTTGTATGCGCAAGGAAGCGCAGCCTTCCGATAATTGCTCGATTGGATTTACGGGCTATCAAGCGTGCCAGCCGTTTCGTCAGCGGCGATCAATGCCAGGAATTCTGCTTCGCTTAGCACGGGTATCCCAAGGCTCTGCGCCTTGGAGAGCTTCGAGCCTGCTTCCTCCCCCGCGACGAGGTAACTGGTCTTCTTAGAGACGGAGGAGGCGGTCTTCCCACCGAAGCGCTCGATGGCAGCTTCGGCCTCATCGCGCGTGAAGGCGGAAAGTGTCCCAGTCAGCACAAAAGTCTTGCCTGCTAAACGGTCATCTATGCGCTGTTCCATACTTTCAAGACGCACGCCCGCCGCGCGTAGAAGCGCGATCTGGTGCTGCGAATGGAGGTCCGCAAGCCATTGGACGAGATAGTTGGCCGTGATTGGACCAATGTCCGGAATGTTCGTAAGCTCCTGCGCAGTGGCGGCGCAGAGCGAATCTAGATCAGGATAGTGCATAGCGAGCACCTTGGCGGCTTTCTGCCCGACCTGGCGAATGCCGAAAGCGTAAAGCAAACGTGCCAACCCGCGTCCCTTGCTTTTTTCGATTGCGGAGACAAGGTTCGCGGCAAACTTCACACCCTTCTGCTTGGTCGAAGCCGCTTGCTCAGCCGTCAAATAATACAGGTCGGCAGGGGAGGCGATCAGCCCCCTGTTAATCAGAAGCTCCGCGACAGAGATGCCTAATCCCTCAATATCCATCGCGTCACGCGAGGCGAAATGTGCGATATTCCGTAAAAGCTGCGCCGGACACTCCATGTTAGTGCAGCGGATGGCAGCCCCATCCTCATCGCGCACAACAGCAGCTCCACACTCAGGACAGTTTCGTGGAAATTCAAAGGGAAGGGCGCCCTCAGGACGTTTTTCTTGGACTACTTCGAGGATTTCCGGGATAATTTCACCGGCCTTTTGCATCAGAACAGTATCTCCGACTCGGATATCCAAACGTTCAATATTATCCTGATTGTGCAAAGTCGCGTTTGTAACCGTCGTTCCCGCAAGGCGGACAGGGGCGACGACGGCCTTAGGCGTCAGCACGCCGGTGCGTCCAACCTGAACGACAATGCCCTCTACGACGCTCTCCTTCTTCTCGGGCGGATATTTATAGGCGGCAGCCCAGCGCGGGGCCTTTGCGGTCGAGCCGAGCGTAAGCCTGTCGGCGAGGCTGTCGATCTTGATAACCGCTCCGTCAATTTCATAGGGTAGTGCGTCACGGTTCTCGCCCAGGCGCTCGACCTGCGCGCGGCACTCGTCAAAACCCCGACAGATTGTATAGGGCACGACTGGGAAGCCCATCTCCGTCAGCGCGTCAAGCGCTTCAGCATGGGTTTGGAAGGTCCGGCCTTCGGCAAGCTGGATGTTAAACATGATGATGTCAAGCCGCCGACCGGCAGTGATTTTGCTGTCAAGTTGGCGTAGAGAGCCAGCAGCGGCGTTTCGCGGGTTGGCAAAGAGCTTCTCTCCGTTGATTTCACGCTCGGCATTAAGCGCAGCGAAGATCTCCCGAGAGAGATAGACCTCTCCCCGGACGATGAGACGGGGCGGGGCATTTTTAAGCGTTTTCGGTAGAGAGCGGACAGTCAACAAATTTGCTGTCACGTCTTCGCCGGTCAGCCCGTCGCCCCGTGTCGCGCCGCGGACGAGGCGGCCGTTCAGATATTCGACAGCCACAGAAAGCCCATCGACCTTTGGCTCGGTCACATAGACGGTTCTTACGCCCAGCAGCTCGTTTGTCCGCACAACAAAACCCTCAAGAGCCTCGAAAGAAAAAACGTCGTTGAGGCTCTCAAGCGGCACTGCGTGTGTAACCGGAGAAAACAGCGCAGACGCCCGCCCACCGACCCTCTGCGAGGGAGAATCAGGCGTGACCAGCTCCGGGTGCTGCTCCTCTAGCGCAATGAGGCGTCGCATCAGCGCGTCGTATTCGAAATCCGTAATCGTGGGCGCGTCAAGCTCGTAATAGGCGCGCGCGTTTGTTTGGAGCGTTTCTCTAAGCTGTTCAAGCTCCGCTTTTGTATCCATAAGGCACTCCTAATTCGGCGTTAAGGGTATATTGAGGTAAGCATTCGGCACCTTGCCGACAAGCACCGTCTCGGCAATCAGCACCTCGCTGACGACCGCGGTCGATTTCATTTCCCAAGGTAGCAGAACGTCGATTTCGACTTTGACATCCAGGATAATCTGGTGTTTGACCTGGTTGATTCCAGCTGAGCTCAGCTCGTTGCGAAAATCCGCAAAGGAGCTTGTGAGCATCAGAATCTTTACGGGAATATTTGGCCCTCGCCCCAGCAACAGGTTCATTCCGAGGAGGTTTCCGAGCGGAATGTTCAGATCGTGCAGACCGCTGTTTGTTGCTGAAATGACCTCCTGCAGAATTTCGGACGAGAGCGTGTTGATTCGCGCCATATTCGCCGAAATCGCGGTAATGTTGCCCTCGTTGTCCTTCTGCAAGTTGACAAAGTAATCGTAGGTATATTGCCCAGCACTCATCTTTTCGTTAATCTTGTCGTTAATCGTTGCGGTAATCATGTCTGAGGCGTCGGACAGCGCCATATCGCCTGCGATGCGCTTGAGAAAACTGCCCGAAATGACTGCTAAAGTTGTCAGCGCCAGTATTACGACGAGAGCAAACGCCGCCGCCCTCTTTTCCGGGCGCATAAGGCTCCGCTGGAGCGGATTGCGCCGCGGTGCACGCCTTTTAATAAATGGCATAAGGATACCCCCTATGCCATTTATATGTTGTAAGGAGCGGAATAAGTTCAAAAAGAGTTTACATAATTATTTTGCACGAAGAATTTCGACTGCAGCCAGAAGAACGCCGAGCTTTCCGGATTCATAGGTTAGTCCGCCCTGCATAAAGCCGAGATAAGGAGCGCGCAAAGGCCCGTCGCAACTCAGTTCGATCGAGGCGCCCTGCACGAAGGCACCAGCAGCCATCACGACCTCGTCTTCATAGCCGGGCATGGGCCAGGGCACAGGGGTCACAAAGGAGTCGACAGGAGAGCCGCGCTGAATCCCGCGACAGAAGGCGAGCAACTTTTCCGCACTGCCAAATTCGATCATCTGGATGATGTCGTAACGCGGCTCAAACGGTGCTGGAGACGTCTTAAGGCCGAGCCGAGCCATCAAACCCGCACAGAAGGAGGCGGTTTTGAGCGCTTGAGCTACGACATGCGGCGCCAAAAAAAAGCCCTGGTAAAGCAGGCGATTATGGCCGAGGGTGCTGCCGCACTCACCGCCTATGCCAACGGCTGTCATACGGTTTGCAGCCCGCTCGACCAAATCTGCCCGTCCAACAATGTAGCCGCCCGTTGGCGCAAGGCCGCCGCCGGGGTTTTTGATCAGAGAGCCTGCAACAAGGTCGGCGCCGACCTCTGTCGGCTCCTGCGGTTCAGTAAATTCGCCATAGCAATTGTCGACGAGAATGCTTGCCGTCGGATTAACTTCACGCACGGTTTCAACAATCTGCGCGATATCTGCAATGCTCAGTGCGCGGCGCAGGGAGTAACCTCGTGATCGCTGGATGGTTACCGCCCGCACCTTAGGATCTGCGGCGGCTTTTCTGATGGTTGGAAGGTCAGGCCAGCCGTCCGGCAGAAGCTCGACCTGGGCGTAGTCGATGCCGTAATATTTGAGCGAGCCATCCCCGTCGCCGGTGAGACCGATGGTCTGCTGTAGCGTGTCATAAGGGGTGCCCGTGACAGAAAGCAAGGTGTCGCCCGGTTTGCAGACAGCGAAAAGCGCCGTTGCGATGGCATGTGTGCCGTTGACGAAGCCGAGGCGTACAAGAGCTTTCTCTGCACCGAATACGCGTGCATAAATCTTGTCGAGGGTATCTCGCCCTAAGTCGTTGTACCCGTAGCCTGTGGTTCCGGCAAAGCAGGCTTCGGATACACGGAATTCATGAAAGGCGGCCATAACCCGGCGGGTGCAGATTTCGGCCACACGGTCAAAGCCTGTAAAAATGCTCTGAAGCTCAGCCTCTACCGCTTCTGCAAGTGCGTCAAGTTCCTGTGGGATCTCTGTAAAAAGCATCTTCTTTATCCTCTAGTATGTTACAGGCACATAGCGCCGTTATTATATATTTAATTTAATGGCCTCATTTTGGCCGTTATTCGGAAAGCGTCTCCAGCAACAGGCGGGCAAGACGCGGCATGTCCTTAAAATCTGAGATTTTGGCAATGCTTGTCGGGGAGTGGATGTTGCGGATTGGCGCAGAGATCGCAATTGTCTCAACGCCGGTACCGCTGCGCTGGACGGCTGACGCGTCCGTGCCACCCGCGATCAGAGTTTTTGTCTGCCATTTGATGCCATCGGCGTCTGCCAGAGCCGTAACGGCTTTGTAAAGGCTACGACTATAGACCGTACCCTTATCCATAAAGGGAATAACGAGGCCGGCGCCCAGAGTACAGATCTGCTTACCCTGTGGGACGCCGGGGAGATCTGCCGCGGTCGTACCCTCAAGAACCAGGGCAACGTCCGGTTCAACACGGGCCGAGACGACCTTCGCGCCGCGGGTGCCGATTTCTTCCTGCACAGTGAAGGCGAAAGTGCAGTCGCAGGGTAACTCGCTTTCGATGAGCTGAATCATTGCAGCACAGCCAATTCGGTCGTCCAGCGCCTTGGCCTTGAGAAAGCCCTCGCCGAATTCGAGTACATTGTCGTCAAAGACCACCGCATCACCCGGAGAGACGAGCTCTCGGGCCTCAGATTTTGAGCTGACGCCGATATCGATATAGAGTGCCTCGCGCTTCGGAACGCGCTTTTCTTCCTCTTTATCAACGTGATGATAGGGCTTGATACCGATGACGCCCTGGACACGATCGCGCCCGATGTAGACACGCTTTCCGATCAGGACGCGCCGGTCAAGACTGCCGAGAAAATCAAAGCGGAGATAGCCCTCGTCGTCGATTGCCGTGACAATCAGGCCAACCTCGTCCATATGTGCACAGATGAGAATTTTTTTATCAGGGCGCTTGAGCCCTTTTTTGGTAATAATGAGGTTACCCATGCTGTCGGTTACAATGCCGCTTGCAAAGGGCATGACCCGCTCAAGGATGTAATCACGAACCTCGTCCTCATAGCCTGAGACTCCGCTGAGATAGCAGAGCGTCTTTAAGGTGTCCAGCATTTTTCAAACGCCTCCCGTGCAATATTTGCACAAATTGTAGTGTTTCGGCATAGTTCGTGCTAAAAATGCACGCTATTAAAGTCCATCCTCTCCAAGACCAAGAGTGAATTCGGCAAGGAGGCTAACCATTGCCTCGGCGTCGGTGAGTTCCATCAACTCGACCGGAGAGTGCATATAGCGGATCGGCAGAGAGACAACTGCTGTCACAACACCTGCGCGGCAGGACTGAATGACCCAGCCATTCGTTCCGGAATCTCCGCCCATGACCTCAAGCTGATAGGGGATTTCTTTCTCCTCAGCAGTTTTTATGAGAGCATTTGTGATGCTTCGACTCATGTTCGGGCCGACGCCAATGGCAGGCCCTTTCCGAAGTTCCAAAGTGTCCGCCTCCTTGAAGTCTGGAGTGGCGGCGAAGGTCACATCGAGAGCAACTGCGTAATCGGGGTAAATCCCGTAAACGCCGGCAGTTGCGCCGCGTCTCCCCAACTCCTCCTGCGTGCTGAGCAGGCACCAGACATCCACATCGAGAGGAGTTTCCGCAAGCTCCTCCATAAGCCTGATGATGATGGCGACGCAAGCGCGGTCGTCCAGCGATTTTCCGCAAAGCACCGTTTCGTTGAGTGCCTCAACCCCTCCCGCAAAAACGGCAGGCGTGCCGGGAAGAATCCGGCGTTTTGCTTCTTCTGCTGTTAAGCCAACGTCAATCACAAGCTTGTCCAGTTCTATGCTCTTGTCCATGTCAGCGTCGGAGAGAGCGTGCGGAGGAAGGGTATCGATGACGCCGAAGATCGGTGGATCGGTTAAGACTCTGACCTCGCGTGCGGGCAGCATACGCGGGTCAACCCCGCCGAGCTTGGCAAACCGTAGAAAGCCCTTTTCAATATCGGTCACGATTAGGCCGATCTCGTCAATATGTGCATCGAACAGAAGCTTTTTGGCGTTCGGCTTGCCGCAGTGCTTGACGGCAATCAGGTTTCCTAGGGCATCGGTCTTGATTTCATCGACATAGGGCAAAAGCAGTTCTTTTGCGCGTTCAAAGGCGCGCTCCTCAAAGCCTGCGGGGGCGGAAAGGCCGCACAGGTCGATAATCGTATCTTTCAGAAGCATTTTGACCTCCGTTGTCTGAGCAATATCCTCCGAACCCACGAAACGGAAGGAATTGATTGCGCCAGACTTCATTTGATATTGCCAAGGCTATGCACCGTGTACCGGATTGTCTGCCCGTATTTGTGGCGACTAGGTGCCAGACCTGTCATCTGTTGGAAAAGCTCTTTCGGGCAGTTATTCCAGCCCAAGAATAATGCTGCGGAAGGTATTTCCGCGTTCAATAAAGTTCTTGAATTTATCAAAGGACGAGCAGGCCGGGGAGAGGATTACCACATCACCTTCGACGGCACTGTCCGCAGCGGCGAGAACGGCGTCACAGAAATCGTCGATAATGTAGATTGGAAGGGTTAGGCGGTTATAGCCCGGCGTATTCACAACAGTATCCCGGATGCGTTCGGCGGTTTCACCCGTGAGGTAGAGTGCCTTGACGCGTTCGACGATCTCTGTGCCCAGATCCTCGAAGGGGACATGCTTGTCGTGCCCTCCGGCGATGAGGATGGGCTTTGCCTTGGTAAAACAGCGCAGGCCCGCGATGGTGCGCGTGGGGCTGGAGGCGATAGAGTCGTTATAAAAGCGCACGCCATTGCGCTCACGGACAAGCTCTATGCGATGGGCGACGCCGGGAAAACTGCGCGCAACCTTGCGGAAGGCACTGTCTGTGACGAAGCCGTCCGTCGCAGCATAGGCAGCCATGTAATTGTCAACGTTGTGCATTCCCGGAATTAGTATACCCGCTGCGGGCATCAGTTCCTGCACCTCATAATTTCGCGCGGAATAGATTAGTTCCTCAACGAAGAAACAGCCGCTTTGTACGGAGTGGGAATGGCTGAAATAGCGCAAGCGCGCTTTAGCGTCTCTGGCAAAATCAGGGGTGCAAAGGTCGTCCGCGTTCAGAACAAGCAAATCGTTTTCATCCTGATTCAGGAAGATGTTGCGTTTAGCGTCGATGTAGTCACCCAGATCGGGGTGCACGTCAAGATGGTTTGGGGAAATATTTGTAATAACAGCAACGCTGGGCTTGCATGTCATGCTGTGCAGTTGGAAGGAGCTTAGCTCCAACACCGCGAAGTCCTCCGGCTGCATCTCGGGTACCCTGTCGAGCAAGGGGGCGCCGATGTTACCGCCGAGGAAGACCGTATGGCCGGATTCTTTAAGGAGAGTTGCAATGAGGGTTGAGGTGGTCGTCTTACCGTCGCTGCCGGTCACGGCAATTGTGCGGCAGGGGCAGACAGTAAAAAAGGCCTCCATCTCGGAAGTAAGGACACTGCCGGCTTTGGCCGCTGCCTGAAGCTGGGGGGTGAAGGGGTGCAGGCCGGGGGTGCGGAAGATTACATCCTCATGCAGGTTTTCCAAATAGCTCGCCCCAAGGCGAAGCTTCGCTCCGCGCCTACGCAGAGCCTCGGCCGACTCAAAAAGCTCCTCCGTACGCTTATCGCAGACCGTAACGTCAAGACCGCGTGCGAGTAGCAGTTCCGTCAGCGGCGCGTTGCTCACGCCATAGCCGACAACAGCGAGACTCTTGCCGGACAGCGCATCGAGATACTTGTCTAAAGTCATGGGTTATGCCACCTTTCAGATCACCTAAGCAATGTAATCCGAACCCGCCTTGTGGGAGCGAAGCACATTGTCCAAGCTCTACTATTATACAGCGAAAACAGGGGCATTACAACAGTTTTATCGCCTATTGGAGGGGGAGACAGGCTTGAAGAGCACGCATAGGACTTGCAAGCGCCTGGTAAATAGCGTATAATAACTTGTACGTTTTTCGCAGAATCATGATCCTGCAGCTTGAATAATAAACCGCCCTCTGCCGGAGCCATTACAGGCCTGTTGCTCTTGAAGCAAAGGCCAGATCGCATCCGCGCGGAGCGCGGATGCGACGGCCCAGCCGGGACCAAAGTCCGCCGGGGACGGTAAGCAGGACGCTTGCCGTCCCCGTATATCAAAGCCGTTCCCGCGGGGAGCGACTATAAAATCTTATGCCGCCC
>CAYRIA010000048.1:0-13097 GCA_964424175.1 uncultured Oscillospiraceae bacterium | reverse complement strand
GCGACGGCCATTTTTACATAGTAGTCTTCACTTCTAAGCTGTGTAATAAGGCTCAGAATTTCAGGCGTATAAGTTTCATCAACAAAATACCAAAGCATCATCACCACGGCGAAGCGAAGGTCATATGGGCGGTCTGAATTTACATAATATTGCATAAACGTCCAAACGCGTTCCCTGTGGCTTTTCGTCTGTTTCAGCCCCGCACAAAAGCTGTCGCATAACGACCAGTTCGAGATTTTGGGGATAAAGCGCGCAGCCTCCGTCAGCATGGTCTCTATATCCGTGCAAAGATAGCCGACCGCCAGACCCTGCAGCATCGTCTCCTCGAACCAGCGATCCTCGTTCTGCGCAAAATAGGCCGGCCAATCGCCGCGAGCCAACTCTTTTGCCATGCGCCGCAGCACCGGGATGCGGACACCGAGAACGTTTTCCGTCCCCGGCATCAAGGAAGTCGCGAAGGCTCGGTAATCCTGCTCGGCTAGTGCGAGAAGCTGCGCCTGAACCCGGACATAAAGCTCTGACATTAGCCGCGCGCCCCTTCCAGCGCCAGCAGCCGTTCTTTAGTTTCAAGTCCTCCGGCATAGCCTGTAAGCCCCCCGCCTGCACCGACTACCCTGTGGCAGGGAACGAGAATAGAGATCGGGTTGTGATGGTTAGCCCCGCCGACAGCGCGGACGGCCTTGGGACTGCCGATGCGCTCAGCGATTTCGCGGTAGCTCCGTGTCTCGCCGTAGGGAACCTCACACAACGCCGTCCAAACCCTTTTACGGAAGGCAGTGCCCTCTGGCGCAAGCGGCAGGTCAAATTCACGGCGCTCGCCCGCGAAGTATTCCCGGAGCTGGAGGTCTGCCCTGTCGCTCAGGGGGGTATGTGCGCCTCCTACGGCCTCGTCCGTAAACAATACGGCGCAGACAGCCTCGTCCGTACAGCCAATTTTCAGGCGGCAAAAGGGGTATTCATAGACGACATAGCTGATATCTTTCATTTTATGTCCTCCAGTCACGTTTGATGCTCCTTGGAAAGTGCCCATGCCCGTTTCATTTGTTCGTCCAACTCGTGCTGTGCCTGCTCCATGCTTTTGACGTGGAGCGCGCGTGTCTTATTGACAGCCGCCGCCTGGTCTATAATGGCAAACACGGCCAGCTCCAGCGCCTCGCCCTTGGCGTAGTCGGCACGAAGCACATAGTCCACCCGTCCGTCCAACAGAAGGCTGTTGACCTTCTCGCTGCTGCCCTGATGGACCGCAATCGAGTGCCCGCCGTTTGAGCGCACCAGCTTCATACAGGGCACGTCCGTTAGACCATCGCCAATATACACCATGTTGCGGAAGGGCACGCGGCGCTTATCCTCCGGCATGAACTCGTTGAGCGCGTCGTTTTCCGTCACGTCCATCACGCCCTTGTTGATGCGGAACAGAAACTGCGTTTTACTGGTAAAATTGACCGCCATGGCCGGCCAGCAAGGCTCTCCGTTCTCATCGTAACAGTATTCTGCGGCGTAGATGCGTTCAAAGTGGCAGGCGATCTTTGTGCCCTCGATAATCTCCTTTAGGCCGGAGGAGATAATGTAGTGCTCAGCCTTCATGCCGCGTTTGTCCGCGTAGTCGTTGATGCGCTTAAACCAGCTTCCAACCCCGTTGAACAAGGCGACCTCCCTGCCTAACCCGCGTAGCGTTTCGCGCGTGATTAGCAGCTTTCCCTTTGCCTTTTTATACATGACGTACATATACGCGAGGATCTGATCCATTTGATTTTCGCGCATCATCCTGTTGCACTCTGCCCAAAACGCCTCGGCCGACATGCCGACCGCGGGTATAAACGCATACTCCTGCATGTCCTTGGGCGAAAGCGTTTTATCAAAGTCGTATAGCAGCGCAAAAACCGGCTTTTCCGTCATCATGATGAGCCTCCTTGGGGGGTATTGGCTTGTATTATACGGGCCTTTACGACAATAGAAATAGCCTTGGCCACGACGATCAGAGTTTCTTTCCGTAGACTTCCGTGTAAACCAATTTGCCGCCAATCCGCTCAGCCCTCATCAGAGAGATGCGGGAGACGGTCATCGCCGTACGCGGGGCGCTGACCGAAACGGGCTTGTCCGGCTCAAGCTGTCGAGCGATGGTGATATGGGGCTTGAACGCGCGCTCCTCAAGGGCGAAGCCCTCTGCAAGCAGCTCCGCCCGCAGGCGCTCTGCAAGGGCGCTCAAGGCGGGGTTCTTCTCAACGCCGACCCAATACAGGCTGCCAAAATGCCCGCCGCCGGAGACTGCCAACTCAAACGTTGGGCAGGTGCAGCGGTCGATGATCCGACGGAGCCCCCCTGCCCTATCGCTCTCTCCGATGAAGGCCAGGGTGAGGTGCAGGTTCTCCGGTCTTGTGAAATTGCCCGCAGTCACTTGTTTCTTCAGCGCATCGATTTGAGACAAGAGCGTCTGTCTGACTTCCTCTGAAAACTGGATTGCGATAAACAGCCGCATACCGTCCCTCCTCGCATAATGTTATCAATTCATTATAGTCCAAAGCGCCCGATAAGTAAAAGAATTTCCACAAGCATTGCTCGCTACCAAAGAAAATTGTGCAATGCTTTTTCTGAAATCTATGCTAAACTATCTGCAGACAGCGCGCAGTTTCGTGCAAATGCGGAGAGGACAGCGGCGGCGAAGGGCGCTAAACTCTTATCATGGAAGGTGATCTCATGGATTGGCTAGACCGGCTTAACGACTCCATTTCTTACGTAGAGGACAGCCTGTGCGGAAAATTCAGCCTGGAGCGCGCCGCGCAGCTCGCCTGCTGCTCAGCGTTCCACTACCAGCGCATGTTCTCCTATATTGCCGGCATCCCCCTCGGCGAGTATATCCGCAGGCGACGCATGACCGAGGCGGCCTTTGAGCTGCAAAAGGGCGGGGTGAAGGTACTCGACGCGGCGCTAAAATACGGCTACGATTCGCCCACGGCTTTTAACCGTGCGTTTCAGAGCGTCCACGGCGTCTCACCGGCGGCCGCCCGCGCGGAGGGGGTTCCGCTCAAGGCCTATCCGAGGATCAGCTTCAAATTATCGATTAGAGGAGAGGCTGAAATGACCTACAGAATTGAGAACCGGGAGGCTTTCCGTATTGTCGGCGCGAAAAGAAGCTATCAGATGGACGTAGAGGGTAATTTTGCGGAAATTCCGCAGTTTTGGGGTGAAATGGCTCAGGCCGGACTGATTCCCCGGCTCTGCGCCCTGATGGACGGCGGGCTGCCGGGGGTGCTCGGCATCTGCACTTGTATGTCGGGACGGGAGTTTGACTACTATATCGCCGTCACCTCTGACGTGCCCCTGCCCGATGGCCTAGCGGAATATGAGATTCCAGCCTGCACCTGGGCGATATTTGACTGCATCGGCCCCATGCCGCAGGCCATTCAGGCGCTTCAGACGCGCATCGTCTCCGAGTGGCTTCCACTTTCCGGCTATGAATACGCCGACGCGCCTGACATTGAGCTTTATCTTGCGGGCGACCAGAGCGCAGACGACTACCGCTGTGAGGTCTGGCTACCTGTCACAAAAAAACGTTAGGGCACAGCACCGAAGAAGGCACAGGATACTTTCGTATCCTGTGCCTTCTTCGTGGAAGAGCACGTGCAGCACTGTTATGCGTCGTGCTTTTGCCGTTGTGCGTCATCCCCCAAGCTGCGGGTGGTCCGGGTGCTCCTTTTTTTCCTTACGCTTGCGCGGTGGGTCTCCCGGAATGGGCATTCCGTGGATTTGCGAATAGGACTCGGCGTCCGCCTCGCTCTGTGGCGGTGTGGGCACAAGTCCCGTCATTTCCGTGGACGACTGGACAGAGCTCATATCGTAAAACTGGTCAAAGATGCGCTCTTCCCCGGATCTTTTGTTTTTATCATTTTTCATGTTATTCCGCCTGCCTTTCTTTAGAATGATCGATACACAGGCAGTATTCCCGAAGTCTGCATTTTTATTTTGTCCGCAGCGTTTTCAGCGGTTTTTTATGGGTTTGCCATGTCCGACAAAGATCGTATCCGCGCCGCTGGCGCGAATTTTATCTACGCTTCTGTGCATCTCTTTTGCATCCTCGTAGATACGTGCGGCGGTTGGCCGGAGCAGGTTGAACATTGCGTCCCCGACAACAAACCCACCCTCGTCAGTCAGCACACCAACCGAGCCTTTTGTGTGCCCGGGCAGGGCGACGATACACGCCTTCACACCGAAATCGGTAAGGCTCTGTCCGTCCTCGAGCAGGACATCGGGCTTGAACAGCGAATAGCCCGCTTTTTTTAACACCGGCTGCGAGAAAAACGAGAACAGCCTCCCGAGCGGTGTTGCGGCGTGCAGGACACTCAATTCGCCCCTACCGAGCAAATGCAGGTCTTTAGCGCTCATTGCGATGGGCACGTTTAACCTGTCCGCTAAGAACTTCGCAGAGCCGACGTGGTCAAAATGGCAGTGGGTCAGAAGTATGAGCCTGACATTTCTGTCTTTAACTCGCGCGAGGATCCGCTCGCCATCCTTATAATTGCAGGTGTCGATCAAAATTGAACCGCCCTCGCCGGAGAGCAGGTAGCAGTTTGCGTAGCTAATCTTGATGCGCTCAATCATGGAGAAATCCCCCGTTATTCCGGTTTTTCCTGCGCCGCCAGCACCCGAAGCACGCGCCAAGCATCCAGAAGCTCGTCAAAGCTGCATCGCGCGTTCGCCGGACTAGTGGATGGCAGGTTTACAGCTTTGATCCCCGTCTGCGCTAGGCAAAACCTGCGGTAAAGCCTGTCCGCCGTGCCTCCATTGGTCACGACATGGTGGATCTTTGCATGTTGGATGATTCTGCTCAAGTCGTTTGGAACGACCGCCCGAATCGACGCGTCCTCTGAGCCTTCGATCTCACAGGCGGCGATCACATCCCAAAGGGCAAGCCCATTGTTCAAAAGCAGCGCCTTTTTCTCCGTGATATCCGTCGGAACGGCAGACGCGAAAATGCCAGCCAACACTCGCCAGAAGCGGTTTTGAGGATGTCCGTAAAAAAACTGCTGTTCCCGCGACTTGACCGAGGGAAAGGTGCCCAAGATCAGGATGCGGGAATTTTGGCCAAAAATCGGGTCGATCGTGTGTCGCAGCATGGCGCCCCCTTCACTTCAAGCAATATGCTTCACAGCATTTATATGATCTCGCCCGTCCAATCGAGGATGCCGCCAAAGTCAAAGACCTTCGTATAGCCCAGCTCAAGCAGCTGCCTTGCAGCGTTTGCGCTGCGACGTCCGCTACGGCAATAGACAAGGATGGTTTGATCCTTCTCCGGCAACAGCTCTTCAGCTCTTTGCTTCAGCTCCGTGTCTGGCAATAGCAGGGCATCCGGGATATGCCCGGCATCATATTCCTCCTGCGTGCGCACGTCCAAAACGACAACGTCCTCCCCCATCATGGCCTGCGCCTCCGCAGGGGTGATTTTTTTATACTCCGCCGCTTTACCACCTGTCTGCCCACAACCTGTCAGCAGCAGCGCAGCGGCGCAGAGGGTCAAAATGCGTTTTTTCATGACTTTCTCCTTCTAATTCATTAGAGCTGCAGACGGTAATAGGTAAGGGCCTCATCATACGCGAAGCCGCACGCGATAAGCGCCCTGCAGGAGGGCAAGTTTTCCTTGTCCGGCTGGACAATCACTTCCTTTGCCTGTGTTTCTTCTCGAATAGCTTCAGTTAAAAGCTGTATGATTCGCTTGCCGTAGCCCTTGCAAAGATAAGCTTCTTCGCCAATCAGATAGTCCACGCTGTAGGTTTTACCGGGAGCCGAAACCGAGTACCAATCCTCCCCCGCCGCATGGCAGTCATAATACTGGCAGAAACCCACCGGCTGCCCTCCGCTCATGGCGATAAAATGGCGGATGAATGCAAAGGCGCCCTGCCTTTTATTTATCTCGTCCAGCCATGCCTCCGGGTCTTCATACCAGCGCAAAATATATGGCTTAT
Organism: uncultured Oscillospiraceae bacterium; assembly: GCA_964424175.1. Taxonomy (GTDB): domain Bacteria; phylum Bacillota; class Clostridia; order Oscillospirales; family Oscillospiraceae; genus UBA2658. The sequence continues at coordinate 7,140 of CAYRIA010000048.1, read as the reverse complement.
GCAGCCACTGGTTTAGAAGCGCGACATCCACCTCTTCCAGATCCCGCAAATATAGGCCGAGTCCATCTATCATCTTCCGCATCCTTTCAATTATTGACTGGTTCTATTATATCACTCGGGGCAAGCCTGTGCCAGATTACATAAAGCCGTGTTTTAAGCCGCCACCGCCCCAAAGCAGTTTGAATGATCCGCGAGATCAACGAAAAAAATCTCTTATATGCGGTCTATTAATCGCATGCAAAAAGTGTTAATATACATACAGGAAGAAGGTGCACTATGTCAGAAATTTATCTTGCGGGCGGTTGTTTTTGGGGGACTGAGAAATACCTTTCTTTAATTCGGGGCGTTTTGTCCACTCAGGTCGGCTACGCCAACGGAGAGACAGAAAACCCCACTTATGAGGATGTCTGCCAACGGAATACGGGACATGCAGAGGCAGTGCGCGTTGTTTATGATTCCGCGCTGCTTCCCCTGTCATTTTTGCTGGAGCTATATTATGAATCGATCGATCCCTTTTCCCATAATCGTCAGGGCGGCGACCGCGGGACACAATACCGAACCGGTATCTACTATGTAGATGATGCAGATTTGCAAAAAATCGAACGCTCCATGACAGAGCTGCAGAAACGTTTCGACAAACCCCTTGCGATCGAGGTCGAACCCCTGCGTAATTTCACTCCCGCCGAGGAATACCATCAAAAGTATCTTGATAAAAACCCGAATGGCTACTGTCATATTTCAAACGCAAAGTTTGAAATAGCAGCAAAGGCCCTGGTAAACCCAGCCGTTTACCAGGTGCCGGATGCCGATACGCTGCAGAAAATTCTGACTGTGGATCAATATGCAGTAACACAAAACAATGCCACCGAGCCTCCCTATCGAAATGCATTTTGGAACAGCTTCCAAACCGGAATTTACGTGGATGTCACAAGCGGCGAGCCGCTCTTTTCCTCCAGTGATAAATTCGAATCCGGCTGCGGCTGGCCCAGCTTTTCAAAGCCCATTGATCCGGGCGTTCTTCGCGAAAAACAAGATGCTACGCATGGAATGCACAGAATAGAAGTACGCAGCCGCGTAGGTGACGCCCACTTAGGCCATGTGTTTAACGACGGTCCCAGCCAAGTGGGCGGTCTGCGTTATTGTATCAATAGCTCAGCTCTGCGCTTTATCCCGAAAGAAGAGATGGAAAAGGAAGGCTACGGAGATCTTTTGAGCCTGCTCGACTGATAAACCCTTATCCGCAAAACGCAATAGCCTCATGGCAGGTCGGCCATTTACGTCCTCACGACACAATACAGTCGGTATTTTGATACCGATTATAGCCAAAATAGCCCTGTTGCCTGCAGAAAGCGTTGATCCCAGCGCATGGGCAACCCAAACAGTTTTCCCTCCAAAAGGCGCGGGATTACCATAGGTTTTCAGAATCAATGAAGGGTCGAAATCATGGACAGTTCAATGAAACTGTTCAAAACTTCGACCCTTTATCCATTGGCGGAGGGAGTGGGATTCGAACCCACGTGCGCTTGCGCGCAAACTGATTTCGAGTCAGCCCCGTTATGACCACTTCGATATCCCTCCGAATAGCGGCAAAGATGCCACTATTCAATTTACACCAATATCAAAGCCTTGTCAAGCGGCTCAGGCGCCCTTTTCGAGAATCTCCCTGCGAGCAAGCTGGTTTGCAAGCCTAGGTATCGCCGCCACAATGGTTTCGGCGATAATCGCATGTCCCCTTTCGTTGGGGTGAATGCCGTCGGCGCAGAGGTAATCGCTATAATTCCGCCTTTCGAGGAAGGCAGTACGAATGTCAATCAGAGGGATATTATAGTCGGCTGCAATGTTACAGACCCTGACGTTATAAATCTCATGGAAGCGGTAAATATATTCTGCAGTACCGCCAAGCCAGGCAAGAATCTTCTCCCGATCAAGCCCCCTGCTGAACCAGTTGAAATACTTGTGCTCGTCGATTGGGGGCAAATTAAACATGACGATCTTTTTGCCCATCTCGCGCAGCTCGTCAATGATCTCTCGGTAAGTACGCTCAAACTCTGCAATCGGAGTTTTAGGAAGATGTTCGGCGAAGGGGTTGTCGGCGATCGCTTTCCAATCGTGATCGCTGTCGTTGCCGCCGTATTCCAGCACCATGACCTCACAGCCCAGAACATCCCGCCTACGACGCGCAATCATGTTCCTGCCCTTCTCCACTGTGCAGCCAAGCATGGAGTAATTGGCAAGATCCAGTGCGAGTGCGCCGGAAGCAAGGAGATTGGCAAAACCGCTTTTGGTCATGGTATACCTCTCCCTAAGCTCGTCGATGATGACTCCCTTGGATATTGAATCGCCAAAAAGACAAATCTTGCTCATAAAGCGCCTCCTGAAGATTGGGTGATCTGATTATCAATATTATATTACGTAATTTGACATATGTCAATCGCTCATATTAGCTGCTTGCAATATTATCTTTGACGCGGTATAATACAACTATTCCAAAACTGAGGTGTCTTTGAAATGGGTAAGGTCGAAAAACTGCGCGTGCTTGCCGATCAGTTGAAATTTCCGGATTACAACGGGTTTCCCGACATTGAGCTATATATGGATCAGGTTCTCGACTTCCTTTCCCGCAGTAAGACGAGCCTCCGGGACGATGACCGGCTCAGCTCCGCGATGGTTAATAACTACATCAAGGCGGACATTCTTCCCCGCGCACGTGGAAAAAAGTATTCTAGGGAACATTTAGTGTATCTCTCCGTGATTTTGCGCCTAAAACAGGTGCTCTCGGTAAAGGACACCGGCTATTTGATCAAGGCGGCCAAGCAGGGTAAGTCTGACGAGGCATTTTTCGAGAGCTTCCGCAGCCTAGTCGAGTCTGCCGCCCAGGAGATTAGCGAAAAGGTGATCGAATCAGAGGAAAGCCCCTCCGAGATTGCCATGCGCCTCGCAGTTGAAAGCTATATGTGCAAAATTGCCAGCGAATATATTCTCGATAATGTTTCCCTGTACGCCGAGCCGGAGCCTCCCAAAACAGGCGACGAAGCGCAAAAATAATCGTAAAAACTGTTTCGCAGGAGGAACGTGTATGTCCTTTGCCGAAAGCTCCGCCCTGACCTTTACTGAAGCTCTGGCTTCGTCGGCGCCCGTACCGGGTGGCGGGGGCGCATCCGCTCTCGTGGGTGCGGTAGGCTGCGCGCTTGCCGGAATGGTCGGAAGTCTGACGACAGGTAAAAAAAAATATGCCGAGTTTGAGCCGGACATTCAGCGCATACTCGCGGCAGCGGAAGTGCTGCGCAAGGCTCTCCTTGACCTGATCGACCGGGATGCCGTCTGTTTTGAGCCGCTATCAAAAGCCTACGCCATTCCAAAGGGCGCACCTGAACGTGCAGCCGCGATGGAAACTGCCCTGCGGCTGGCCTGTACTGCACCGATGGCAATTATGCGAGCGGCAGCGGAGGCAATTGAGCTGCATGCGGAGTTAGCCGTCAAGGGCAGCGCACTGATGATCTCGGATGTTGGTGTGGGCGTGCTTTGCTGCAAAAGCGCCCTCATGGGGGCCTCTCTGAATGTTCTCATCAATCTCCGTCTGATGGAAGATCGGGACTATGCCTCCGGGCTGCAAACCGAGTGTGACGTGCTGCTCACCGAGGCCTGCGCTCTGGCAGACAAAACCTACGCGTCTGTACTGGAAAAGCTCGCTTAAGGTTACGAGACTTGAAAGGACAAATGAAATGGCAATCGAGCTGAAAGGCGCCCCCGTCGCTGCGGCGATTAACGCGCGCGCACAGGAGGAGCTTAACGCGCTCACGGCGCGCGGGATCCCCCCCACCCTCGCAATCGTCCGTGTCGGAGCGCGCGAGGATGATCTGGCCTATGAAAAGGGCGCGACCAAGCGCTGCGAGACGGTCGGCGTCGCCGTTCGCCACGAAACGCTTCCTGAGGATATCTCCCAGGAAGTCTTGATGGATAAAATACATGCACTGAATTCCGATCCCTCTGTGCACGGCGTGCTTGTTTTGCTGCCGCTGCCGAAACAACTGGACGGCGAGGCCGTGCGGCGAGCGCTTGTATCTGAAAAAGACGTCGACGGCATAACCGACGGCTCGCTGGCAGGCGTCTTTACCGGCAGTGGGCGGGGCTTTTCCCCCTGCACCGCGCAGGCTTGCATTGAGATTCTTGACCATTACGGCATTGACTGCAAGGGCAAGCGTGCAGTCGTTATCGGCCGCAGCCTTGTGGTCGGAAAGCCCGTTTCCATTCTCCTGCTCAATAAGCATGCGACGGTTACGGTCTGCCACACAAGAACGGTTGATCTCCCTGCCGTCGCGCGTAGCGCTGAGCTGTTAATCGTCGCCGCCGGTAAGGCTAATGCGGTGGGCGCGGAGCATCTATCCTCAGGCCAGACCGTGATCGACGTGGGGATAAACTTTAATGATGGCACCATGTGCGGAGACGTGGACTTTGCGACCGCCAAGCCTCTCGTTTCTGCCCTAACGCCCGTCCCCGGTGGTGTTGGAACCGTCACGACCTCCGTTTTGGTTTCACACGTCGTGGAGGCGGCCAGACGGCAGAATCCCTCGCCGCGCTAAACATGCAAAAACGCACCGGAATCCGGTGCGTTTGTTTTTTACAGTTTGGTTGCCTTGATAACCTTGAGGCGTACGAACTCCTCGCGCTCCTTCTCCTCAAGCTCCTCGCTGATGCGGGCAATATCCTCGTCCAAGCCCGGGATGACGATGTTGTTGAGGGCGTTTGCTCTTTTCTGTGCCTTTTTGATGAAGTACGCCAGGCGGTAGATGCTGTTTTCCAACTCTGCCATCTCGAGCGTCAGCTCCTTGACCTTGACGAACTTCATATACGCTGCGTCCAGCGCGGAGGTTGTGGTCACAAGTCCGTAGGGCAAGATTTCCGTATCCGTCGGAATTGCGCTCACCGTCGGTAGCTCGACACCCATGACGCTGCGGTAGCGCACACGTACACTTTTGTCGACCGGCATAGCCGCGGCGATATTTTCGCTGCTGCCCATGGAGATGTTCGCCAGACAGATCGCGCGATAGGCGTCGGAAAAGGTTTCGTTGATGCACGCCTGGAGCGTCTTTGCCCTATCAATCAGCGACATCATCTCGCGGATCAAGATGTTCCGCTTCTTGTCCATCAGGCTGAAACCGTTTTCAGCCAGGGCGCGCGAACGCTTGACCGCGATCAGGTTGCCCTTCGTCGGGGGTAGATTTGGCATTTTCCGCTCACCTCCTTAAAGTGTGCGTCTCACACATCAGGCCTTTGTGCCCCTGTAGTATTTGTCGAGAAGTTTGTCGCCCACACGTCCTAGCTCGCTTCTGGGGAGCATCGACAGCAACTCCCAGCCGAGGTCGAGCGTCTGGTCCAGAGAGCGGCTCTCTCGGTCGCTCTGGGCGATGAAAACCGACTCAAAGCGCCTTCCGAATTCAACATAGAGCTTGTCGATCTCGGAAAGCTCATCCTCGCCGATGACGGAGGCAAGGCTTCTGGCATCGGCCACAGCACTGTAAGAGGCGAAGAGCTGATTGGAGAGGTCCGCGTGATCCTCACGAGTGTAGCCCTCGCCAGTGCCATCCTTCATCAGACGGGAGAGGGACGGGAGGATGGACACAGGCGGATAAATGCCCTTTTGCTCCAGTTCACGCGAGAGGACGATCTGGCCCTCGGTGATGTAACCGGTCAGGTCGGGGATCGGGTGGCTGATATCGTCATTGGGCATGGTGAGGATCGGCACCTGGGTAACGCTGCCCTCAAGCCCGTGGATCATGCCGGCGCGCTCGTAGACAGAGGCTAAGTCGGAATACATATAGCTCGGGAAACCCTTGCGGGAGGGGATTTCGCCCTTCGAGGATGAAAACTCACGCAACGCCTCGCAATAACTGGTCATGTCCGTCAGGATTACTAGGACGTGATAGCCGTGGCGGAAGGCCAGGTATTCCGCGGCGGTCAGCGCACAGCGCGGGGCGAGGATGCGTTCGATGATCGGATCCGAGGCCATATTCAGATACATGACCACGCGGCCGAGGGCACCGGAGTCCTGGAAGTCCTTGCGGAAGAACTCGGCCGTGTCGTTTTTGACGCCCATGGCGCAGAACACGATGGCAAACTGCTCATCCGACTCCATTGTGTGCGCCTGACGGACGATTTGCGCGGCCAGTTCGTTGTGGCTCATGCCCGCGCCGGAGAAGATGGGTAACTTTTGCCCACGGATCAGAGTCGAGGTCGCATCAATCGAGGAGACGCCCGTCAGAATACAGCTTCGCGGGTATTTGCGGCGAACGGGGTTAATTGCGGAGCCGTTAATGTCCTGGCGCTCGTCCGGAAAGACCTCTCGCATACCGTCCAGCGGCTTGCCGGCACCGTCGAAAATTCTGCCCATGATCTCTTTGGAAAGCGGCAGGGTGATCGGTTTTCCGGTAAAATGCGTGTTCACGTGCTCCATGTCTATGCCGGTCGTGCCCTCAAAGACCTGTAGAATGACCTTGTCTCCGTCAATTTTGATAACGCGACCATAGCGGCGCTCCCCGCTGTCGAGCGTGATCTCGGCAAGCTCGTCATAAGTGACGCCCGAAACCCCCTCAAGTGCGATGAGGGAGCCTTGCATCTCAGATAATCCGGTATATTCAATTTTCATGGCGGCTCACCTCCCTCATTCATTTCTGGACAGCACCTGTGCGACGGCGTCGTCCACAAGCTTGATAAAATGCTCCTTGGGCTGTCCCTCGCCAAGCTCGAACTTCATCTTATACATGGTGCTAAAAACGCCGGTTTCCGTAAGCTGGTTCAGGGGGATGCTTTTGGCCGTCAGCTTCCGCGCCTCGTCGTAGAGATAGAGAATCGTCTCCAGCATCACCATCTGTAGCTCGGGGGACATATACGTATCCGTTTTATGGAAGGCATTTTGCTGGAGATAGCCCTGACGGATAACCTTTGCGGTTTCGATGATGAGCTTCTGGTCGTCCGGAAGCACGTCCGAGCCGATGAGCTTGACAATCTCCATGAGCGAACTTTCGCTGTTAAGGATGTCGACAATCTGCTGGCGCATTTTTGTAAAGCCTTGGCCGAAGTTCTCCTCGTACCACTCCCGCACGTCTGAAAAATACTCGGAATATGAGGTCGTCCAGTTGATGG
>CAYRIA010000047.1:0-13268 GCA_964424175.1 uncultured Oscillospiraceae bacterium | reverse complement strand
GGTAGTATCCCTGCTTGGAAGCAAAAACCCCTTCGGCGTTATCTTAGCGACGCTGCTGGGTGTACCGATGTATGCCGATATTTTTGGTACGATTCCGATCGCTGAAGCACTGCTCTCTAAGGGTGCCCAGCTGGGCACGGTGCTGTCATTCATGATGGGCGTTACCACGCTGTCTTTGCCCTCCATGATTATGCTCCGCAAGGCAGTTAAACCCAAGCTACTCGCGCTCTTCATTGCACTATGCACAGCCGGAATTATTATTGTCGGGTATTTATTCAATGCTTTACAGGCACTGATACTATAGGAGGAAAGAATTTATGGCAAAGACCTGGTATCCAGTCATCGATTATCTTACTTGTGAAGAGTGTGGCAGCTGTGTTGCAATGTGCCCTCACGCTGTCTATGACACTACGAAAGCTCCGTCCCCCATTGTAAAGAAGCCTGAGGCCTGCATTGACCATTGCCACGGCTGCGGCAACCGCTGCCCCGTCGGAGCAATTACTTATGTAGGAGATAACACCGGATGGACACCGCCGAACGGAGAACAAACAACGGGAGAAGCATGCTGTTCCTGTGGGTGTGCAGCGGATACAAAAAATAAAGTAATTGTCGAATATCTATACCTGGATCTTAAGACCTGTGACCGCTGTATTGGAACGGACAATGTACTTGACGAGGTCATGATGACGATTACCCCGGCACTAAAAACCGCGGGCTTTGAAGTTGACTATATTAAAATCGAAATGAAGACAGCGGAAATTGCAGCGCAATATCAGTTCCTTTCCTCTCCTACGGTTCGTGTGAACGGTCAGGACATCTGCCAATCGGTTGCCGAAAACAGCTGTGGCTGCTGCAGTGACATAAGCGGAACCGATGTGAGCTGTAGGGTCTTCGAGTATAACGAGGAAACTTATGAGGTGCCTCCGAAAGAACTGCTTGCCAAAGCCATCCTAACTGCTGTATTTGGGCAACCTGAAACCGGCTGTTCTTGTAGCGCGTATGAATTGCCCGAAAACCTGAGGGAATTCTTTGAGGGAAAGAACCGCAAATCTGGCTGTTCTTGCGGAGACAAGTGTTGTTGATGGATAACATCGCTTAATCCTGTAACCGAATTTTATAAGTTTATTTTGGAGTCTATTTGTTGTAAAGGAGAACTTTAATATGGCACTGTTTGGAAAGAAAAGCAAAGAGGAAAAAGAAGCTTCATGCTGCTGCGGCGGCAAATGTGATGCGGAAAGCATGGCGAAAGCGGAAAGCGCAAAAACAGCGGGCGCAAGCGTAAAGGTTCTGGGCAGCGGCTGTGCAAAATGCAACCAGCTTGAAGTAGCGACAAAAGCCGCCTTGGAGCAGCTCGGAATGGATTCTACAATTGATCATGTGAGCGATTTTTCGCAAATCGCAGCTTACGGCGTAATGACTACGCCTGCCCTCGTTATCGACGGAAAGGTGGTTTCCTACGGGAAGGTTTTGAAAGCCGAGGAAGTTGTAAAGATTCTGCAAAAAGTCAGATGAGTTAATCCCCGAGCAAGCAACTCCGAAAAATGATCTTATCGCTACGATCCTGAAGTTCTATGGCCGTAAATAAGTATTCTCTTAAGTCCTGCCGCGCTTGCTACCATAGTCGGTGTTCTAACTGAGGTACCGGTAATGTTGATCCTTGTCCGGATTGCGAATAACACGAAAGGTTGGTTTAAGAATGCATAAACCGAAGGTCGCCTTTATATGTGTTCATAACTCTTGCCGCAGCCAGATTGCCGAAGCACTGGGAAAGCGCCTTGCTTCCGATGTGTTTGAGAGCTATTCTGCCGGCACGGAGCTTAAGGATCGCATTAATCCCGATGCGGTTCGCCTTATGAAACAGCTTTACGGGATTGATATGGAACGAACACAGCGATCAAAGCTTCTCACGGAATTACCGCCTGTAGACGTTGTTGTTACGATGGGGTGCAATGTGGAGTGCCCATATCTGCCAAGCAAACGTCGTGAGGATTGGGGTTTAGATGATCCGACCGGTATGCCCGATGATGCGTTTATCAAAGTAATTAAGGCGATTGAAACGAAAGTTCAAGAATTGCGCGCCGTTCTTGCTAAATAGTTGATGAATTGCACACTCCAAAAGCGCCTTGAACACCCTTGGTGTATAGGGGCCAATTGGAAAAATGCGTACCAAGACCTATGTATATCAATGAACTAAGGCAAAAGAATGGATGGTGCATTTTGGAAATCAAAAAAATTTGCGAAAATAAAAAACAATTTCTGGATTTGCTCTTGTTAGCCGATGAACAAGAATCTATGATCGACCACTATTTAGAACGGGGTGAGCTTTTCGCCTTATACGATGGTGACTTAAAAAGTGTTTGCGTCGTTACGCAGGAAAGCGCTGATGTTTGTGAGTTAAAAAACATCGCCACTTATGAAAACTGTCAGGGTAAAGGGTATGCAAGCGCACTTTTAAACCACCTATTTTCGCAGTACAAGGGCAAATATGAAACCATGCTCGTGGGAACAGGCGACAGCCCATGGATATTACGGTTTTACGAAAAGAACGGTTTTAGGATTTCGCATAGGATTAAGAACTTTTTCACAGACAATTATGACCACCCAATGTTTGAAGATGGTGTTCAATTAGTCGATATGATTTATTTGAGTAAAGCTCTATAGGCACTCCCAGACGTTCAAAGCAACAAGCCAGAAAGCAGCCGCAGAATCGGGTTTTGCGCTATGCGCAGATCCAAGTCCTGCGGCTGCTTGCCAATTTCGCCGGAGTGTGATCTCGGCCCCGTTTTATCATGACGGTATTTCTAATGACCTCTTAATTAAGGATTTTTGATAAACATCTGCGTCCAATAGAACGTGCCGTTTGAGGCCTTTGCGACGCCGACGCCGATTTGATTATAGGTTTGATTGAGAATATTACTCCGATGTCCCGGGGAATTTATCCAGCTGTTCATAACCTCCTGAGGCGTTCGCTGCCCATATGCAATATTTTCTCCTGCTGCTGAAAACCGAATCCCGAAATTTTCCATCATGTTGAACGGCGAACCATAGGTGGGAGATTGATGGGCGAAATACTGCTTGTCTATCATGTCCTGCGACTTATAACGCGCCACTCGGCAAACTTCCCAATTTGCTTTCAGAGCCGGAAGCCCGTTATACGCTCTCTGTTGATTGACCAGATCAATGACCTTCTGTTCCAGCGCTTTGACATCGTCTATGCTCGGGATACTGATCTTTTGTCCCGGATAGATCAGTGCGGGGTTAGTGATTTGCGGATTGGCCTGTATCAGTTCGCTCACGCCGATCTGATATCGAACGGCGATTTTCCACATCGTATCCCCCCGCACGACCGTATGCGAGCCGCTCTGCGCAAAAGCCCGAAGGGGACAAAGGAACACTGCCAATACAAGGAGCATACTCCCCAGTTTTTTAACTTTCTTACTGTGCTTCATTCAAACACCTCCGGCTATAGTTTTTGCAAGAATCAAGTATTAAGTAGTCACGCACAAGCAGAAATACCTGGAAAAACTGACGACAAATGGATCTGATGCGATAAGAGCGTGCAGCTGTCCTTGAAAACGTGCGCCGCGCGCTCATGTTTATTTGAGCCGTTTGCTCACCACTTTTCGAGCCGCCCGGATGCGCTTTCTTCCCGTTCGGAACAAGCGCAGCCCAGCCCCATCGCCGCAAGGCGATGGGGTTTTTGACCAATTATGCCACTAAACGACCAATCCTGCCAAGGCTCTTGCCGTTTCCCGTAAAATTGTGTATACCTAGACTAAGGATGCGAAACCGGGGGGCTTATTATGCTGTTCAATATAACGGATAGAACCGCGGAACTTGACCAGGGCATCAAAGCACTGCAGATACGCTCGACCGATTTCTGCCGCTATTATTGCAAGCATCCCTATACCGTGTTGTGGAAGCAGGAGTGTTGGACCTGCCGCTTTGGAGACTTTGGCGTTGACGCCGGAAATCCGACCGACACGGGTCTGTGCAAGCATCAAGCCAAGTGAGAACTCCGGCTGAAGGATCGGCCGCCTCAGATGGATCAAGTGGCCGCAAACACCGCCCCGCGGCCGGAAAGGGGGAACGCAGCTGTGGAAACAACCGGCGCTCATTTACACGAAAAAACCGGCCTTGTCGGCCATAACACAGAGGGCAACGCGCCCGATGCGCAACTCGACTTTATCAAAGAGCAGATTGTCGGTGTGTCAAACCGAATGGAATACCTCATCACGGACAGTGCAGACCCGCCCGCCGATTGGACAAACGCGGCAAAGGTCAGCGGCAAAAAAATTCGGATCAGCGCAGGCATCCCCGAAGCGGGCGCCGCCTCCAAATACATCCACATTCGCCACAAAAACAGCAGCTTCACCAAAACCATCGAGCTTCCCGCCCGCCCTGCTCTGACCGTGTCGTTAGGCACGGGAGATCTGTGGGATTCTTGGACCGTGAATAATATTGTCAACGAATACGAAGAGGGTTATGTGCCAAGGGGCTTCAGCTATCGGATCGATAACGGTGACGATAAGGACAACCTCAGCGGCTTGACGCTTTTCCTCCCGATTAAACCCGGCACCACGCTGACCTTTTGGCAGCGGGCGACGGCAACAAGCTTTAAAAGCGCCGAGATTTCCGACACCTCGCCCACCCGTCTGCCAAAGCCAAGCGTCGCCATCGATTTTGTCAATGAGAAGCTGGGCACCAGCGCTGCAATGGACTACCGGCTGGGGGAAGCGGACGATTGGACGAGCTGCACCCCAGACATGCCTTTTACGGCCTTTGGCTGGAACGGCGCGGAAGCGGTCATTGTCCAATTTCGCAACACGTTTACGGCCGAAAACTACGCCAGCGAAGCGCAGCGCTTAACCATTCCCGCCCGTCATAAATCCACAAGCAGGGTATAGCCTTTCCCACGACGCAACGTCCGCAGGTCACTGTCAAGGCAGTGGCCTGCGGCCTTTTTTGCTGTTTGCGATAAAAATTTTGCCGCACGATTGCCTTGCTTCGCCGCGGATAATCGCAAAAGCACGGCAAACAGCGTTATATGCAACTTGTCGGGATATCTTGAGCTTTTCTGGTGAAATTGCTATACTATTGGTAGATTTTAGGGCTCAAGGGCGCGTTCTACTGGCGCTTGCCCCACCGGCGGGAGGAGGTTTCAGTTATGCCGAAAAATCCCTTTGGCAGTCCGCCAAAGTATGCAACGCCGGAAGCTCTGGACAGAAACTGCCGGGCGTATATCGAGCTCTGCAGCGAGCAGAACGCCTTTCCCGATGAGGCGGGGATGCTCCTGTTCCTAAAGCTGCCTCCGGCGACGAAAGCGCGCTATGAGAAAAACGAGAGTGGGCAATACGCGGGCTTTGCGGAGGTTTTCAAAAAATATGAGCTGCTGCGGGAATCGTATTTGACCCGTGGGATGCTGGCAGACCCGAAGCTTGCGGGGGCCTGCTCGTTTCTGCTCAAGCAGCGGAAAAACGGCGGCTACGCCGAAAAGCAGGCCGATGGCGGCGACGCGCCGCAGATTCGGGTTCTGATCGGCGGACTGGATGCCAAATGACCGTGCCTTTGTGCGGCGTTTGGCAGTTTCTTCGGAAAGCGAGGTGATTAATAATCACGAAAGAGAGGCCGGAGGGTGTCATCGAGCTGGACTTCGGCACGCTCAACCCAAAGCAGGCGGAGTTTTGGGCGTCCTCGGCGCGCTACACCTGCTACGGCGGGGCGAAGGGCGGCGGCAAGTCCCACGTTGTCGACCGAAAAATTTCTGCCGGCTGCCTTGAATACCCCGGGATGCGGGCGCTGCTGCTGCGGCGGCAGTTCAAAGACCTGCAGAAAAACCACATTGAGCCGCTGCAAAAGCTGCTGCCTGCTTCGGTTGCCAAATACAAGCCGCAGCTGCAGACGATGGTTTTTATTAACGGCTCGTCGCTGACCTTCGGGCACTACAACTATGACGCCTCAGCAAACAGCTTTAACGGCCAGGAATATGACTGGATTTTCATAGACGAGGCGACGCAGTTCAGCTTTGAGCAGTTTGCCACCCTGCGGGGCTGCCTGCGCGGCGTCAACAACATCCCCAAGCGCATGTACCTGACCTGCAACCCCGGGGGCGTGGGTCACGCGTGGGTTAAACGGCTTTTCATTGACCGGGCGTTCATCACGGATGCTGATGAGCCCGAGCTTTGCGAAAACCCGGACGATTACCGCTTCATCTTCGCGTCCATTGAGGACAACGTGGCGATGAAGGAAAGTGATCCGGAGGGTTTTGCGGCGTATTTATCCACGCTGCGGCAATACCCGGAGAAGCTGCGCAACGCCTACCGTTTTGGAATCTGGGATGAGCTCGGCGGCGCCTACTTCGACGAGTTTAGCCTTGCGCGGCATGTGGTCGCGCCCTTTCGCATCCCGGAGGGCTGGCGGCGCTACCGCAGCTTTGACTATGGGCTTGACCTTTTCGCCTGCTACTGGATTGCAATCGACCCCGCGGGGCGCTGCTATGTCTACCGCGAGTATTGCGCGCCGCGTCTGATTGTGCCCGAAGCAGCGCAGGCGATGCACGACAATAGGGGGGGGAAGACATGCACATTATTGAAGAGCAGTACGGCTGGGCGCAGGAGCTTTCCAAGCGCACGACGACAACGGAGCTCATTTTGCACCACGCGGCGGCGGTGACGGCCACGCCGCAGCAGATTCACGCAACGCACCTGAAAAACGGCTGGGCGGGGATTGCCTATCACTTCTATGTGCGCAAAGACGGCAGCGTTTACCGGGGGCGGCCGATCGATGCGGTGGGTGGGCACACACAGGGGCACAACGCGGTTTCGCTCGGGGTCTGCTTCGAGGGCAATTTTGAAATAGAACCGATGCCGCAGGCGCAGAAACAGGCGGGTCGGGAACTTGTGGCTTTTCTTCGGGGGCTTTTCCCCAAAATCACGCTTAGCGGCCACCGCGAACTGAACGCGACGGCCTGCCCCGGACAGTATTTTCCGATGGACGAGATCATAGCAGAAAGCGAGGGTGAGGACATGGACGGCAAGGAACTTTATGAACGGCTCAATCAATACCTGCGGGAGCAGCCCGTGCCGGAGTGGGCGGAGAAAGAGCTTAAGGAGGCCATTGACGCGGGCATTACGGACGGGACAGATCCCTGCGCGCTGGTGCCGCGCTATCAGGCGGCCATCATGGCCAAGCGGGCGCTGCAGCAGAGAGAGGAGGACGCGAAACGATGAAGAAACGGCTTGCACGGCTCATAGACGTCAAGTCTCTCGTGACGCTGCTGCTGACCGGCGTTTTTGCGTATCTTGCAATCGCGCGAACAGCAATTCCCAGCGATTACATGACGATCTATACGGTGATTGTGGCGTTTTACTTTGGGACACAGGCACAGAAAAGCGCGAAAAGGCCGCCGGAGGAGTACGGCGGCGAGGAATCGCGCATATGATAGGAAGGGAAATTATGGCTCTTTCTGAAATGAGGGATGATGAATGGAATGGACAATCGTTGGTGTGATCGTGGTGCTTGTCGGGCTGGTGGCGGCCATCGTCAAACCCCTGCTTGCGTGGAATGCCAATCTGGTGCTGAACACGGAGGCGATTAAGACTTTGACGGCGGCAATGCAGTTGAGCGAGAGCCGGAACGAACAGGCGCATTCGGAAATTTGGGATGAGCTGGACGAGCACGACAAGCGCATTACCAAAATCGAGTACAAAGGAGACGGGCAGTAATGGCGGTATCGGCAAATGATCAAAAGGTGCTGGAGGCGCTCTCCAAACAGTGGTTTGAGCAAAAAGCGGCGGGCGCCTCGCAGCCGAAGCTGGACGCGATCCACGCACAGGCGGAAGGCCTCCGCGCGCAGTATAACTATTCCGGCGGCGCGGACGGCTCGCAGTTTATCCCGCTGTCCACCGGGGTGCAGCCGAAGAGCGTCGCACAGGGTGCGGCCTCGCAGGAAGTCCTGATCCGGCAGCTTTATGACGCGCAGCGGGGGCAGGCGCTATCTAAGCTTGAGGGTGCCTATCAAAACAGCCTGCGTGATCTGGACGCGACCAAGGCCAAAATTCCGGAGTTTTATCGCTTCGCGCGCAAGCAGACGGCGGCAGAAAGCTTGCAGAGCCGGGCGGCCTTCAACGAGCAGGCGGCGGCTCATGGCCTCAACTCCGGCGCGGGCTCTCAGGCAAGCCTTGCCTTTGGGACTATGCTCGCGGACGAGCTCTCCGCCCTGCACGCTAAGGAAGCACAGGCCAACACAGACATCGAGACGCAGCGCTTAAAACTGCAGCAGCAGTATAACGCCGCTGTTTCCGAGGCGATGACCGGCAGCGACTTTGCGCGGGCGCAGGCGCTACTTAGCGAGGCGCAGCGGCTTGACAGCAGCCTTGTTACCGCAGCTAAGCAGCAGGCAGACTACGACAGCCTCTATGACCGGCAGCGGCTGAATCGGGCGCAGCAGAACGCGGCCTTCGGCGACTTTTCGGGGCTGGAGGGCTATTACTCATCGGCGGCACTTGCAAACATGCAGCGGCAGTGGGCGAAAAACAACCCGCTTTTGGCGGCGGCGCGGGGCTAAGGCGCAAGGGCGCAAAGGAAGAGGCCACACGGAGGGACAAGCCCTCCGTGTGGCCTCTTTTAGCGTTCTGTTGCCGTTTTGCGTGTTCCTCCGTTCATCAAAACAAACAGAATAATTGCCGCTGCCAAGGATAGGCACGCACCAAAGATGAACGGTGCTTTCGGGCCAAGGGAATACCAAAGAAGTCCGGCAATGGTGCTTGCCGGAAGCAGCGCAATCCCAACAATGGTAGAATGCAGGCCGAGGATTGTGCCTTTCAATTCTGTTGGCGAGATTTCGGAGATGAATGCGCGTTCTACGCCTGCGGTCAGGGCAGTATAAACCCCGTACAGCACAAAAAGCCCAATCATCAAGGTTTTATTAAAAGCAAACGCGAAGCCAAAATACACGAGAGCAAACACCAGATACCCTGCAACCAGAGAGCGTTTCCTTCCGACCTTATCAGACCGCTTCCCGGCGGGTATGGCCAGGATTGAGGCCGTGATATTATAGATAAAATACAGCAAAATTACCGTCGTGTCATCAAAGCCGACGCTTTTCGCCCTGAGCAGCAGAAATGCATTCGATGAATTTCCCAAAGTAAACAAAAACACCACGAGTAAATAAAGCTTCAATTGACGATCAAGCTTTTTGATATTCTTCCAGAATGGCTCACGCTCTGTTATGGTGCGCGCCTCTTTTTTCTCCTTGATTTTGAAGAACATCAGCAAACTAAGCGCTGCCGGAATCATGGAAAGGAGGAAAATTTGCTTGAAGTCGTAGTTTCCGCCGGAAGTTTTCAGGAGCAGGTAGGCAAATAGTATTCCTAAGGCGGCGCCGGCCATATCAAGGGCTTTGTGGATGCCAAATGCCGTTCCTCCGTGCTCATTTTCAGCGCTTTCACTGACCATAACATCTCTCGGCGCCGTTCTGATCCCTTTGCCGATTCGATCAATAACCCTGGCGCCCAAAATGCCGCCCCAGGAACTTGCAAACAGCAGCGCGACTTTATAGAGCAGTCCGGTTGTATAGCCAACAAACGCAACCGGTTTTTTCTTCTTGTATTTGTCCGTTATATACCCACTGAACACTTTCAACAGGCTTGCCGCACTTTCGGCAATTCCCTCAATCAGACCAACGATGGCTGGGGTCGCTCCAAAGGCCGATGTTAAATACAAAGGGATAATGGGATAGACCATCTCTGAGCTGATATCCGCAAAAAAACTAACCAAGCCTAGAAAAATGACATTCAGCATTTGAGCCACTCCTTATGGGGTGATGAAGTCGTGCACGGTACGCACTCCGCCGGTACCGGAGGCATATGCAGTTCCAAAAACAATTTATAGCCGCAATTCAGGAAAAGTGCAACTGTTTTTTTGGCAGGTCTTAAACTATTGCCGGCGACGGTGAAACCGGCCGGTTTCGCACGCCGCGCCACAGAATAAAAATTGATGGATTCGTTTGCATCAGTATGCTATGATCAGTTTAGGCAAAAAAACGCCTACTCGTTTGCGCTCTTGCGGCGCAAATCAAACAAGCAACCCTAATTTAAGGAGAGTTTTTTATGATGATCAAACGTTCGTTGGAGATTGTGGAGCTTGTAAACAAAAAGGAGGGAATTGTAACAATCTAAAACAGTTGCCCTCCAAGAAAAACCTTTAGGAATTTTGGAGGATATCATAGTGACTTTAAGCTTATCGCAATACGGACTCGATGACGATCGCGTAAACGAATCGGCCGTCTATCCGAACTTATTTATCGCACGCGTTACTGAGCAGCACCGTGAACTCTATAAGGTCATCACAGAACACGGCGAACTGAACGCTGTTGTTTCAGGAAAACTAGCCTATCACGCAGAGGGCAAAGCCGGCTTTCCGGCGGTTGGCGATTGGGTGATGATTGACAGAGTGGACGACACCGGTGGGCATGCCATCATACACCACATTTTAAGCCGCAAAAGCAGATTTGCGCGCAAAGCTGCAGGCACGGCGAATGAGGAACAGATTGTCGCTGCAAATATCGATACCATCTTTATTTGTATGTCGCTCAATGCCGATTTCAATCTCAGACGATTGGAAAGATATCTGGCGATTTCATGGGACAGCATGGCAAGCCCGGTAATTGTCTTGACCAAATCGGATTTGTGTGCGGAGGTTCAGCAAAAATTGAACGAAGTCGCCTCTGTGGCGCTGGGCGTGGAGATCGTTGTCTGTTCCGCCGAAAACGCTGACGGCCTGGATGTGATTCGAACGTATACCAAGCCCGGAAAAACCATTGCATTTATTGGCTCGTCAGGTGTTGGCAAGTCCACGCTAATTAATCGTTTGATGGGTCAGGATATTCTTGCAACAAAGCAAATCCGCGAGGATGACGACAGGGGCCGACATACGACCACCCATCGTCAATTGCTGCTGCTTCCGAATGGCGGCATTGCAATTGACACCCCCGGAATGCGCGAGCTGCAGATTTTCACAGGCGACCTTTCGAAAACCTTTGAGGACATTGATGAACTCGCCTTGGGATGCAAATATCAGAACTGTACCCACAGCAATGAGCCCGGCTGCGCTGTAAGGCAGGCTATAAATAGCGGACTGCTGTCGGAAAAACGTTTTGAGAGCTATCTCAAGCTGCAACGCGAGCTGAGCTATGACGGGCTGAACGCTCGCCAGCGGGAGAACGAAAAAATCAAGCATATGTTTGGAAGCAAGGCAGAAATGAAGCAAGCCTTCAAGCAATTCAAAGAGCATAAACATCGATGATTGGAAAACAAGCCATCGAGGTCTACGGCAATTCATCCCACTAGGTGGGGACACAAAGGCAAAGGCCACACGGAAGCCACGAGCTTTCGTGTGGCCTTGCTTTTTGCATCTTCTTATTTTGGGAAATTCACGCAAAGTCTGGCGAACGGTCAAGCTGCGTGATAGAATATTTCCGATATAGCACCGGTGGTTTTCGCGCATAGATTGACGTTTTCGGGGAGGACATTGCAAATGATCGACATACGCGATAAAGGACACAAGCCGGACTTGGCGGAAATCGAGGCCTTCATTGAGAACCCTCTGTTTCATGAGCTGTGCGTCCACATGGAAACCGCACACAAAGCGCTTGTCAGTGTTGAGTACAGCGGCGACACGATCCTGCTTGGTTGGAACGTTCGGTTCCGCAAAGCCGGAAGAACCCTTTGCCGACTCTATCCCAAGAGAGGGTACTTCACCGTCCTTGTGGTCGTCGGCAGCCGTGAGAAAGAGCGGGTGGAAGCTCTTTTGCCCCGGATGTCCGACGCCATGCACGAAATTTACCTAAACACGCGGGAGGGCATGGGACAGCGCTGGCTCCTTGTTGACCTGAGAGCGCCGGACGCGATCTATCAGGACGTGCTGAAGCTTGTCTCGATCCGGCGAGACAGCAGATAGATTCCCGTCTATCAAGCGAAAGCTAATTTGGCAAGTGCTAAACGATCATCATTCGAGGGTTTGATTCTTAAAATGAAAAAATCGTGTAGGACAATCGGACTCATCGTCCTCTTGCTGGCGGGAATAAGCCTGCTGCTCTATCTCATCAAGCAAGGCGTTTTCCTTTTTGCGGAAAGGACGGACTTTTCCGACCATATGGCATCTATGGGCGCGATGCTGCTGCTTTCCGCCTTGCTGGTGCTTGTGGCTAATAAAATAAAATGGGACCTGTCCGTGTTCCCCAAGCGCTTCAATGTGTGGTATATCATCGCCACCGCGATTGCGGGTGTGGTATTTGTGTTAACCCCATCGAATTATACCGGTGGAGGACAGGCCGTATTGCTTTTCATCTACGGGAGCGTGGTTACACCGCTCTTTGAGGAGCTCATCTTCCGTGGGCTGGTTTGGAACAAACTCAAAGGCAGCTTCAAAAGCGAATGGACAGTATATGTTATTGACACGCTGCTCTTTGGACTGTGGCATCTCGGGTATATCGATTCCCTTGCTTTCCGCGTGGAGGGCGGACTTGCGACTGTGCTGTTCTGGAAGGTCATAACCGGGCTGTGCTTCGGCGTTGTGCTCGGCATTGTCCGCAAATACGCGAAGAACTGCTACGCCACCATGCTGCTTCACGGCGTTATGAATGTGTTTGGAAGGTGAATCCGTTTCGGGGGAAATACTTGTGAGGGCACACTGCGGGATTGATAAGCTTGGCGGGGCTTGCGGAAGGGCGCAAGGCCAAGCAGGCGATACTACAGATTATGTTCTGGATAAGGGAAGGAGCGATAAATCATGATTGATAAAAAACAGATGACCGAAGAAGACGTCAAGCTCCGGTTTATTACTCCGGCAATCACCGCAAAATGGAATTTTGACCGCATTACAATGGAAACAAAGATCACGGGCGGCAAAATCAACCTCAAGGGCAATTTTGTGTTCCGTGAGAAGCCTAAAAAGGCTGACTATGTTCTTTATATCCATGCAAATAATCCCATCGCCATTGTTGAGGCAACGGCTCCAAATAGGTAAGTTTACTCGTTGGCAACATTGCAATTATATATTCATGGTGTTAATTAATATGAGTTTCAAGCTTTATATAACCTTAGTTTTCTAACGCCCCGACTTTCAGATCATTTTGTACATATCTAGACAGTATCTTTGTCTAAGTGTATATAGTTGTCTAATCTCAGACGATCCCGTTGACAGGGCGCACACAGGGCTGCATAAATCGCCGCCGGATGCAAATACTGCTGGATGAGGTGACGAACGAT
>CAYRIA010000046.1:0-13294 GCA_964424175.1 uncultured Oscillospiraceae bacterium | reverse complement strand
AAGGGTGTGGACGATGTAAACGCGGCAATGGCGCTCAAGAACAAGCTTGTCTCAATTGATCGTGCGGACGCGGAGCTCCCAAAGGGCGCGTTCTTTCTTCAGGATATTATTGGCGCCACAGTCCTCAACGAGGAGGGCACGGTGCTCGGAAAGCTCTCCGACGTCCTTGAAACCCCGGCGAGCAACGTCTATGTGGTCACCGGGGAGAGAGAAATCCTGATCCCCGCGGTGCCGCAGTTTGTCTTGAAAACCGATGTTGATGCGGGCGTCATCACCGTCCGCCTGATCGACGGAATGTAACGGACACGCCCGAACAGGAGCTTCAGATGGACGAAAATTTGCATTTGGATATAAACGCGCAGCCGGAGGAACAAAAGCCGCTGATGCGTATCGATATTCTAACCCTCTTTCCCGACAGCATGCGAGCCGTGCTTGGTGAGAGCATTCTAGGAAGGGCATCTGCGAAGAATCTTATTGAAATTAATTGTGTCCAGATAAGAGACTTCACAGAGAACAAGCAGGGGCAAGTCGACGATTACCCCTACGGTGGCGGTTGGGGCTGCGTGATGATGGCGCAGCCGCTCAAATCCTGCCTCGACTTTGTGCTGGACTGTGCCGGTGCGCGTAGGACGCGCGTGATCTATCTCTCACCGCAGGGTGCGGCCTTTAACCAGGCAAAAGCGCGGCAGCTTAAGGAAGATTATGACCACCTCATACTTATCTGCGGACATTATGAAGGCGTGGACGAGCGCTTCATCGAGGCTTGCGTGGACGAGGAGGTCTCTCTTGGCGATTTCGTGCTAACCGGCGGAGAGATTCCTGCAATGGCTGTGGCTGACAGCGTTTGCCGCCTCGTGCCGGGAGTGCTTTCGGCAGAGGAGTGCTTCACCGGCGAAAGCCACTGGGAAGGGTTACTCGAATACCCGCAGTATACGCGGCCTGAAACCTGGGAGGGGCGCGGTGTCCCGGAGATACTCCGCAGCGGGCACCACGCAAATGTCGCGAAGTGGCGGCGTAAGCAGTCGATCCTCCGCACTCGGGCGCGCCGTCCGGATTTATATGAAAAGTTGGTGTTTACAGAAAAGTCGGATAAAAAGCTGCTTGCCGAAATCGCGGCGGAGGATGCCGCGCAACGGGCGCAGGATTTGGGGGAAAGAGCATGGTCATAGGCTATGATAAGGGGGCTTCAGCCGTGAAGCTCGTTGCGCTCGCTGACGGGCGCGTCTCGGCGGAAAAATGCGTTGTCGGCAGTGCGCCGGCAGCCGAGCAACTGTTGGCGGACTTTCTTGCGGAAAACGGCATCAGCGCGTCAGAGGTTAAGAGAATCGCCCTGACTGGCGTTGGCGCGGCGAACTGCTGTTTTGGGCCCTTTGCGGACAGGGTGGTAGTCATTCCCGAAATTGAGGCAACGGGTGAAGGCGGGGCATGGCTCTCCGGCCTGGGCGAGGCTGTGGTCGTCAGCATCGGCACGGGCACCTCTCTGGCGCTTGCGCGGAACGGACAATATACGCACATTGGCGGTTCCGGAGTCGGCAGTGGCACCCTGCGCGGCCTAGCCAGAAAGTACTTTAACATGGCTGAGCTGACCACGATGTTTGAGCTGGCAGAAACGGGAAACAGATTGACAGTTGATATAACAATTGGCGACTTATTCTCTGGAACAGATACTCTTCCGGTCGATCTTACCGCCTCAAACCTTGCAAAGGCGGGCGCGGAGGCGACGGAGGCGGACTGGGCAGCGGCGTTGGTTACGATGGTTCTGGAGGTTGCCGGTTCTCACGCAGCGCTGGCCTGTAACGGCTATCAGGTGCAAAATGTCGTCATCACGGGTGGCATTTCACAGACCAATATTGCTTGGAACGTTTACGATGGGTTTACAAGGCTCTATGGACTCAACTATGTGATTCCGGAGCATTCCGGCTTTGCGACAGCTATCGGTGCAGCAAGGAAGGCAAGCGCATGAGCTATACATACAGACTGGCACAGCCCACTGACCTTGACCGCATCATGCAGATCGTCGCCGATGCCAAGCACTTTATGGCGGAAAGCGGCCTTAACCAGTGGCAGGACGGCTACCCGCAGAGAGCGCTGTTCGTACAGGACATTGAACAGGGTGCTTGCTATGTCTGTGAGGGAGACGGCCGGATTGCCGGCATGATCTCGCTGTTATTTGTGCCGGAGGCGGATTACGCTGTCGTCGAGAATGGGAGTTGGCTGCTGGGTGACGTTCCCTACGCGGCCATCCATCGTGTTGCAGTGAGTGCAGATTATCGTGGAAGTGGAATTGCTTCCGGGCTAATCTCTTATTGCGAGAATGTTGCGTGCAAAAAGGACGTGATGAGCCTACGGGCTGACACGCACCGTGACAATAAAGCCATGCGAACGCTGCTTGAAAAAAGAGGCTTTATTCATTGCGGAACGATTTATCTGGACGGGGTGCGTAGTGAGACAACCGCGCGCGTCTGCTATGAGAAAGCGCTGACATAAGGAGTTATATGGATCTCTGTGATATCGGACAAATCCGCGCACTGCTAGCTCGGCAGGGTTTCCGCTTTTCAAAATCGATGGGCCAGAATTTTCTCATCGCCGCGTGGGTACCTGAGCGCATTGCCACTGAAGCGCGGCTGGACATGCACACGGGCGTACTTGAGGTCGGCCCAGGCATAGGTTGTCTAACCGCGCAGCTTGCGCAGCTTGCAGGCAGGGTTGTGGCTGTGGAGCTCGACCGTGCGCTGAAGCCTGTCCTGGCGGAGACACTGGGCGGCTATGAAAATACGGCGGTCATTTTCGGTGATGTGCTCAAGTTGGATCTGAGAGCGCTCGTCGAGGAACGGCTCGCGGGCTTGACGCCCGTCGTCTGTGCCAATCTGCCCTACAACATTACAAGCCCTCTGATCTCGGCATTCCTTGACGCGGGCTGCTTCGAGAGCCTGACACTGATGGTTCAGCGCGAAGTTGCGCAGCGCATCTGTGCTGGAGCCGGTACGTCGGATTATGGCGCGTTTACGGTCTATGTCAACTGGCACGCCGAGCCGGAGATTCTGTTCGACGTTTCGCCGGACTGCTTCATGCCCCGGCCGAAGGTCTGGTCGAGTGTTATCCGACTGAAAGCGCGCAAGGAGCCGCCTGTTGTAGTACGGGATGAGAAGCTCTTTTTTGCTGTTGTACGCGCAGCCTTTAACCAGCGGCGCAAAACCCTGCTCAACGCCCTTTCCTCTGGGCTATCTGTTTTTTCCAGAGAGGCGATTGGCGCAGCAATCGCAGCTTGCGGCTTTGATCCGCTGATCCGTGGCGAGACCCTTGATCTTGCGGGATTTGGTGCTGTTGCAGATGCGCTTTCAGCAGGCGGAATGAGCAACTGAGCCAGAAGGATGACAGGCCGGAGAGGGGGCCATCATCAACATTCAAATGCCAACGATCTGTTTGGTATGCTATACTTAACGAAATGAAAGGAAGTCAAAGGGATACATATGGACTGCAATACGGTCAAAAGCAGAATCGTTGTCAAGGTTGGCACCTCCACCCTCACGCACGAGGGGGGAAGGCTCAATTTTCGCAGCTTTGACGCACTTGCACGTGTCCTGGCGGACGTGCAGAACATGGGCAGCGAGGTCATTTTAGTTTCCTCGGGTGCGATCGCGGTCGGTGCGAGTAAGCTCCAGATGAAGGAGCGGCCGACCACCCTCTGTGAAAAACAGGCGGCCGCAGCTGTCGGGCAATGTGAGCTAATGCACCTGTACGATAAGTTTTTTAGCGAGTACGGAAAAATAGTCGCCCAAATTCTCCTAACAGGAGAAGATGTCGACAGCCCTGAGAAAAAGCAGAATCTCATTAACACTTTTTCTTCGCTGCTCGCAATGGGTATCATCCCCATCGTCAACGAAAACGACTCGATCAGTTACGCTGAAATAGAAGCAGAGCACGACGAGCAAGAGGAACATAAGGTGTTCGGCGACAACGACACGCTTTCCGCCGTCGTGGCGGTTCTCTGCGGAGCTGATACGCTAGTGCTGCTAACGGATATCGACGGGCTGTATGACGGCAATCCGTTCGAAAACCCAGAGGCACGGCTAATCCGCGAGGTTCGCGTCGTCGATAGCGAAATTCGTGCGCTGGCCGGTGGTGCTGGTAGCGGCCGCGGAACGGGCGGCATGATTACAAAGCTGCAGGCCGCCGAGCTTTCTATGGCAAACGGCATTGATATGTATATTGCAAACGGCGCGGCGCCTGAGCTACTCTACGATATTGTTGCGGGCAGGCCGGCAGGTACGCTATTCGCGGGAAGAAAATGCAAATCCTGAAGCGCGCCTGACGAGGCCCTTTAGATAATGGAAGCGAAGGGTAGTTGGCTGTTTTTCGCCCCCGCTTTCCGAAGTTCTTGAAAGGAAGGGTCATCTATGACAGAACTCAAAAATATGGGCGCGGCCGCAAAACAAGCCGAGCGCGTTCTTGCGATTGCGGGCACGGCGAGGAAGAATCAGGCGCTGGAGGCAATCCGCTCGGCTCTTCTCTGCAACAAAGAGCGTATCCTTGAGGCCAATGCGACGGATATCGATAATGCGGAAAGGGCTGGGATCAAAAAAGCCTTTCTGGATCGTCTGCTCTTGACCGGCGCACGCATTGACGAGATGGCAAGGAGCATCACGGAGCTGATTGCCCTGCCCGACCCCATTGGCGAGGTCATTTCCATGTCCGACAGGCCGAACGGCCTGACCATCGGGAAAAAACGCGTGCCGCTAGGCGTCATTGGCATCATCTATGAGGCAAGGCCGAACGTGACGGTTGATGCGGCGGTGCTCTGCCTGAAAGCGGGTAACGCCTGCATCCTGCGCGGCGGCAAAGAGGCAATCAATTCAAATACGGCGCTGGTCGACATCATGCGAGAAGCGCTAGTCGCGGCAGGTCTGCCGGAGGACGGCATCTGCCTCGTACGGGACACCACGCGTGAGAGTGCGCTTGCGCTGATGGCGCTACGCGGCTATGTGGATGTCCTGATCCCGCGCGGTAGCAGCGGACTGATTAAATCCGTCGTCGAAAACGCCACCGTCCCGGTAATTGAAACCGGTAGCGGCAACTGCCACATCTATGTTGACGCAGCGGCAGAGCTGGAGATGGCGGCCAATATTGTTGAGAACGCAAAGTGCAGCCGCCCGTCGGTCTGTAACGCAATGGAGACCCTGCTCGTGCACGAAGCAGTGGCAGAGGACTTCCTGCACCTTGTCTCGCCGCGCCTCGGCAAATATAACGTCGAACTGCGCTGTGATGAAAAAGCTCTGAAAATTCTGGATGGATCAGCGATTCCAGCGGAGGAGTCCGACTGGGAAACGGAGTATGACGACTATATTCTTGCTGTTAAGCTTGTGTCCGATCTCGACGAGGCCATGGCGCACATCGCGCGCTATGGTACAGGTCACTCCGAAGCCATCATCACAAATGACTATGCCCGTGCGCAGCGCTTTTTGAATGAGGTTGACGCCGCGGCAGTCTATGTCAACGCCTCCACCCGCTTTACGGATGGCGGAGAATTCGGCCTCGGCGCGGAGATTGGCATTGCCACCCAGAAGATGCACGCCCGAGGACCTATGGGGCTGCGTGAGATTACGAGCACGAAGTTTGTAGTTTACGGCAGCGGCCAGATTCGTTGAAAATCAAGTTGACATAATATTTTGCGCCCGGGGATTTTTCCCGGGCGTTCTAATGCTGATGTTCTTGAGCGTGTGTGCCGGAAGGCCTTATGCGGGCATAGAATAGGGGGAAGTACATCCGCGGGTAATAAAAAAGTGTTGACAGACGCGAAACGTTGTGTTAGCATCAGACCAATTTAATAGCAAACCTGTGATCAGGGGGAAGTAGCGTGCAAGAGCAGCTAACAGAGAGCGGCAGAGGGTGGAAATGCCGCAGCGGGGCGTGTGTGTGAATGGACCTGTGAGGGCGGCGGGAAAGCGTCTAGCGCGTGAGTAATAGCCGACGGGAGGGCAACCCGTAAAACGTGCAGACATATGCTTGTATGTCGTGAGTGGGCGAAGCGTTTCGCCAACTTAGGTGGTACCGCAGAGATGTAAAGTCTTTGTCCTAAGAAAAGGGCAAGGGCTTTTTTTGTTTGTTATGGGCACAATTTTGGGGAGGGGACACAATGGGATTAATTCGATGGCGACTGCGTTCATTAAATACGACTGCAAAGAAGTGTCTCATAAAGATAATAGAATTACAATAATAGACGAGGGAGATAGAATTATGCGTACAAATTATGAAAACCCCAACAAGGGCTTTGAAGCCTATTTTCAGAACGTCCCAACCCATGATGGTCGCTACGGCGAATACGGCGGCGCCTACCTGCCCCCGGAGCTGATCCCTGCCTTTGCAGAGATCACAGCGGCCTACAATACCATTTGCAACAGTGCGCAGTTTATCAGTGAGCTTCGCCGGATACGCCGCGAGTTTCAGGGGAGGCCTACGCCGGTTTATCACTGTGAGAGGATCTCCCGCAAAATTGGCGGCGCGCAGATCTACCTCAAGCGCGAGGACTTGAACCACACCGGTGCGCACAAGCTCAACCACTGCATGGGCGAGGGACTTCTTGCAAAGTTTATGGGCAAGAAGAAAATCATTGCCGAAACCGGCGCGGGACAGCACGGCGTGGCGCTAGCAACGGCTGCGGCTTATTTCGGCATGGACTGCGACATTTATATGGGCGAGGTGGACATCAAAAAGCAGGCGCCGAACGTGACCCGGATGCGGATGCTCGGTGCGCGCGTCATCCCCGTCACGCACGGCCTGAAAACCCTCAAGGAGGCGGTGGACGCAGCCTTTGAGGGATATATGAAGGAGTATAGGG
Organism: uncultured Oscillospiraceae bacterium; assembly: GCA_964424175.1. Taxonomy (GTDB): domain Bacteria; phylum Bacillota; class Clostridia; order Oscillospirales; family Oscillospiraceae; genus UBA2658. Next base: position 6,459 of record CAYRIA010000046.1, on the reverse strand, counting down.
ATGCTATCTACTGTATCGGCTCCGCCGTCGGGCCCCATCCTTTCCCGATGATGGTACGCGACTTCCAGGCTGTTGTGGGGCATGAGGCGCGCGCACAGTTTTTAGAGATGACCGGCAGCCTCCCGGACGCGATCTGCGCCTGCGTCGGCGGAGGATCAAACGCAATCGGCATGTTTTCCGCCTTCCTTGCTGACCCAGTGACGATTTACGGCGTAGAGCCGATGGGTAGGGGTGAGGCGCTGGGTGACCACGCTGCCTCCGTCACCTTCGGCGAAAAGGGCGTTATGCACGGCTTTGAGAGTCTCATGCTTAAGGACGCGGCAGGCGAGCCTGCACCGGTCTATTCTGTGGCCAGTGGACTGGATTACCCCTCTGTTGGCCCGGAGCATGCCTACCTACACGATCTCGGACGAGTCAACTACCGGTCCGTCACTGACGACGAGGCCATTGAAGCCTATTTCCTCCTCTGCCGCAACGAGGGCATAATCCCCGCCATCGAAAGCAGCCACGCTATGGCCCATGCCATCAAATACGCAAAGACACACAAGTCGGGCACCATCCTGGTTAACCTCTCTGGGCGCGGAGATAAGGACATCGACTATATCTATGAGCACTACGGCTACGGCGAACAGTTCCTACTCGACTGAACGGTATTTCTGACACATTTCACAGTTCTGCTTGAGCTCATATGTAAAATAACCTTTAAATGCATGCGTCGGCGCTTGCCTTTTGGGGGATACTGGATTATGATATCCGTATCTTTTCGGAGGCGGAGCGCCGACATTTTTTATGCGGCGGTGAGCAAGCGCTTTTTGAGACAGAGGCAAAACGAAACCATACTTGTCACAATAAGACACTATTATTAACAATATATCCTAAAGGGAGAAGACAAATGAACATTACAGTCCTTGGCAGTGGCGCTTGGGGAACGGCTCTGTCGCTACTGCTATTAGAAAACGGGAATGAAGTTACGCTCTGGTCCTTTTTCGAAAAGGAATGCGAGCTTATGCTTGCTTCACGGGAGAACCCCTATCTGAAGGGCGTGACCCTGCCGGCGACGCTGAACATCAGTACGCAGCTTGGCGGTGTCGCCGATGCGGACGCCGTGGTGCTTGCGACGCCATCGTTCGCCGTACGCGAAACCGCGCGGTGTCTTGCTCCCTTGCTTAAGCCGGACGCGGTGGTTGTCTCTGTCGCAAAGGGGATAGAGAAGGACAGCTCCCTTCGCATGTCCGAGCTTATTGGCAGCGAGCTGCTGGGCAATAACCCCATTGTTGCCCTCTCCGGCCCGTCCCACGCGGAAGAGGTTGGCCGGAGAATTCCAACGGCGGTCGTGGCAGCTTGCCCGGAGCTAAGCGTAGCCGAATTTGTTCAGGATTTGTTTATGAATGAACGTTTTCGGGTCTATACCTCCGTAGATATCATCGGCGTTGAGCTTGGCGCAGCGCTGAAAAACGTCATTGCCCTCTGTGCCGGTTGTTGCGATGGCATGGGCTTCGGAGACAACACCAAGGCCATGCTGATGACGCGAGGGCTCACTGAGATCGCGCGCATCGGTGCAAAAATGGGTGGTCGCAAGGAGACCTTTGCTGGCTTGGCCGGCATGGGCGACCTGATCGTAACCTGCACCTCCGACCACTCCCGCAACCGTCGAGCGGGGCTTCTGATCGGCGGCGGTCTTGAGCCCAAGGAGGCAATGCAACAGGTTGGCGCAGTGGTTGAGGGCTATTACGCTGCAGCCTCGGGCTTTGCCATGGCCCAAAAATATGGCGTTGAAATGCCAATCACTGAGGCAACCTATGAGGTTCTGTATAACGGCGCACCTCTGCGTGAGACCTTCTCTGCGCTAATGACCCGCAACAAGAAGCACGAAAGCGAAGAAAGCTGGATTTAAGATGACGGAGATCTCGCCTTGTTGTTTACGACAAGGCAGGGCTTTTTCATTCACCAGCTGCACGATTCTGTTTGATATGCGCTAGGCTTTGTGCTATACTTGCGCTGACCAATGCCCCGCGTTCACGGGCGGGCGTATTGGCCTGGAGAAGCGAAAACGTCTTTCAAGGAGGCATATGATGAAAATAGCAGTCCTATGCGGCGGCCTCAGCGCGGAGCGCGACGTTTCCATCGCTAGCGGAACGATGGTGGCGAAGGCTCTACGTGAGCGTGGGCACCGCGTCGTTCTGATCGATGCATTCTTCGGCTGCACCGCATCCTACGACAAACCTGAGGAGCTGTTTGCGCGCGAAACGCGTAGCGAAACGATCCTCGTCGGCGAAACCGAGCCGGATCTTGCGCTGATCCGCTCTCTGCGGAATCAGGACGACGACAGCATCCTCGGCGGAAACGTTCTGGAGATCTGCAGAGCTGCGGATATCACCTTCTTTGCCCTGCACGGCGACGAGGGCGAAAACGGCAAGCTTCAGGCCGTCTTTGACGTAGCCGGAATCAAATATACGGGCAGTGGCTATCTCGGTAGCGCGCTGGCTATGAACAAGACCCTCTCGAAAAAGCTCTTTGCCTGCGCAGGAATCCAGACACCCTTAGGCATTACGGTCTATTCCAATGAGGGGCCATATGCCGACGTAGGCTTCCCCTGCGTTGTCAAGCCCTGCTCCGGTGGCTCAAGCGTAGGGACGGCAATCGTCGGCAGCCGGGAAGAATACGACGCGGCACTGGAGGCGGCCTTCAAATATGAGCGTGCAGTCATTGTTGAGCAATACATACAGGGCCGCGAGCTGACCGTCGGTGTGATGGACGGCAAGGCGATGCCCGTTGTTGAGATCATCCCCAAGGAGGGCTTCTACGACTATAAAAATAAATATCAAGCCGGACTGACTGACGAGCCTTGCCCCGCACCAATCGGCGCTGAGGCGACGGAGCGCGTCCAGCGTCTGAGCGAGCAGGTGCACGATTTGCTGATGATTGAGGCTTACAGCCGTATAGACTTCCTGATGGACGAGCGCGGCGAGTTTTACTGCCTTGAGGCGAATACGCTGCCCGGGATGACCCCAACCAGCCTTATGCCCCGTATGGCACAGGCGCAGGGCAAGAGCTTCGGCGAACTCTGCGAGGAGATCATCGCAGCTTCGCTCAAAAAATACTGCTGAAGGGCACTCGACCTGCATGAAGGATTTAACGCTTGATAAAATTACCGCCGCCGTGAAGGGGACGTATCTCGGCGGCGCTGCCCTTTCGGATCAGGAAATCAGCGCCGTGATGACAGATAGCCGCACGGTAACGCCCGGCTGCCTGTTCGCAGCTATTCAGGGCGAGAGGAGCGATGGGCATGATTACATCGCCGCCGCCGCCGAAAAGGGCGCGCTCTGCGCCCTCTGCGAGCGCCGCCCGGCAGGTGTGGCGCCGCTGCCGCTGATATTGGTGGAAAACACCGTCACGGCGCTGGGGGACCTCGCTGCAGTTTACCGCCGCCAATTTGATATCCCTGTCCTTGGTGTGACTGGCAGCGTCGGAAAGACCACGGCCAAGGAGATGGTCGCCGCCGTTCTGGAGCAGAGACTGTGTGTGCACCGGACGCAGGGGAACTTTAACAACGAGCTGGGCGTGCCGCTGACGCTCTTTGGATTGGATGCTGGCCACGAGGCCGCCGTGATCGAAATGGGCATCTCGCACTTTGGTGAGATGCGGCGGCTTGCGGAGATTGCCCGGCCAAACATGGCGTTATACACGGCCATCGGCAGCGCCCATCTGGAGTTCCTTGGCGATTTTAACGGGGTGCTTAGAGCCAAGACGGAAATGCTTGAATTGCTGCCTGAGGATGGCGTTGTATTCGTCAACGGCGACGACGAGACGCTACGGCGCCTGCATTGCCGCCAAAAGCTTGTCCGCTTCGGCCTCTCACCAGACTGCACGGTGCGCGGCGAGAATGTCCGCCCGCTCGGCACGGCGGGCATGCTGCTGGAGATCGTGGCGCAAGGCCGCCGCATACCCGCGCGCATCAATGCCTTCGGCGGGCATCTGGCGACGGCGGCGCTGGGCGCGGCGGCAGTCGGTCTGGAGCTGGGGCTGACGGATGCGGAGATCGCCTCTGGTTTGGCCGCCTATGTTCCCGTCGGTAGCCGCTCTGGCCTGATTCAGACAGATATACTTATGATTATTGACGACTGCTACAACGCAAACCCCAGTTCCGTTGCGGCGGCAATTGATTCACTCTCGGGGCTGCCTGCACGCAAGGTTAGCATTCTCGGTGATATGGGTGAACTGGGCGAAGCCGCGGAAAGACTCCACTTTGAAGCCGGCGTTCACGCTGCGGAGAAAGGCATCGAGCTGATCGTCGCCTGCGGTGCGCTCTCCCGCAGCACAGTGGAGGGGGCGGAGAGCGCCGGGGGCAAGGCCGTTTATTTCACGGAGAAGGAGGCGCTGCTGGCGGCTTTGCCGTCGCTCATCCAAAGGGGTGACACCGTTCTGGTCAAGGCCTCCCACAGCCGGAAATTCGAGGACGTTGTGGAGGCGCTGAAAAAGCTATAGCAGGGTAAGACCAAAACGCCGGACGCGCAAACGTCCGGCGTGTTTTTGCGGAACAGGCGCGGATTTGTCGTCCTGAGGCACCGGAATTTACAGTAAATTCATCTTTGCTTCACCGAATTCTGTTGACAATAAAAGGACATTGTATATACTCAAAGTATTGCCGATATCGGCGATTTTCCCGAAGATTGAAAGGAATTTTTCTATGCTCAAGCTCATCAGGCGCTTCTCTGCGCGCCAGTGGTTCATGTCGGCGGTCAGCGCGCTGCTGGTGGCAGCACAGGTCTGGCTGGATTTGCGCCTGCCCGACTTTATGGAGGAGATCACCACCTTCGTCGTTACGCCGGGCAGCGCCATGTCGGACATTTGGCTTGCGGGCGTAAAAATGCTCCTGTGTGCCCTTGGCAGCCTGGCCTCGTCCATCCTCGTCGGCTACCTTGCCGCACGGATCGCGGCAGGATTTTCGCAAAAGCTCAGGCTTCTGGTCTTCCAAAAGGTTCAGTCATTCTCGATGGGCGAAATTAACCGCTTTTCAACGCCCAGCCTGATTACCCGCTCGACTAACGATGTAACCCAGGTGCAGATGCTCATCGCCATGGGGCTTCAGATAATGATTAAGGCGCCGATTATGGCCGTTTGGGCGATTGCCAAGATCGCCGGCAAGGGCATGGAGTGGACGATGGCCACTGGCGCGATGATCCTGTTTATGCTTCTCGTCGTGATCAGTATTTCCACGCTTGTGATTCCGCGCTTCCGGCGCATCCAGACTCTGACCGACGGGCTCAACCGCGTTACGCGTGAGAATTTGACCGGCCTACGCGTTGTGCGCGCTTATAACGCCGAGGGCTTTCAGCTACAAAAGTTTGCGGGTGTCAACAACGAGTTGACGGATACCTATCTATTTACCACTCGCCTGATGGCGCTGATCATGCCCTGTATTACAATTGTGATGAACGGACTGACGCTCTCGGTTTACTGGATCGGAGCGTCGCTCATCAACGCTGCCGCCATGACGGAGAAGCTGGGGCTGTTTTCTAACATGGTCGTTTTCTCCTCCTATGCGATGCAGGTCGTGATTGCTTTCATGATGCTGACGATGATCTTTATCATGTTGCCCCGCGTCACTGTTTCGGCCAAGCGCATCAACGAGGTGCTCGGCACTGCCAGCGCAGTGCAGGACGGCGTGGGCGCGGAGGCTCTGCCCGCACGCATGGGAGAGGTTGAGTTTCGCGACGTAAGCTTCAAATACCCCGGCGCTGAGGATTACGTTATTCGCAACGTCAGCTTCACGGCCAACAAGGGCGAGACCGTGGCTTTTATCGGTTCAACCGGCAGCGGCAAATCGACCGTCATCAATCTGATCCCCCGCTTTTACGACGTCACAGAGGGACAGGTGTTGATTGACGGTGTCGACGTGCGCGACTACACACTCACCCAGCTCCGTAACAAGCTTGGGTATATCCCACAACGCGCTGTCCTTTTTACGGGAACGGTTGCCTCCAATGTCGCTTACGGCGACAATGGTCGGGGCGAAAAAACTGAGGATGCCATCAAGAGCGCCATTGCGCTGGCGCAGGCTGCGGACTTTGTCGAAGCCACGCCCGAGGGCTATGACGCGCCAATCGCGCAAGGCGGCACGAACGTGTCCGGTGGGCAGAAGCAGCGCCTGTGCATCGCCCGCGCAATCTGCCGCGAGCCGGAAATTTTCATCTTTGACGACTCCTTCTCCGCTCTGGACTTTAAAACGGACAAAAATCTGCGCACTGCGCTGAAAAAAGAGCTCGCGGGCACGACCTCCCTGATCGTCGCCCAGCGCATCGGCACCATCCGCGACGCGGACAAGATCGTGGTGCTGGAAAACGGCAGGATTGCCGGCATCGGCACGCACAGCGCGCTGATGCAAGGCTGTGAAGTTTACCGAGAGATTGCGCTTTCCCAGCTTTCGGAGGAGGAACTTGCAAATGGCTAACGAGAAAA